>NZ_RAVZ01000248.1 GCF_003611635.1 Corallococcus terminator | reverse complement strand
CCGCGGGGCGGGTGGCGGGCTCCTTCGCTTCGGCGGAAGCGCCCTGCGCACGGACGGCAGCGGCGGGCTCCGCGGGGCGGGCGACGGACTCCTTCGCCTCGGCGACGGGAGCCTGCGTGCTGGCGGCGGGCGTCTTCGTCCCGGCGGTCGGTGCCGTCACGGGGGCACCTGCTTCGGGTGAAGCCGTGCGGGTGACGCTTCCCTTCGCCGGGGTCGTCCCCTGCCCCCAGGCTGACGTCGACGCCGTGCCGAGCAAGACCACCGCCGACACACCGAGTTGGAACCTGCGCGTGCGAACCATGTCCCTCTCCCGTCCTCGCCCCCGGCGGGCAAGGATTTCTACTGCCTGCGAGCCACGCCCCTCACGGGTCCGTGCTCCCCACCGTCCGTCAGCCGACCTTGCGATCGATGAGGCGCGATGAGCCCCCGGTCCTACCTCATGCAGGGGGTGACATCACCGTAGCCCAGGTCGAGCCGGTCCAGATCATCCCGCCGGTTTTCGATCCGCCACGCCCTGGGGGATTCCCCTCCCGTCCACGGGCCACGCGCGGTGCGCACGGCGTCCAGGAAGACGGCAGTGGGGGGATTCAGACACGCCCGGCCTGCACTTCCGGGGATGGCCCCTTCAAGGCCCTCCCCGGCGCCGCCGGGCGTCCCTTCCCTTCCTAGCTGCGGAAGGGGTTCTGCAGCAGCACCGTCTCGCCGCGGTCCGCGCCGACGGAGACGCACACCACAGGCACGCCGCTGACCTCTTCGACGCGACGCACGTAGCGCTTGGCGGCTTCCGGCAGCTCATCGAAGGTGCGCACGCCAGCGAGCTTCTCATCCCAGCCGGGCAGCGACTCGTAGATGGGCTTCACGCGCGCCAGGTCCTCGTAGTCGCCGGGCAGCTCCGTGACGCGCGTGCCGTCCAGGTCGTACGCGTTGCAGATGCTGAGCGTCTTGATGCCGCTCAACACGTCCAGCTTGGTGAGCGCGATGCCCCACAGGCCGTTGACGCGCACCGCGTAGCGCAGCACCACGCCGTCCAGCCAGCCGCAGCGGCGGGGACGGCCCGTGGTCGCGCCGAACTCGTCGCCCACCTTGCGCAGCCGCTCGCCCAGCTCGTCACTCAGCTCCGTGGGGAACGGACCGCCGCCCACGCGCGTGGTGTAGGCCTTGCTGATGCCCATCACCTTGTCGATGGCCGTGGGACCCAGGCCCGAGCCCACCGCGGCGTTGCCCGCCACGCAGTTGGAGCTGGTCACGAACGGATAGGTGCCGTGGTCCACGTCCAGCAGCGTGCCCTGCGCGCCCTCGAAGAGGATGCGCGCGCCCCGGCGCACCTGCTCGGAGAGGAAGAGCGACACGTCGTGCACGTAGGGACGCAGCCGGTCACCCAGCGCGGTGAACTCCGCGAGGATCTGCGGCGTCTCCATGCGGGGCACGTCCACGCCCGCCTGGGCGCAGAGGTCCTTGAGTTCGTCCAGCGCGGAGGGCAGGCGCTCGTCGATGCGGCGGCGCAGACGCTCCGGGAAGAGCAGGTCGCGCACGCGGATGCCCCGGCGCGCCACCTTGTCCTCGTAGGCCGGACCGATGCCGCGACCGGTGGTGCCAATGGCGCTGCCGCCACGGGCCTTCTCCCGGAAGCTGTCCAGCAGCTTGTGCCACGGGAAGATGACGTGGGCGTTGTCGGAGATGAGCAGTTGCGCGTCATCCTTGAGGAAGCCGCGCACCTTGAGCGCGTCAATCTCTCCGACGAGGACGGCGGGATCCACCACCACCCCGTTGCCAATGACACACGTCTTGCCCGGGTGAAGGATGCCCGAGGGAATCAGGTGCAGGACGGTCTTCTGGCCTCCCACCACCAGCGTATGCCCCGCGTTGTTGCCGCCCTGGAAACGGACGACCACCTGGGCATGCTCGGTGAGCAGGTCGACGACCTTGCCCTTCCCTTCATCTCCCCACTGCGCTCCGATGACGACGACGTTCGGCATGGTGCCCGCCGCTTAGCACGCGGGAGGGGCCGGGTGACAGTGTTCCGCGAAGCCGCAATGAAGGGCCTGGCAGGCCGCCTTGTCCCACCCCACCCCGGTCCCCAGTGATTCGGACTGGACAAGTGACCGGACACCTTGGGCAAGCAGGCGCACCGCCCCCGCATCCCCGGTCCCCTTCGGCAGGAACTCCGGCTCCGGGGAGGCTTCGCCCAGGAAGGCCACCCCCACCCGCACCGGCACCCCGTCACGCACCATCCGCGAAGCCGCCAGGGCCAGGGCCGCCAGTTCGTGCGCGCACGCGGCCGGCCCCAGGGGATGGCGGGCGCCCGGGCGCAGGAGCACCGCCACGGCCTCCCCTTCCGGCGATTCCCAGAGCAGATCCATCATCCCCTCCAGCGCGGCGCCGTCCTCCAGGTCCAGCACGAAGTCGAGCCCCCGGTGCACGCTGGACGCGGGCGTGGCCGCGAGCCGCTTCGCGAAGGGCGTGCCCAGGAAGCGCTCCGCCGTGGCCAGCACGTCGCCCAGGCCCTCTTCGCCCGGATCACGGCCCGCGCCGCGCAGCAGTTGCTCCAGGTGCGCCCGGCGCTCGGAGGCCTCCGCGTCCGGCCCCGCCAGGGACAGGTCCACCTGCCGCAAGAGCCGCGTCACCAACTGATCCGGACGCTCCACCGGCAACCAGCCCTCCGGATCCACCAGCAGCGGGGCCGACCGGGCGGGCGCCTCCCAAGGCTCCGAGCCCACCGCGAGCCCCAGCCGGTGGAGGTGGTGATAGCGGCGCGGGCACGAGAGGAAGTCCTGCACCGCGCGCACGGAGGCGATGGCCGGGGCTTCGTCGAACGCCGCGCCCCCTTCGTCGGGTCCAGCGCCGAAGGCCCGTGAGCGCCCCGTCTCGAAGTCGTCGGATGCGGACCCGGACACGCGGGCCAGGGCGGACTCGACACGGGCCTCGGCCTCGGCCTCCTGTTGCGCGGTGGGCGGCTCCGGATCCGCGGGCGGCGGCAACTGCTCCACATCCACGTCGAGCGCGAGCGTGCGCAGCGCCGGATCCGCTTCCAGCCGGCGGTCCACGCGGTGCCACCACGAATCGGTGCCCGCGCGCTTCTCCTCTCCGCCCGACAACACCAGCAGGTCCTTGGCGCGGGTGAGGGCTACGTAGAGCAGGCGCAGGTATTCGGCGTCCTCGCGGGCCTTCAGTTCCGCGCGCACCGCTTCGAAGCGCTCGGAGGTGAAGGTGTCCAGCGAGTCCGGCATCCAGGGCCGCAGCGCCAGCCCGAACGAGCGCTCGAAGTACGCGCGCGCGGACGTGGTGCGCCTGCGGCCTCCCATTCCAGGCACCACCACCACGGGCCACTCCAGGCCCTTGGCGCGGTGGATGGTCAAGAGCTGCACGGCGCGCGGGTCGCCTTCGTCCAGCAGATCCGCCTGCGCCTCGTTGGGGTCGGAGTCCGCCAGTTGGCGCAGCTCGCGCGCGAAGGCCACGCAGCCGCCCGTTCCCCGCTCGTCCCGTCGCGCCGCCAGGGACAGGAGCTTCTCCACGTTGGCGCTCGCCTGCTCCGCGTACGGTGAGCCCGCCAGCGCCTCGCGGTAGCCCGTCGCCTCCAGCGCCGCGTGCAGCAGCACGTGCACGCCCAGGCGGTCGCGCTCCCTTCGCAGCACGGGGATGAGGTCCAGGAAGCGCGAGAGCCGTGCCTGTTCGCGCGCGGACATCGCGGCGCGCACGTCCGCGTCCACCAGTCGCGGCGAGCCGAGCGACAGCGGCAGGTCCCCCGCGAGCCGGAACAGCGACGCATCCGACAGGCCCACCAGCGGCGAGCGCAGCACCGCGGCGAAGGCCAGCGCGTCGTCCGCGTCCGACAGGAGCGCCAGCAACGAGGCGAGGTCGCGCACCTCCTGTGCTCCGTAGAAGCCGCGTCCGCGCAGCACCCGGTGCGGCACGCCGTGGCGGATCAGCGCCGTGCGGTACTCCTCCAGGTGCGTGAAGGTCCGGAAGAGGATGGCCACGTCGCCACCTCGCGCGGGACGCAGGCCCTTGCGGTCCTCCGCCATCACCGTCGCGGGCGCTCCGGGCGCGAGCATCACGCGCAGCCTCCGCGCCACCGCGTCCGCTTCGTACTCGCGCAGCTCCGGAGCGGTGTCGGCCTCCGGCAGCGTCAAGCGCTCCACCACCGGCCCTTCCGCCAGCTCCGGGCGCGTGGGGGACAGGTCGTCCGTCGCCGCGTCGTAGACGACCTCGAACGGACGGGGCGTCGCCTCCTTCGCCACGAGCAGCCCGGCGAAGGCGCGGTTGAAGAAGGACAGGACGCCGGGCAGCGAGCGGTAGTTGTGCTGGAGGAAGCCGCGCGCCCCGCCCTCCGCTTCAATCTTGGCCGCCAGCACCGTGAACACGGACACGTCCGCGCCTCGGAACTCGTAGATGGACTGCTTGCGGTCGCCCACCGCGCACAGGAACGCGGGCTCCAGCGGCAGCGCGGTCACGAGGTCGGCGCCTGGCGCCAGCTCTCGCGGGCCACCTTCTCGCCGCTCCGACAACAGCAACACCAGCTCCAGTTGCAAGCGGTTGGTGTCCTGGAACTCGTCCACCAGCAGCGCGCCCAGCCGCTCCTGAATCTGCTGGCGGAACTCCGGGTGGTCGCGCAGCAGGTCACGCGCCTTCACCAGCAGCGAGGTGAAGTCGAACACGTTGCGCCTGGACAGCTCCGCGTCGTGCCGCGTCTCCAACTGGCCTAGCAGGTCGCGGAACGTCTCCTCGAAGGGTGCCGTGCGCCACGCGGCGTATGCATCCTCCAGCCGCCGCACGGAGCCGTCACTCTTGCCCTTCACCCTCCAGAGCAGTTCCTTCAGGCAGGCGCCCGCGCCCTTGCGCAGGTGCGCCAGGTTGCGCGGCTCCGACAGCAGCGCGTTCCGCAGCGCCGGGAAGCGCTCCGTCTGGAGGAACGTGTCCGGCGCCATTCCCTCCAGCGCCCGCTCACAGACGGACAGCAGGGAGCTCCATTCGCCCTTCGCGTCCTGCGCGCGGGCTTCGTTGCACAGCCGGCGGCAGTCCTGGATGAGGCCTTCGAGCTGCACCTTGTCCGCCGCGCCGTCACCCACGCGGGCCGTCGCCGCCTTCAGGCCTTCCTCGCGCAGCGTGCGGTAGACATCCATCAGCGCGGCCACGAGTCCGTCGGAGAAGCCCGAACCGGAGAAGCCCAGCTCCGCGCACAGCTCGCGCACCTTCGCGTCACCGCCCTCCAGCGCGTCCAGCACCACGCGTTCGGTGACATCTTCCAGCAGGCCCGACGACTCCAGCTCGTCCAGCACCTCGAAGGCGGGATCGATGCCCACCGCGGGCGGCGCGCGACGCAGGATCTGCCCGCAGAGCGAGTGGAAGGTGCCCACCGTCGCGGCGCCCAGCTCCTCGCGCACCTTGCGCCATTCATCCTGCGTGGGGAACGGCCGCTCCAGCCTCGTAAGCGACGCGCGCAGGTCCTTCTCCGCGTCCAGCGGCACATCGCCCTGGGCCAGCGCGTCCAGCCGCTCGCGGACCCGCTTGCGCATCTCCGCGGCGGCCTTGTCCGTGAACGTGAGCATGCCCAGCCGCGACGGCCGCAGCGCGGGGACCGCCTCGCGCGCTCCCGCGACCCGCAGCGTGGGGACCGCCTCGCGCGCTCCCGCGAACAGGTGCAGCGTCATCGTCACCAGGCTGTACGTCTTGCCCGCGCCGGCGCCGGCCATCAGGGCCAGGTTCTTCTCCAGCGCGAGCATGTGGGGCGCGGTGTCGCTCATCCGCCTCCCTCGTCCATCACGCGCCGTTCGGTGATGCGGCACACCGCGCGGTAGCCGCACCTTCCGCAGTCATTGGGCCGCGCCGGGAAGTCCCCGTTGCGCAGGCGCGTCACCAGCGTCTCCACCGCGTTGGGCAGGTTGAGCCCCTGCGCCTCCGCCACGCGCTGACGCACCTCCGGGTCGGTGGACAGCAGGTCCTCCAGCTCCGCGGGCGGCATCACGTCCGACAAGTGGATGCTGGCCCCCGTGCGCAGCGAGAACCACGCCGCGTTGCGTGCGCCCACATGGCCGCTCTCGCGCGCCGCGTAGAGGTACAGCGGGAGCTGGAAGTCCGAGCGCAGCAGGTTCTCCTTCAGCGTGCGCTTGTCCAGACGGCCCGTCTTGTAGTCGATGACGCCCACTTCCACGCCGGCCGTGTCCAGCCGGTCGATCTGCCCCTCGAAGATGATGGCGTCGTTCGCGACCAGCAGCTTCACGTCGCTCCAGCGCGGATCCTTCGCCGCGGGCCCGAACTTCAACTCGAAGCCCTCCGGCTTCAGCGGATCAAACGGCAGCCCCCGGACCTGATCCGTGAGGATGCGCCGGACCATCGCATGGGCCTTCTCGCCCGCGAGCTTCCACAGCTCGCGGTGCCCCACGTGGTGCAGCTCCTCGAAGTGCTTGCTGGCCTTCTTCACGGCCTTCTCCAGCACCTCCTTGGGGATGTCCTCCGGCGCCTGTCCCAGGAGCTTCTCGTCCCGGAGCGCCTTGAACACCTCCTCCATCACGCGGTGCCAGAAGGTGCCGCGTCCCCGGGCGTCGAACTCCTCGCCGGGGATCACCGGCTCCGCCACCTTCAACCCGTACGCGACGAAGCCCTGGAAGCCACAGTTGCCAAAGCGCGCCAGCGCGCTCGCGGACAGGGGCCGCTCCAGGCCGAAGTGGAACGTCTCCCGCAGCTTCTGCTCCAGCTCCGGCCCCTGCACGCCGCCGGTGAACTCGCCCGTGGCCTCGTCGTCGCTGCCGAAGAAGCGCAGGCGCGCGGCCTCCATGTGGGCCAGCTCCCGCGCGCCCCGGAACCAGTCCTCCGTGCCGAAGCGGTCCTTGAGGATCTTGCCCGCGGGATCCGGTTCGGTGACGCGGAGGCTGGGATAGGACTGCCCCGCCAGCGCCTCCAGCGCCACGGTGCGCCGCAGCTCCGTGCGCGTGAGCACTTCGTCCAACGGCAGCACCGGCGGCAGCGTGCGCGTGCGCCAGTGATGCGCGGTGAGCCGGCGCACCTCCTCCAGGAAGGCCGAGGGCACCTGCTCCTGCCCGCCCGACGCCTTCACCGCGAACGACAGGCTCAGCGACGACTCCGCCGCCGCGAGCGCGCTGGCGAACAGCAGCCGGTCCTCCGTGAGCCTCCAGGGCGCGCGGTCATCGAACTCGCCGCCCGTCAGCCGGAACACGTCCCGGCCCAGGTGCTGGTTGAGCGCCACGCGCTCCGCGTCCCCCAACAGCGGCGACGGCGGGTCGCGCCCGGGCAGCCGTCCTTCGGTGAGCCCCGCGACGAAGAGGTGGCGGAAGGTGCGGCCCGGCACCTCGCTCAAATCCAGCACCTCCACCGCGCCCGTGGTCGGTCCGCGCGCGGGCAGGTGCACGTCCCGCAGCGCATCCGCCAGCCACCGCCCCAGCATGCGCCGGGTGATCTCCGGACCGCCGCCCACCGCGTGCAGGGAGCGCAGCAGCGCCTCCATCCGCTGTTGGAATGCCGCCAGTGCCGCGTCGTCCCGGGCCCTCGCGTCCTCGATGCGTGCCCCCAGGCTGCCTTCCTCGCGCGGCTCCAGCTTGCCCGCGGAGTCCAGCAGGCCCAGCCGCTCCACGACCTTCCACCACGCGGCGACCAGCTCCGCGGCCGTGCCCTCCTTCGGGATGTGGCGGCACTCGTTGATGAGCCGCATCACGCGGTCGCGCAGCGCACGCACGGCCATCACCCGGACCGCGTCCTCCTTGTGCCGGCCGCCCTGGGCCTGCATCCGGCGCGCGAGGTCCTCCAGCCGCACGTCGTAGGCGCCCTTGCCTCGCGTCGCGCCCAGCCGGTCATCCCGCGCGGCCGCCAACGCCAGGAGCGCCGCGGGCGCATCCGGCCCTCCGCGCGACAACGACGGCACGTAGCGGCTGCCGATGATCTCCCCCACGCGCTCCGCCGGAAAGCCGTCTTCAATCAGCACCGGCAGCTCCAGCGCCAGGCGCACCGGCCCCGCGAGCGCCAGCGGTTCGCCCCAGGGCAGGCGCACGGGCACGCCCAGCTCTCCCAGCGCCTCCGCCAGCCAGCCCGCCTCCGGGCCCAGGTCGCGGTACGTGATGGCGATGTCGGACGGCGCGCTGCCCGCCGCGATGAGCCTCCGCACGTCGCGCGCCACGATGCGGGCCTCCTCGCGCGCGGACGTCGCGTTCCACACCGTCAACCCGTCCACCGCGTCCTTCAACACGTCGCGCGCGGCGCGGGGCGAGAACAGGTGCCGACCCAGGTCCGTGAAGGGCCGGCCCTCGAACGTCACGTCCGCCTTGAAGAGGTCCACGTGGGGCATCGACTCGCCCCGGTTCTCGAAGGCCCGGAACAGCGCCGCCAGCGCCGCGTCCGCCACCGGCGAGCCACCCACCGGCGTCTCCACGCGCAGCGACACCCGCCGCGACTCGCACGCCGCCGCGAGCCCCAACAGCAGCTCCAGCTTCGACGGCCGCACGTCGTAGACCCCGTGGAGCACCAGCCCCGTCACCCCGTCCCAGCCCGAGGGCCACGCGCCCCGGTCCAACGCCTCACGCGCGCCCCGGAGCACGTCCTCGCGGTCCGCGAGCCCCAGCTCCGCCATCCGCTGCTCGTACAGGTGGTACAGCCGGGCCAGGACGCGCACGCGCGTGCGGCGCTCCGGGGGCAGCACCTCCGCGGCGTCCTGCAATTCACGCGCGGAGAGGCGGCCCGCCTTCAAATCCAACAGCACGTCCGCCGCGGCCCGGGCGAACGCGGGCTCGCGCACGTAGTCACCGAACGGCGTGGTGCCCAGCGCGCCGCCCAACCCGGCCACCACCGCCCGGGCCGCCGTCGCCGGACAGGGGCGCCGGTTGAGCTCCCCCGCCCCACCCAGCGCGTGGACGAAGTCGTCCCACGTGAGCAGGCGGGCGCCCAGGGAGACGCCCCGCACACGCCGCTCCGCCCGCAGCGCCGCCTGACGGCGCGCGGCATCGGGAAAGACGTGGAGTGTGCGGCCAGGACGGGACATGCGGGGCGAGGACTCTAGAACGGCCAGGGGCGCCCTTTTCATGCTCCTTTCGTCTCATTCCCACACCCTGGCCCGTTGTCCGCCCGCCTGCTGTCCTCCGGAACCCGGGAAGTCCGACGTCGCGGGAACGCCATCCAACCCGGAACCGCGACGGTCCACCGCCCTACGGCGGCGGAGGAGGCTGTCCCCCTGCGCGACAAGCGGCTCGATCCGTCGGAGAGCGACACGTTGCTGGAGTTGGGGGTGAAATCGTAGCCCCGTCCCCAGGGGATACGAGGGGAGTCACTTTCCGTCCCCGGGTGTGCCCCTCAATCCACGACGGGTTCCAACATGCCGGCCCTGGCCAGCAGTTCGCCCACGCGCCTTCCCCGTTCGACATGCTCGGGGTTGCTCGCGGTCAACCGCTCTGGGGCCAGGACAATGAGCGTCCCCCGGTTCTCGACGGGCTCGATGCGGACGGGGGCTGGCAACGGGGGCACCGTCCCCCGGCGTCGCGGCAGGTACGTGACCCAACCCACGAACCCGCCAGCCCTGGGCGTTTCGCCCATCGCCGCACGGTGGTCCCACGAGGTGGCCAAGGCCCAATCAGGGTCCCAGGCCTGAGTCATGCTGCGTAGCACGCCCACCAGCATCGGGGCGGTGATGAGCCGCTCCGCATTCGCCCCGCGGCTCGGCAGCGTCATCACGCAGGAGTTGGGGGTGGCACCACCATGGTCACCACAGGTGATACGCAGATCCACGTCTTCCCCTCTGGCGCCTCCGTTGCCAAACCAGAACGTGAACCCGAGTTGCTCGATGGCCGGCCCCCCTTTCTCCCGGTTGACGCCACGCCGGAACGACTCGGTGAGCGTGGCCAGCTCCGGCGGCATCAAGGGGGACTTTCGGGCTTCCTGGCGTGTTCGAGCGGGCTTGTACCAATGGGCAAGGAGTGGATCACATGAGGCCAGGAGCGTGAGGAATTCAGCGGTGCGACGCGCGCAGTCCTCCGGGGATTCCTTCCGAGGCCCCCAGTAGGCACCCACGTAGTAATCCTCTGCTTCAGGCTGCTCAGCCACGAGGTCCTCCTCTCAATGTGCCGGGGTGTGGACAACCTTGATGCCTCCAACGTCCGCTCCATCCAAAAGCCGGCGGATTGGATTCACGGCGTTCGCTTCGGCCACATGCCACTCAATCCGTATCCCTGTCCCCATGATCTTCTGGGTCTGCCGCCGAGCTTGTTCAACGAGGTCCACAGCCCCTGAGTGGCGGAACCATTCCTTGGGCCTCAGTCCTTCGAAGAACTTCGCGTAGCCCGGCCCCTTCGCCTCCAGCAGCACGTCATCCTTGAACCCATCGAACTTGATCCCCCCGGCCTTCGTGCTCGTGCCCCCGACCCAATACGCCTCATCGGCCGAGTGACCCGTGATCTGCTCCTGATAGCGCCGGGCTCGCGCGGACATCGACTCCTTCGCGGGCCCCCACTGCCCAGGCCCATGATTGGAAGGCGACGTGCCCTTGGAGGCCGTGTTGGACCGCTGGAGGATGATGGCCGCCCCAGGCCCGCCGCTCAACACCGCCGCGCGTCCCACCGGCACCGATACGCGCTCCAGTGCCAGCACCCCCTCCACCGACAGCGAGAGCACCGGCACCGTGGCTTCCGCGCCCGCAGCCATCACCTTCAGCGTCCGCGTCGTGGCCGAGGCCGCACCCAAGGTGATGAGAACCCCCGTCGTCAGTCGTGACACCTCGCGGATCTGCTCGCCACGCGTCATGGACTGGAAGCGCTCCCAGTACATGGGCGAGGACGTGATGAGGGCCGCCACGCCCGCCGGCAGGTTTCTCAGTCCCGCGATGCTGTCCACGGGATGCGAAAGCAATTGTCCCAGCGCGTGGTACAGCTCCACGAAGGCATCTCCCGCGCCGTCCAGCGAGCGGTTGATGAAGTCCGCGTCGTCGTACACCTCGGCCAGAGGGCGCCATTGCGCCTCGCGGAGCTGTGCATCCACGGTCCGGAAGACACCGCCCTTGCCACTGTAGAAGCGGCCCAGTTCGAAGTTGCCCGCGCGAAATGCCCCCTCCCGCCATTCCACGGGTGCCACCTTCTGCTGGGTGCGCCCGGTGAGGGCCCACGCCAGATAGCCGTCGGGTCGCAGCACCGCGACCTGCTCCCGAGAGAAGCGCTCCACCCGACGGGACAATTCCTCCCGAGAAACCGCTCCTCCCTCCAACACCTCGCGCAGCATGAAAGCCGCGGCCATGCGAGGCGGGAAGGTGCCCAGGGTGACGGGCTTCCCCAGCAGCACGCCCAGCAGCCGCGCCGCTTGCGTGGGCGTCAGCGCTCCTCCCAGTGGGCGCTCGTCCCTCGCCTCCAACCCCGCGCTCTTCAACAACTGCTCCCAGCCGTCCCACTGCACGTCGGGGTTTGTGACGCTCGCCATGGCCACCGAACGGAGGGGACTCGCGCCCGTCACCACTTCGCGCACGGCCTTGCGGCGGTACAGCGGCGGCGCTTCATCAAAGGGCGTGACGCTCATCTCAGGGGCGGATGCACGCCGTGCTGCGTCGCTCAACGCTCGCCCCCCAGAAGAGTCCGTGGCCGTGCGGGACGTGGAGTTCAGCTTCCTTCCGGGCCCGGGAGGCAACGAGGCGCAACCGGTGAAGAGGAGGGCCACGCACCCGAGCAGGAATTCAGCGCGCATCGTCCACCCCTATGCCCACGGAAGCGAACGCACCTGGACGCAGCTCCAGGAGTTGCACCGCCGTGCTTCCGTCCACGTCCAGGCGGTCGCAGGAGAAGGCCTCCACGCTCAGCGACAGCATCAGGTACCGTTGCAATCCGCGATAGCCCACGCGTGCCTCCCCTGGAGCCAGCACCCATCCGGGAGTCGAGCGGAAGCCAGCGGCTGACGCCTGGGGCCATCGAGGACAAGCCCAACGCCCGCTGCTCCACTGATAACAGGGATTGCCGGACGGGGGTGGAGCGCCTCTATGCTCCGCCGCCCCATATGCCCGCCTCCTTCCGGACCCTCGCCACCCTCTGCCTGTTCCTCCTGACGCTGGCCCCGTTGGCGCCCGCTTCCGCCCAGGACACGGCCTCCGACGCGCCCCACGCCCTGCGCTTCAACTGGACCCGGGACGGCATCATCACCGGCGCCGCGGGCGCGCTGTGGATCTCCAGCGAGACCGTGTTCAAGGACAACCTCGCCCCGGCCCAGTGCCGCTGGTGCGACCGCGCGCCGGATGGCACCGACACGCTCAACCGCCTGGACCGCTGGGGCCGGGGCATCGCGGGCACCACCGAAGCGTCCCGCAAGCGCGCGGACACCTGGAGCAACATCATCGGGTTCGCGGGCCTGCCCCTGGGACTGCTCGGCGCCCAGTACGCCGCGGGCCGCGCCACCGGCGCGTCCGGCGAGTACTTCGCCCAGGACGCCACCATCATGATTGAAACGGCCGTCATCGCGTCCGTCGTCAACCAGGCCGTGAAGTTCACCGTGGGCCGCGAACGCCCCTTCGTCCACGTGCTGTCCGACGCCGACAAGGGCCTCACCGCCCACCCCACCGACAACAACCTGTCCTTCTACAGCGGGCACACCAACCTGGCCTTCTCCCTGGCCGTGTCCGCCGGCACCGTCGCCTCGCTGCGTGGCTACAAGCACCAGGGGCTCATCTGGGCCGTGGGCCTGCCGCTGGCCGCGTCCGTGGGCCTCCTGCGCATGGGCGCGGACAAGCACTACCTGTCCGACGTGCTGACCGGCGCCGTGATCGGCTCCGCGTTCGGCGTGGCGGTGCCCCTGCTCCTGCACGGCCGCACCGACGCCGCCGCGCCCTCCTCCAGCCGGGCCTCCTCCCTGTCGCTCAACCCCTCGATTGGCCGGCAGATGGTGGGCGTGTCCGGGGCCTTCTAGGCCTCCGGGGCAGGCGCCCGCGCACAAGCCGACACTTCGCCCCAGACACTCCCCGGAACGCGCGGTCCCGCGTGGTACGCGATCCGTCCACCCTCGTCGGACGGGTCTCCTTCCGTGCGCTCCATCCTGATTCACGTCCTCCCGTGCTCCGAGGGGCGGTGCCCATGAGCCCGTCCTCCGTGAAGGACGCCCCGCGCGTCGAGCGCTTCGGCCCCTCGCTGCCCCCCGCCACCTTCGCGGGCTTCGCCATGGCCGCGGTGGCCATCCTCATCATCGCGTTCCTCTCCTACCGCATGCTCCAGACGCGCACCGCGGCCGGCAGGATGGTGACGCACACGCTGGAGGTGGTGGAGAAGCTGGAAGGATTGCTGTCCACGCTCAAGGACGCGGAGACGGGCCAGCGCGGCTTCCTTCTCACCGGCGCGGAGAGCTACCTGGACCCCTACGTCCGCGCGAAGAAGTCGCTGCCCGGACAGCTCGCGTACCTGAAGGAGCTCACCGCCGACAACACCGCGCAGCAGCAGCGGCTGACGCAGTTGGAGAACGCCGTCACCGACAAGATGACGGAGCTGCAACAGACCGTCGATCTGCAACTGCGAGGCGACAGCCGGGGCGCCATCGCCATCGTGAAGCAGGACCGCGGCATCTCCGTGATGCAGTCCATCCGCGCCACCGTGGAGGAGATGGAGATCGACGAACGCAAGCTGCTCGCCGACCGCAGCGCCGAATTCCAGGCCTCCGCCAGCCTGTCCCTCCTCGTCACCTGGGCCGGCTCCGCGCTGCTGCTCGCCCTCATCGGCATCTCGGGCTCCATCGCGGCGCGCGACTTCCGCGCCCGGGGCATCGAAGCCTGGCTCCAGGCGGGCCAGAACGCCCTCTCCACGCGCATGCAGGGCGAACAGCGCCTGGAGCAGTTGGGCGACAACGTGCTGCGCGTCCTCGCCGACACGCTGGATGCCCAGGTGGGCGCCCTCTACCTCGCGGACGCGACGAACCGCTTCCGCCGCGTCGCCGGCCATGCGCTGCCCCCCGGCTTCGAATCCAGGGGGGACCTGCTGCGCCCCGGTGACGGGCTCGCCGGACAGGCCCTCAAGGACGGCCGCGCCTTCCACCTGCGCGACGTGCCGGAAGGCTACCTGCCCGTCTCCTCCAGCCTGGGCCAGGGCCTGTCCCGCCACGTGCTCATCGCCCCCGCGAAGGCGGACGGGCAGGTCAACGCGGTGGTGGAACTGGGCTTCCTGCACCCGGTGCACCCGTCGGACCTGGAGCTGCTCCAGCGCGTGTCCGAATCCATTGGCGTCGCGGTGCGCGCATCCCACGACCGCACCCGCCTGGAACAGCTCCTGGAAGAGACGCGCCGCCAGGCCGAGGAGCTGCAAGCCCAGCAGGAGGAGCTGCGCGTCTCCAACGAGGAGATTGAAGAGCAGAGCCGCGTCCTCAAGGAATCCCAGACGCGGATGATGACGCAGCAGGTGGAGCTGGAGCAGACCAACGCCCAGTTGGAGGAACAGGCGAGCCTGCTGGAGACGCAGCGCGACGACCTGGCCCAGGCGCAGGTGACCCTCACCGACAAGGCCACGGAGTTGGAGCGCACCAACCGCTACAAGTCGGAGTTCCTGGCCAACATGAGCCACGAGCTGCGCACGCCGCTCAACAGCTCGCTCATCCTCGCGAAGCTCCTGGCGGACAACAAGGAAGGCAACCTCACCGCTGAACAGGTGAAGTTCGCGCAGACCATCAGCTCCGCGGGCAACGACTTGCTCGCCCTCATCAACGACATCCTGGACCTGTCGCGCATCGAGGCGGGCAAGGTGGAGGTGCAGGCGGAGCCCGTGTCCCTCCAGCACTTCGTGGAAGGGCTGGGCCTCACCTTCCAGCCCGTCGCGAAGCAGAAGGGTCTGCGCTTCGCCTTCACCGTCGCGCCGGACGCGCCCTCCACCCTGGAGACGGATCCCCAGCGGCTGGGGCAGGTGCTCAAGAACCTGCTCGCCAACGCCTTCAAGTTCACCGAACGGGGCGAGGTCTCCCTCACCGTCTCCACGGCGGGCGCGGGGCTCGTGGGCTTCGCCGTGCGCGACTCCGGCATCGGCATCCCCGCGGAGCTTCAGGGCGTCATCTTCGAGGCGTTCCGTCAGGCCGACGGCAGCACCCACCGCAAGTACGGTGGCACCGGCCTGGGCCTGTCCATCTCCCGCGATCTGGCGCGCCTGCTGGGCGGCGACGTCACCGTGAGCAGCACGCCCGGCGAGGGCAGCACCTTCACCCTCACCCTGCCCCTGCGCGCGGGCGCCTCCACGACACCGCGCGAGGCCGCCCCACCGCTTCCCGCCGTCCGGCCGACGCCGGCCCCT
>NZ_RAVZ01000247.1 GCF_003611635.1 Corallococcus terminator | reverse complement strand
CACGAGGCCCCCTCCCCCTGGGTAGTGCGACCCCGCGAAGCGAGCCGTCAGCCCTCGTCCACGTTCACGAAGGACTGCACCGGAACCACGTATTGCAAGTGGCCCGGGACCTGGCGAACCGTGGCCGTGTCCGGCGGAGTTCGACTCCCCGGTCGAGGGGGCTGCGACTCAAAGCCGGGCAGGCGATCCTCGTCCGAAATGTAATCCATGCAGACCGGCAGGATGGTCCCATCCGCCTTGGTCACCTCCGTGACCAGGAACCGCGTGCGGGTCTTCCCGAAGATGATTCTCACCTTCATGCGATGTTCCCCGCCCCTGCCACCCCACGGGGGAAATGAGTCGATCCTCATGGACCGCAATCCCGGGGAGATCGGGACAAAGCCCACATATTGGTCCTCCACCGCGGACGTCCAAAGGGAGACCCCCTGGGGTGGAATCTTCAGCTCCCGCATGGCCTTGGCGGCCCCCCTGGGGCACGGGTCGTGGGTGTCGCCCTCGCTGCGGATCCTGCCCGTGCCGCCCCCGCAGGAAGCACCCACGCAGGCCGCGGCGGCCGCTCCGGCGAATTTGCGAAGCACCCCCCCGTCCGTGCGCAGAGGCTTCACGGTCGTGGGCGTGGCCGCGACCCGTTCGGCGTCCTGAACGGGCGCGGATGCCGCCTCCTCGGGGGAATCCCCCGCATCCGGGGCGGACGCCACCGCGAGCACGGAGGCGTCGGGAAGACTCGGGGTTGGCGTCACGGACGAACTTCCTTTCTCTGAATCAAGCGGGACAGCGGGGCGGCGGGTGCTCGGAACCGACCGGAACAGACCGAAGACCAGCAGGCCCAGGAGCAGGACCCCCAGGCCCAGCAACCCGGCGATGCGGTGACGCCGCGCCCCGGACAACAGTGGAACGTCCAGGGGCGTCTCCTCCCCTGGAACGGACGCATCAGGGGACGGAGGCAACTCGGTGGATGGACCTGGGGTCGCGACCCGATCCGGCACGGGCTCCGACTCATGGACGGGCCCGGCGGTCCCGGGGAACTGGGACAGCGACACCACGCCCCGGTCCACCAACGGCGCCTCCCGGTCCACCGGGATGTCCAGCGACAGCTTCCACTCCTGATGGCGCTTGTCCTTCGCGGCCTCCCAGAGGGCCTGCAGCAGCGTCTCCGTGCTCGAATAGCGATCCTCGGGGCGCTTGGAGAGCAGCCGCATCGCGATGTCGCCCAGGGCCTGGGGCACCTTGGGGTTCACCTCATGCGGGGCGCGCGGCACCACCGTCTCAATGGCGGGCAGCAGCCGGTCGTAGGGCAGCCTCGGGTCGAACGCGTAGCCGTCCGTCAGCGATTCATAGAGCAGCGCGCCCAGCGCGTAGAGGTCTCCGGGCACGCCCGCGTCGAAGTTCGCACCCGACTTCCAGGAGCCCTCGCGCAGGAAGGCCACGCACTCGGGCGGCAACAGGTGCGGGGACGCGGGCGCCACGCCCACCGTCAGCGTGGAGGCGCCCGGGATGCGCGCCGTGCCCAGGTCGATGAGCACCGGCCGCTCATCCACGCGGCGGATGAGCAGGTTGTCCGCCTTCAGGTCCCGGTGGTGCACACCCCGCCGGTGCAGATCCGCCACCACCCGCACGACCTCCGTGTAGACGGTGAGCAGGTGCGCCGCGGACGGCTTCACCCGCCAGCGCCACTCGTGGAAGGTCTCTCCGTCCACGTAGTCGGTGACGTGGAAGAAGTAGCCATCCGGCGGCGCGGGCCAGCGATCCACCGCGTGCACGCGCGGCAGGTTGGAATGTGGCGCGCAGGCGAGCAGCGCCGCCACTTCACGCGACAGCCGGCCGTTGACGTCCTCCTCCTCCGCGGCGTGCGGCCCCGCCGGACGCAAGGCAATCTTCAGCGCGTAGACGTGCCCGCCCCGCTCCACCTTGAACACCCGGCCGAAGCCTCCCGCCCCCAACGAGCCGACGATGCGCCACGGTCCGACGTGGTGGCCGACTTCCAGTTGGTCCGGGTGGAGCGGCGTCGTCATAGCCCTGGCTCAAGAAGCGACACAACCTGCGAAGTAGGAGCGCGGTGTCGGTGAAACAAGACCGCCGGGGAGACCTTCCCTGTCGCATCCCACCACGGAGGTTGGATTCCCCGCAAACCGCGAGCGCACCCGGCCGTTGACGGCGCGGGCCACCTCGGCGGAACCACCCAGGGAGCGGTGCTCAATGCGGACAACCTCCGGGGTTGACCCTAGCTGGCCGTGCGGGGCTGTCACGTTTTTTCACGACGTCCTGGGAAGGCGGACCCCTGAGCGGACGGCCAACCCGGCAGGGAGCCCGGGGGCCTTCGGGTTTCGGTGAGACACGGTGTATCGCCCGGACACGGCGGTTTGCTCCCCGGCGGGGTCCTGCCGACCTCGCTGTCTGGGATTGCTCGCGTCAGTCGCCTTCGGCCGCGTCCTCGTCCGTGGCATCCGCCTGTGACAGCAGCGCCCGGGCAGCCTGCTCCCACTGGCCGCCCAGCCGGGCCTCGGACGCCAGCGCTTCGTCCCACGAGGGCCCGTCCGGCAGCAGCCGAGAGGCCTGCGCCAGGGCCAGCCGCTCCAGCGCGCGCGTCTCACACAACCGGCGCAGGCCCGGCGCGTCCAGCCCGCTGGCGGCGAGGAAGGCCTCGCGGCGCGAAGAGCGCACGCCCCGCTCCTTCCACCACGCGGCCTCCTCGGTGGCGATCTCCTCCTCCGTCACCGTGAGGCCCAGCGAGCGCACCCACCCGGCGAGCAGCGCCCTGCGCAGGCCCGCCTCCGCCCAGGCCGCCGCGTCCGGGGCGCCGCGCAGCAGCTCCAGCACCTGGCCGGAGTCCACGGCCCGGCCCCCCACGCGCGTCACGTCCTCCACCAGCCGCCGACGCCGCACCAGCGACGAGGGATTGCGCCGCGCGCCCGGCATCGCGGGGGCGGACAGGCCCACGAACTCCGCCGCGGAGCGCACGCACGCGATGGCATCCAGCCGCTTGAGGTCCTCCACCCCGTCCGCGAACCACGCATCCCAGGCCGAAAGCGACGGGGCGGACCAGGCGGGGGCCACCGCCTCGCGGATCCGCGCCCAGGTGCGCTCCTGGTAGAAGAGGCCCGCGGCCGCGTCCACCAGGGCCTGCGCTCCGGAGCGTCCCAGCACGCGGGCCTTGCGCGCCCGCTCCGCTTCGTGCCGCACGTTGACCAGGGGCACGGTGAGCGGACGCCAGCCGTGTTCCGCGTCCGCGTGCAGCAGTGCCACCTCCGCGTCGTCCACCACCACGCCGTCGCGGTACCAGCCGAAGATGCGGCCCACGCCCACCATGCCGTGCGAGGCCAGCTCCGCGGCGCGCAGCGCGCCCATGCTGCCGCCGCCGAACACCGCCACGCCCGCCTCCATCGCCGCGAGCAGTTCGTGGTGCCACACCGACGGCTGCGCCTCGAAGACACCGTCCACCAGCACCAGCGCCCGGGGCTTGAGCGACAGCGCCCGCCACACGTCGCCCTGGCGCGCCGGGGGCAGCACCGTGCACGGCGCCAGCTTGTGCGCCTCCGCCGCGGGCAACGAGGGCCCCAGGAACACCACCAGGTCTTCGGCCCGCCGCTTCACAGGAGCTCCGATACGCGCATGCCCGGTACCACGACCTTCCACACGTGCAGCCCGCCCAGCGGGGCGTCCAACGCCATCGCCGCCACCTGGGCGAAGCCCGCGCCCTCCAGCAGGGTCAACACCGTGCGCACCCGCGCCGCCACCGTGCGCGTGCGCCGGGAGTCGACCTCCGGGATGTCCTCCGCGAGGTGCCGGGGCCGCACCTCCGACAGCGCCTGGGCGAACCCCAGCGCCGCGTCGCGGTCCGCCGCCTCCACGTCCTCGCGCGCGCCGTGGATGTCCGTCAGCCGCGACTGCGCGGCCTCCAGCAGGGCCTTGAGCAACGCCTCGTCCCGCTCCAGCGCGCACGCATAGCCCGCGGTGAGCGGCACCGGCCCCTCCTCCGCGTCCACCAACACCGCCGCCGCCACCGGCAGCCCCACCGTCCCACGCGCACGGAGCGCGGGCGTCACGTCGAAGAGGTACGCGTGGAACCCTCGCGCGTGCAGCGCTTCCCACAGCGCGGCCGTGCGCGGCGCCCCGTCCCGCAGACTGTCCGGGCGCACCATGCGCTTCACCACGCCGGCCTCCGTCCACCCTTCCGGCAGCGCGCGCGAAAGCTGGTCGCGCTCGGTGGCCTCCAGGAGCGCGTGCAGCAGGGCGCTCTCGGCGTCCGGATGGGCGCCGGAGCCGTTCGTCGTCCAGCCCACCGACACCGGCCCCAGCTCCACCGTTCCCGACGGCGGGCAGTACACCCCCTGCGCCGGTACCCAGAGGGACTGGCCACTTCGCAGGTCCTTCGCCTCGCACCACGCCAGCCGCACGTCCGGCCCCGCGAGCCTCGGCACCGCCACCTGCCCCGCGGACCCCAGGGACTCCACGCCCCAGACGGGGGCGCCTGCCCGTTCGAGCTCCGCGCGGGTGCCCCAGCGCAGCCGCTCCGGGCGCACCGTCTCCGCCGCCCACAATTCCGCCGTCTCCAGGAGCGCGCCCCGGGCGGCGTCCTCGAAGGTGAGGCCCTTGCCGTTGCAGACCTGGAGCACGTGGCCTCCGGGGCGCACCGCGCAGGCCACCTCCACGCCGGTGCGGTCCAGGCCGGTGACGCGCGCCACCCGCGTCACCCCCAGGGCGGTGGCGAGGGCGCTGCGGAAGGCGGGGTCGTCGAGTTCAGTCCTGGCAGGCAACACGATGGGAGACCTTAGCCAGATTCCCGACGGACCGGGCGGCCGGCGCGGCGCGGCGTGGGATGACGGGGAAAACGTGGTAGGGGATGGCGGACCCCGCTGCCCCGGGAGGAGCACGCACCGCATGATTTCTGTCGGAGACCTCGCGCCAGACTTCGTCGCGACCGACTGCCACGGTCAGGACGTGCGGCTGTCGGGGCTGCGCGGCCGGCGGGTGGTGCTCTTCTTCTTCCCCCGCGCCTTCACGGTGGGGTGC
Source organism: Corallococcus terminator (assembly GCF_003611635.1). Classification (GTDB taxonomy): domain Bacteria; phylum Myxococcota; class Myxococcia; order Myxococcales; family Myxococcaceae; genus Corallococcus; species Corallococcus terminator. The sequence goes on along the minus strand of NZ_RAVZ01000247.1, from coordinate 10,215 downwards.
ACCATCGAGAACCGGGCGTTCCGGGACAACCACGAGCGGATCCGCGAGCTGGGCGCGGAGCTGGTCGGCGTCTCCGTGGACACCCTCACCACCCAGTGCGACTTCGCCGAACAGGAGGGCATCCACTTCGCCCTGCTGGGGGACGACGAGCGGCGGATCAGCCGCGCGTGGGGCGTGCTCTGGCCCCTGCTCAACGTGGACCGGCGCGTCACCTTCATCATCGGCGCGGACGGCACCGTCGAACACGTCATCCAGCACGAGGTGCGCGTCTACCGGCACCTGGACGACGTGCTGAAGTACCTCCAGACGCACCCCGCCGCCCCCGGCGGGACCAGCGCCTCCGCCTGACGCCGGTGCCCTGGAGGTGGCCGCTCGCGCCCGACGGGTCCCCGGGCAGGCCGTTCCCCCTCCAGGCCGGCCCCGGGCCTGCTCTGGGCCGTCCCCAGGTCGCCCGCAAGCCTCCGGGCCCGGCTGCCGGATTCCGGACGCCCGGTGGATTTCCAGGGCGAAATCGCCCGGAAAATAACCTTCTGTGCGCTGGCGGGTTGGAGGCCATGTGAGCGGACGGGTCCTAGGACTGGCGCGGCCTGGACAGGGCGCGGGGACTCCCACGGATGAGGCCCTGTGTGGGGCCTTCCTGGCGGGGGACGCGGCGGCGTTCGGCCAGCTCTTCGAGCGGCACCGGGGGCTCGTCTTCGCGCTGATGCGCCGCTACACCACGAGCGCGGAGGACGCGGCGGACCTGACGCAGCAGGCGTTCCTCCGGGCCCTGGAGGCTTCGCGCCGGGTGTTCGCGCGCTTCAACCCGACGACGCCCGCGCCCTTCCGGGCCTGGCTGGTGCGGGTGGCGCTCAACCTGGCGAAGAACCACGCGCGGCAGGGCTTCCGGTGGCGGCCGGTGCTGGTGGAAGCGGTGACGGACGACGTGGCGGGGGATCACGGGGAGAGCGTGGAGGCGGCGCTGGAGCGCACCCAGCGCGGACAGCAGGTGCGCCAGGCGGTGCTCGCCCTGCCCCGCCGCCAGCGCGAGGTGCTGACGCTGCGGGTGGACGGCGGACTGCCGTTCAAGGACATCGCCCAGACGCTGGGCATCACTGAGAACAACGCGAAGGTGCAGTTCCACCACGCGGTGAAACGCTTGAAGGCCGACGTGACCGGGACACCAGGGGAGAAGCCGTGATGGGTGCGTGCGTGGAATACGAGGAGCAGGCGAGCCTCCACGCCGCCGGGGCGCTGGAGGATGAGGAGGCCACGCGCTTCCGGTCCCACCTGGAGTCCTGCGCGGCCTGCCAGGCGGAGGTGGCGTCCGCCCAGGAGGTGCTGGGCCTGGTGACGCTGCCGCCCCAGACGGCCATCGAAACGCGCGCGCAGGAAGGCCTGGGCGCGCGGACCCTGGCGGCCTGGCGCCGGGAACAGACGCGCCGGTGGATGGGACGCCGGGCGCTGGGTTCGCTCGCCGCCGTCGCCGCGGTAGTCGCGCTGATGCTGGGCCCGTCCGCGCTGGAGCGGCTCAAGGCACCCCGGACGGGGACAGGGATGACCGTCCCGGTGGCGGGCAGCGGCGGCGACGACCTGGACGCGGAGACGATGGCCGCGTTCGAGGCGTGGGCCGGACTGGAGCCGCTGGACTCGGACGCGCTGGCGTCCATCCCGGACGGCGACGACGACATGGTGGATTGGGACGACGACTTCGACGACCTGGGAGAGGCACTGTGAAGACGATGAAGCGGATGACCTGGGCGTTGGTGTTCGCGCTGCCGGTGATGGCCCTCGCCCAGCCCGGCGCGCAGGGGCCGGAAGCGCGCGACCCCGAGCGCACGGCGAAGGCTGAACAGCGGCAGCGGCTGCGCCAGGTGCTGGAGCTGGCGGACACGCTGGAGCTGGACAGCGCGCAGGCCCTGAAGATGGATGAGACGCTGCGCCGCTTCGATGAGCGCCGTCGGCCCTTGCGCGAGCAGGTGCGGGACTCTGCTCGCACACTGCACCTGGCTTCGCGGGGCGACAGCGCGGCGCTGGGGCAGGTGGACGCGGCGGCGCAGAAGGTCTTCGACGCGCGGGCGCAGATCTCCGCGTTGGACCGGGAGATGTATCAGGCGCTCGCCAAGGACCTGCCCCCACAGAAGCGCGCGCGGCTGGCCGTCCTCCTGGCCCGGTCGGAAGGCGCGAAGTGGTTCAAGGGCAAGGGAGACAAGGGACCGCGCGGCGACTGAGCTGCCCCTGACGGGAGTCGGAGGCGGACAGGCGGGCATGAGCGGGACATCGCCCCGGGAGGTGCCCAACGTCATGAAGCCGACCGTGTCCCGTTCCCCGGGGCACACCGCGTCCCCGAGGAGGCCGCCATGCGTCTGCTGTCCCGTGTCGTTCCCGTGCTGGTGGGCCTGGGGCTCGCGTCCTGCGCGGGCGTTGACGTAGGCACCAATTACGACCCCGCGGCGGTGCAGCGGATCGACAACTTCCGCACCTATTCGTGGATGGCGCAGCCCCAGAAGACCCAGGACGCGCGCATCAACAACGACATCACCGATGCCCGCGTGAAGGAATCGGTGGACCAGGACCTCCAGTCGCGGGGCTACCGGAAGGTGGACGCGAGCGAGAACCCGGACTTCCTCATCGGCTGGCAGGGCGCCATCGACACGCGGCTGTCGGAGGAGATGGTGGACAGCTACTACGGCTACCCGTGGGATCCGTTCTGGGGCTCGTACTACGGGCCGTACGGCGGCGCCGGAGAGACCTACGTGCGCCAGTACGACGTGGGCACGCTCATCCTCGACGTGGTGGACGCGAAGGAGAAGAAGCTCGTGTGGCGCGGCACGGCCCAGGCGAACCTGGGCGACACCCCGAGCATGCAGAGCGCCGGCAAGAAGCTCGACGAAGGCGTGGAGAAGATGATGAAGGAGTTCCCGCCCAAGGCGGAGAAGCAGAAGTAGGCACGGCCCCGCTCAGTGGGAGCGCCGCAGGGCGCGCGTGAGCACCCACGCGCCCAGCAGTCCGCCCGCGCCCACCAGCGCCACCAGCAGCACCAGCCACAGGAAGACCCGGTCCACCAGGGGTCCCAGCCGGTCGAACGCGTGGTCCACCCAGCCGCGCGCCAGCCCATCCAACTGCTGGAGCGTGGCCACGCGTTCGGCGTGCAGCGCGTCCACCACCGCCTGCCGTTCGCGGCCCACATCCGCGAGCACCGCCTGTCGCTCTTCGGTGACGAAGCCCTGGAGGCCCAGGCGTTCGGTGTGCAGCGATTCCAGGACGGCCTTGCGTTCGTGGGCGATGAGCGCGGGCGTGTTCGCGGCCACGGAGCCCACGCGCTCCAGCAGATCCACGGTGCGGCCCATTTCCGACAGCGTGGACTGGAGCAGGGGCGAGCGCATCGCGTCGTCCACGACCAGCTCCGCCTGCCAGCGCGCCTGTCGGGGCAGGCTGGTCGCGTAGAGGTCCACGCGCGAGGTGAGGTCCCGGGTGTCCTCGACGAGTCCCGCCGCCGTGGAGCGCAGTCCGCCACCGGAGGCTTCGGTGACGGAGGCCAACAGCGGCGCGGTGGAATGGCGCGTGAGGAGCGGTCCCGTCAGGGGATGCTCCGCGGCCCACCCATGCACGATGTCCCGCGCCCGGGACACGTCCTCGCTTCCGGTGATCTCACGCCACTCGTCCTCGAGCTGGGCCTCCATGTCCTCCAGCGATTCGCGGGCGGCGGACAGCAGCTCCGGAGGCGTGTCCTCGGCGAATTGGGGCAGCGCGTCCTGGATCTGCACCAGCAGCGCCCAGGCGTCGATGAGCGCGGCCACGGGGTCCGGCTGGAAGAGCGCGCTCTGCATGGCGGGCACGGAGTTGGCCTTGAAGCGCAGCATGGTCCCGGCCACCTTGGGCGAACCGGAGCGCACGGCGAGGTCATCCGCCAGGGCCTCCAGCAGTCCGGAGAAGCGCCGGGCCAGGTCGCGCACGCGGGCACGCAACACGGCCACGGACAGGTCCGAACGGCCCACGCGCGTGGTCAGCTCCGAACGCTGGGACTCCACCGACGCACACCCGCCGACGAGCGCCGCGAACAACACACCGGTCACGAAGCGGGAAAGAAAAGAGGGCAGGGACATGGGCCGGGACCCAAGCTGCGCATGTCCGCGCGCCCCGCCGAGCAGCCCCCGGGAAGCAAGGCCGCGTCGGAAGTCGGACGGCCTCGCATCCCACCCCGGCGCGGCCCCGGAAGCACCGGGTCCGGCACCGGGGAACGAACGTCACTTCTCCGCGAGCGCCTTGTCGAGCGCGGCCTTCAGCTCCGGGCTGTCGGGCGTGACGCTGCTGGGGAAGACGGCCTTCACCTGGCCATCCTTGCCCACCACGTACTTGTGGAAGTTCCACTTGGGCTCGCCGTGGTCCTTGGCGAGGAAGGCGTAGACGGGGGACTGGCCCTCGCCCTTCGTCTTCACCTTCTCGAACATGGGGAAGGTGACCTTGAAGCGCAGCTCGCAGAACTTCGCGATCTCCTGCGACGTGCCCGGCTCCTGCCCGCCGAAGTCGTTGGACGGGAAGCCCAGGACGACGACGCCCTTGTCCTTGTAGCCCGCGTACAGCGCCTCCAGGCCCTTGTACTGCGGCGTGTAGCCGCACTCGGACGCGGTGTTCACGACGAGGGCGACCTTGCCCTGGAAGTCCGACAGCTTCTCGGGCTTGCCGTCCAGCCGGTTGGCGGAGAGCTGATGCAAGGACATGGGCTTCTTCTCGGTCTTGGGTTCCGCGGCGGAGACCGCCGTGGAGAGGGAGAGCACCGTCGCGACGGTGAACAGCAGTGGGGTTCGCATGCGACGCGCAGGATGCCGGAAGGGGTTCAAGGTTTCACCGTCCCCGCGAAGCCACGCGGGTCTTGGGTTCTTCAGTGGAAAAAACCGTCTTCAACACCCGGCCCGTGGGCGTCTTGAGCTTCGCCACCTCGCGGGGCGTTCCTTCGCCCACGATGCGGCCACCGCCCTCGCCGCCCTCCGGCCCCAGCTCCACCACGTGGTCGCCCGCGGCGATGACCGACGGGTGGTGCTCGATGACCACCAGCGTGTCGCCCCGGTCCACCAGCCGGCCCAGGAAGGTGATGAGCTTCTCCACGTCGCCCAGGTGCAGGCCCGTGGTGGGCTCATCCAGCACGTACAGCGTGGGCTCGTGGCGGGAGGTGGCCGTCAGCTCCGCGGCCAGCTTCAGCCGCTGCGCCTCGCCACCGGACAGCGTGTTGGAGCCCTGGCCCAGTTGCAGGTAGCCCACGCCCAGGTCCGCCAGGCACACCAGCGGCGCGGCCACCTTGGGCAGCGAACGGAACACGTCCTTGGCTTCGTCCGCGGACAGGCGGAGCACGTCGCCCACGGTGAGGCCGTGGTAGCGCACCTCCAGCGTGGCGGCGTCGAAGCGCGCGCCGTTGCAGGCCTCGCACGGCGTGACGACGTCGGGCAGGAAGGACATCTCGTGGGAGATGGCGCCCTGCCCTTCGCACACCTTGCAGCGGCCGCCGCTCGCGGTGTTGAAGGAGAAGCGCGCAGGCCCGAAGCCGCGAATCTTCGCCTCGGGCGTGGCCGCGAACACGCGACGCAGCTCGTCCCAGATGCCCAGGAACGTGGCCGGCACCGAGCGCGGCGTGCGGCCGATGGGCGACTGGTCCACCGACAACACCCGCTTGATGGACTCCACGCCCTTGAGCGAATCGAACGCGCCGGGCTTCGACGTGACGAGCCCCAGCCTGTCCCTCAGCGCCGGGAACAACACCTGACGGATGAGCGTGCTCTTGCCGGAGCCGGACACGCCGGACACGACGTTGAGCCGTCCCACCGGCAGCCGCAGATCCACGCGCTGGAGGTTGTTCGCGCGAGCGCCCTTCAGCTCCACCCACGCCTGGGGTTCGCCCCGCCCTGACGGAGGCCGGACCTGCGCGGCCCGGAGCGCGAGCGCGGTGGGAGAGTCCGACTCCAGCACCACGTCCGGAGAGCCCTCGGCCAGGATGTGGCCGCCGCCCCGTCCGCCCGTGGGCCCCAGGTCCAGCAGGTGATCCGCCGCGCGGATGGTGTCCGAGTCATGCTCCACCACCAGCACCGTGGAGCCCGTGTCCACCAGCGCGCGCAGGTTGTCGAGCAACCGGTGCGTGTCACGCGGATGCAGGCCGATGGTGGGCTCATCCAGCACGTACAGCGCGCCGGTGAGGCCCGCGCCCAACTGCGCGGACAGCCGCAGCCGCTGCATCTCGCCACCGGACAGCGTGGCCGCGTTGCGGTCCAGGGACAGGTAGCCCAGGCCCACGCGCTCCAGGAACTCCAGCCGCCGCAGCATCTCCTGCCGCGCCGTCTCGCCCAGCAGCGCCCGGTCGCCCTTGAGCTTCCAGGTGCGCACGCGCGCGAGCGTGGCCGTCACCGACGTCTGCACCACCTCGTGGTAGCGAGCGCCCTCCAGCCGCACCGCGCGAGGCATGGGCGCCAGCCGACTGCCGCCGCACGTCCTGCACGGGGCTGTCTCCCCCTCCGCCATCGCCGTCGCGCCGCCCTGCACGCCGGTGCCTTCGCACGACTCGCAGCGGCCCTGCTTCGTGTTGAAGGAGAACCAGCGCGGATCCAGCTCCGGCACGGCGGTGCCGCACTTCGGGCAGGTGCGCTCACTGGACAGGAGCGTCTCCGCCTTGCCCGTGCGGACCTTCAACGCGCCCTTGCCCCAGTTGAGCGAGGACTCGAACAGCTCGCGCGGCAGCTTCGCGAGCCTGCCCTCGTACATCACGAGGTCGATGTCGTGTTCCTTCGTCTTCGCCAGCCGGGGCGGGTCGTCCGTGGACGCCAGCTCCCCGTCCACGATGGCCTGCGTGATGCCCGCGCGGGCCGCCGCCGTGAAGACATCCAGGTACGTGCCCTTGCGAGCACGCACCGCGGGCGCCAGCAACTGCCCCTCGCCCTTGGTCCCGGTGATCTGCGCGAAGAGCGCCGCCGGCGTGGTGGCACCGATGGGCGTGTCGTCGTTCGGGCAGTGCGGCTCGCCAATCTTCGCGTACATCAGCCGCAGGTAGTGGGCCACCTCGGTGACGGTGGCCACGGTGCTGGTGGCGCCCGCGCGGGACGTGCGCTGCTCCAGCGCCACGGTGGGCGGGATGCTGCTGATCCGCTCCACGTCCGGACGCGGCAGCGTCGGGAGGAACTGCCGCGCGTAGGGCGTCAGCGTCTCCAGGAAGCGGCGCTGCCCTTCGGCGAACACCACGTCGAACACCAGCGAGCTCTTGCCGGAGCCGCTGGGCCCCGTCACCACCGTCATCTTCCCCAGGGGGATGCGGCACGACACGTCCTGGAGGTTGTGCTCGCGCGCGTGCTCCACCTCGATGGCGGGCGGAGCCTCCTTGCCCGGCTTGCGCAGCTTCACCGTGCGGGCCAGCGGCTTGCCCTCGCCCCGGAGCGCGGCGGCGGTGGCGCTGCCCTTCACCTTCGCGACGTCCTCGGGCGTGCCCTCCGCCACCAGCCGGCCACCGTCGCGACCGCCCTTGGGCCCCAGGTCGATGATCCAGTCCGAGCCCTTCATCACCGACACGTCGTGGTCCACCACCAGCACGCTCGCGCCCCGGTCCACCAGGGCGTGCAGCGACGCCATCACGTGGCGCACGTCCTCCGCGTGGAGGCCGGCGCTCGGCTCGTCGATGAGGAACAGCGTGCCCTTCGCGTCGCTCGCCAGCGCGCGCGCCAGCTTCAGCCGCTGCGCTTCGCCACCGGACAGCGTGGACAGGGGCTGGCCCAGGGGCAGGTAGCCCAGGCCCAGGCGCTGCGCCGGGCCCAGGGTGCGCTTGAGCGCCGCGTCGTCGCCGAAGTGCTGGAGCACTTCATCCAGCGTCATCTCCAGCACCTGCGCCACGCTGAAGCCGTGGTGCCGGACGGCGAGCACCTCCTCCTTGAAGCGCCGGCCCCGGCACACCGCGCACAGCAGGGCCACGTCCGCGAGGAACTGCATCTCCACCGTCTCGTAGCCTTCACCCGCGCAGGCCTCGCAGCGGCCCTTGTCCACGTTGAAGGAGAAGTGCGCGGACGTCAGGCCGCGCACCTCCGCCTCGGGCTCCGACGCGAAGCGCTCGCGCAGCCGGTCCCACGCCTTGGTGTACGTGGCTGCGTTGCCGCGCGACGTGCGCCCCAGCGGGGACTGATCCACGAAGGTGATGGCCTCCACCTGCGCGCCGCCCTCCACCGCCGCCACGTCGCCGGGGGTCTCCACGTCCTTGACGCCCAGGCCGCGCGCCAGGTGCCGGTAGAGCACCTCGTCCATCAGCGTGCTCTTGCCGGAGCCACTGGGGCCGGTGATGGCGCACAGCACGCCCAGCGGCACGCGGACGGACACGTCCTTCAGGTTGTGCTCGCGCGCCTCGCGGATGACCAGCTCGCCCGTGCGGGTGCGCGGCGTGCGCGGCGCCTCCGTGCCACCGGACAGCATCCTTCCGGTGGGCAGGTCCTGACGCTTCGCCAGCGCCTCCGGGGTGCCGTCGAAGCACAGCGTTCCACCCTGGCGTCCCGCGCCCGGGCCCAGCTCCAGCACGCGGTGCGCGGAGCGGATGACCAGCGGATCATGCTCGATGACCAGCGCGATGTTGCCCCGGTCCGCCAGCTCCGCGATGGCCTCCGTGAGCGGCGGCACGTCCCCCGGGTGCAGGCCCACGGTGGGCTCATCCAGCACGAAGAGCGCGCCCGTGAGCGACGTCCCCAGCGCCGCGGTGAGCGACACGCGCTGCGCTTCTCCGCCCGACAGCGTGCGCGCGGGACGGTCCAGCGTGAGGTAGCCCAGGCCCACGCGCTGGAGGTAGCGCAGGCGGCCGGAGAGTTCGCGCCGCGCCAGGTCCCCCTGCCCCGTGAGCGTCTTCAGCGCCTCCAGGCGCGCAAGGCCCTCCGTCAGCTCCAGCCCGTGCCAGCCCGGCAGGTCCAACCCACCCACGCGCCACGCGCGGGCCTGCTCGTTGAGCCGAGCGCCCTGACAGCTCTCGCAGAGCGTGTACGCGCGATAGCGGGCCAGGAGCACGCGCACGTGCATCTTGTACGTGCGGCCCTCCATCCACTTGAACCACGCACGCACGCCCGGATAGGCACGGCCCTCGTCGTAGCCGCCCGACCCTTCGAGCACCGACTCCCGCTGCGCGGCGGTCAGCTTCTCCCACGGCTTGTCGAGCGGGATGTTCTTCTGCCGGCACCAGCGCTGGAGCATGTCCCGCTCCCAGCTCGTGGACTGGCCGGACCACGGCCGGATGGCGCCCTCCGACAGGCTCAGCGACGGATTGGGGATCACCTTCCCCCAGTCGATGCCGATGGTGCGTCCGAAGCCGCGACACGGCGCGCACGCGCCCACCGGGCTCTGGTAGCTGAAGAGGCCGGGCCGCGCGGGCTCGAATTCGCGCGCGCACTTCGGGCAGACGAGCCCGCGGCGCAGCCGCTTCGGCGGGGACTCCGGCAGGTGCAGCAGCGCTTCGCCATCCGCGCGCGCCCACGCATCCTCCAGCGCCTGGGTGACGCGTGACAGGTTCGCGTCCGACAGCTTCACCCGGTCCACCACCACCTGCGCCACGCCCGCGGGGTCGGTGGATTCGCCCGGCTTGAGCGTCTCCAGCTCCTTCACCTCGCCCTGCACCATCAGGCGGTGGTAGCCGTCCTTGAGCAGGCGGGCTCGCGCATCCAGGAACGCGGACGTGTCCGGGATGCGCACCGGGAAGGTGAAGACACCGGTCGCCTCCGGGTGTTCACGCAGGGCCGCCTGGGCGGCCACGCGCGCGTCGGTGCGGACCGCCTCCAGGCCGCAGTCCGGGCACACCGGCATCGCTTCGCGGGTGAAGAGCGCGGACAGGTACGGCTCCACGTCCGCCAGCGTCGCCACCGTGGAGCGCGAGCTCTTCACCGGCGCGCGCCGGTCCACCGCCACGCCCGCGGCCACCGGCTCCAGCGCCACCATGGGCGGCCGCTCCAGCCGCTCGAGGAACTGCCGGGCATACGGGCTGAAGCTCTCCACGAACCGCCGCTGGCCTTCCGCGTAGAGGGTGTCCAGCGCGAGGCTCGATTTGCCGCCTCCGGACACGCCGGTGATGCAGACGAATTCCCCCTCCGCCAGGTCGACGGAGAGATCCTTCAGGTTGTGGGTGCGAGCGCCAACGAGGTGGGTCTTGTGCATGCCGGCCGGAGGTTTAACGAGCCGACACTCCCGCGCCAATCACAACGTCGAGGAACGCACCGTCGGATGCCCGGGTGGGTTGGGCGG
>NZ_RAVZ01000246.1 GCF_003611635.1 Corallococcus terminator | reverse complement strand
CCCCGCGCTTGTGCACCCCCCAGGGATGCCGTTACGTGCCGGGTCATGTCCGCTGACTCGCCTTCCTCCCTCCCGGCCCCCCGTCCCCGGAACTTCCGGCGCTCCATGCTCTGGGCGGGCGTCGTCGTGGCGTCGCTCGGGCTCGTCGTGGTGACGGCCCGGGAACTGGCCGGGGGCCGCGCCGCCCCACCGCCGAAGCTGGGCGCCCTGCCGGACTTCACCTTCACGCGGCAGGACGGGCAGCCCTTTGGCCTGAAGCAACTCCACGGCCGCCCCTTCGTCGCCAACTTCATCTTCACCCGCTGCCCCACCGTGTGCCCCGTCTTCACCCAGAAGATGGCGCGCCTGCAGGAGAGCACCGCCACGCTCGGGCCCCGGCTCCAACTGGTGTCCTTCTCCGTGGACCCCGCCTACGACACCCCGGAGCGGCTCGCCGAGTACGGCCAGAAGTACCGCGCCGACTTCACCCGCTGGAACTTCCTCACCGGCGACTACGGCCAGTTGAAGAACACCATCGTCCAGGGCTTCAAGATCAGCATGGGCCGCGAACCCGGCGCCGCCGAGGACGACCTGCTCTCCATCTTCCACGGCACCCATTTCGTCCTGGTGGATGGCGCCGGAGAGATCCGCGGCTACTACGACAGCGCGGATCCCGAAGCCACCGGGCGCCTCGAAACGGACGCGCAACGCCTCGCCCGCGACGAAGGCTGAAATCCCGGCGCTTTCGCCCCTTCCGGCCGCCCCCCGCCGGAAGGCCGGATGATCCACCCCGCACCCGGGGTGTCACCCAGGTCGCGCCCACCCCAACTCCTCTCAATTTGTGATTGTCCGAGCAGGACTGCCCCCCAAAGGGCCCTCACCGGCCCCAAGGCGGCTCCAAACCCACGGAAGCACCCCTCCGGACGGGATCAAGGGACGAGGGTCCCACCGCGCTTCAGAAGGCCTCCGGCGACGGGCCCTCGCGGCACAGGACAAGGACTGGGTGACCCAGGACCCGGGATGCACAAAAGGCCGGCGTCCCTGCCCGAAGGAGGGAACCGGCCCGAAGCGTGGCCCGCAAAGCCGAAAGGCCGGCCCCCACCTCGCGGTGAGTACCGGCCTTCGGTCCTGAGCATCACGCCAACTTCAGCGTGAAACTTAGTTGATGAGCGCAGCCTGCGCGTGGGCGAACAGGTTCTGCACGTTCTGCTGCGCGGGCTGGGAGGCCAGCGCGCCGACCTTGTCCGCGCCGTCCTTCACCGTCGTCGCGATGTCCGCGATGGACTTCACGGTCGGGGCGAACTTGGTGAGCTGGGACAGACCGGCCAGGGGGCCCTTGGCGAGCAGCGACGCGCCGGAGTCGATGAACTTGTCGACGAACGGCTTCGCCAGCTTGCCCAGGCCGAACGGGAGCTTGTCCAGGAGGCCGCCCGCCAGACCCTTCAGACCGCCCGTGATGGCGCCCATCGGGTTCTGCACGAAGCTGAGGGCCTTGCCCGCGATGTTCGCGACGCCGCCGGCAACCTTGCTAACCGTCTTCGCAACGCTGCTGACAATCTTGCCGATGCCGCCCATGGTAATACCCCCTGCTTAAGTCTGGTTTGGAGAGTGTGTGCCGAAGTGAAGCTACAAAAGGATTCTCGGAGGCAGGAGGAAAAGGTTTCCTCCTGAATTTCCGATCGAATTTCACGGCGGATGCGGGCTGGCCTCAGCCCCGGGGTCCGCCGCTCCCCTTGTCCTTCTTGAGCTGATCGATCAGCTCCTGGCGCTTCGCCTCATCCTGGGGGGCCTTGGCGACCTCGCCCGTGGGGTTCAGGCTGGGCTTGCCCGACGCATCCCCCTTGGAGCCCTCGAACTCCGACTTCGCGAAGGGGTTGCCCTGGCCGGGCAGCTCTCCCTTGGCGCCGGCGACCAGGAACTCACCGACCTCTTCCACCGTGTGCACGGGGAAGCCGTTCGCCTTCAGCTCCTCGTCGGACACGACGTTGAGCATGGGCTCCTTGTCCTTGTCCTGGGCGTACTCGAGCACCAGTTCGACGTAGTCCTCCAGCTTCATGCCCACCGCGTCCGCGATGCGCTTCGTCTCGGGATCCTTGAGCAGCTCCGCGCGGACGACTTCCACGGGACGGGACAGACCACGCTTCTTGCCAGGGCTTTGCTGGGACATGTGATTTCGCTCCAAAAAAGGAGGGGAGATGAGGACGGAACGACTCTAGCCCATCTTTCCAGTACTACCCATTCCCCGGCCCTGGACGTCCCCCTGCCCCTGTGACAAGCCCGTCCTGCCAGGGTTCCCACGTGCCTGGCCGCTGCTCCAGCCGGGGGCCGTGACTACCTTGGGCCTCAACGAACGGGCCCTTTCCAGATGAAAACGAGGCTGCGGATGGCGACGTCGAAGCGTGGGTTGGTGGAACAGGTGAAGCGCGCGGTGACCCAGGTGAGCACGCGGGGAGCGCAGGTGCTGGCGAAGACGGCGACGGCGACGGCCCGGACGGTGGACACCCTCCAGGCGAAGCTGGTCAAGAAGGCCACGCCGGCGCGCCGCAAGGCCACGACGGTCCGGAAGGTGGAGGCGGCGAAGCACACCCCCTCCACGCGCAAGGCGGCCGCTCCGGCCCGCAAGGCGGCGCCTGCTCGCAAGGCGGCGGTCCGCAAGACGGGCAGCAAGGTCGTGGCGGCGCCCGCCGCGGCGAAGCGCCGCACCGCGAAGAAGGCCCCGGCGGCGGTGAAGCCGTCCGCGTCCCGCGCGAAGCGGGCCGTGAAGACGGCCGCGAAGCCGTCGCGCCGCAAGTAGCTTCAAGAGGCCCCCCGCGCGGACCGTCCCTGAGGCAGCTCAGGGCCGGGGCTGAGCGCGCGGGCAGCCGGTCCCGGGGCGTCCTCCCGGGTCCGGCGGGGTGCTTTTCAGCGGACCGCGTTGCGGGTCGCGCTCTTGCGAGGCGTCGGCGGGGCCTTGCGCTTGGGCACGGTGCGGGTGACGGAGCCGGGACGCCGGGCCACTGCGGCGGCGCGCTCCCGCTCCTCGGCGGCCTTCAGCGCGGCGGTGCGCTCGGCGAGCTGTTCCGCCTGCTGTGCCCAGCGCCGCTTGAGCACGTCGCGCAGGCCATCCGTCTGCAGGTCCACCTGCGCCTGGTTGAGCCGGTAGTGCAGGTCCTCGCGCAGCGTGCCGCGCCCCAGGGCCGCGCTCGCCGTGCCCGACACGCCCACCACCACCTTGGGTCGCTCCTCCTGCATCTGGAGGCAGCGCAGGATGAGCCCCTGGGCATCCAGCGGCAGCTTCGCCACGTCCGCGATGAACAGCACGCCGTTGGGCTGTCGCAGCGCCCCGGCGAGCTCCGTCGCCTGACGCACCTCCGTGAGCGGGACGCCGAAGTGGAGCGCGGCTTCCTCCGCCCAGGCCCTGCGCTCGTCCTCAGTACCTCCGTGGATGAGCAGCGATGCACGGTTGGAGACGAGGTCTTCTTCTCGATAGCCTCGGAGAGCCACGGATGCCCTACCCTTCTGGGAAAACGGGTCCTCGCAAAGTCTAACGCCCTCACGGGTCGCCTGTTCAATGCCTTACTTGAGGGAAATGAGCAGGGACCCGTATCAAGGCGGGCGGAAACCTGGACATCCGTTCATCGGACAAGGGGACCGTGCCCCTGGGTCATCTTGTATCTTTGTACAGTGTACGGCCCTGTTTCAGACGGTGGGCACCACCATCACCGGGCGGCGGCAGCGCACCACCAGTTCGTGCGCCACCGCGCCCTCCAGCGCATCGGGCACGACTTCGCGGCGCTCGGAGGTGCCCACGCAGACCAGGTCCACACCCTCGCGCTCCGTGGCCTGGCAGATGGCGAGCGCGACGTCCTCTCCGCTGACGCCCTCCACGCTCCAGTGCACCGACAGGGCGACGGCGTCCCGGGGAATCTGGTCCCAGAGCCTCGCGAGCACCGCGTCCCGCTCCCCCGCGGGCTCCGGGAGCACGCCGTGGAAGTCCCGGGGGCCCCGCTCACGGCCCCGCAGCCGGTGCACGTGCAGCAGGTGCACGCGGCCTCCCGGGCCCACCAGCGTGCACGCCTGCGCGATGGCCTGTCCGGAGGCGACGGTGAAGTCCACCGGCACCAGCGCGCTCCGGGGCGGAGGCAGGCGGCGCGGCTCGCGCAGCGTGGGCGGCACGCACGCCACCGACCGCTCCGCGTGGCGCAGCACGCCCTCCGACACCGAGCCGTGCCACAGCCGCAGCACCCCGCCGCGCAGGTGCATGCCCACCACCGTCAGGTCCACGCCCTGCGCGTGGGCCACGTGCAGCAGGTGGTCCGCCGGGCGGCCGAAGCCGGGCTCCAGCACCACCTCCACGCGGCCCTCGCCCTCCAGGTCGCCCATGCGCTCGCGCACCTCGCGTTGCAGCACCCGCTCCACCACCGGGTCCAACGATTCGATGTCGCGCTGCTGGGGGCCCAGCAGCTCCACGTGCACCGGCGTGTGGATGCCCAACCGCTGACGCTCCTCCGCGGGCGAACACACGTAGGTGGCCAGCACGTCGCAGCCGCCCATCCTCCGCAGCTCACGCAGGAAGGTGAGCGCCGCGTCGGACGTGGAGGAGCGGGGATCCACTCCCACCATCACGTTGAGCCGGCGCCGGCCCCGGGCCCAGTCCAGGAGCGCCGTGTCCCGCCGCACCACCAGCACCGGGGCGCAGCCGTGACGGGCCAGACGTTCGGCCAGGGAGGTCTTTCGCCAGGCCGACGTGCGCCAGCCCTCCGCGGCCACCACCACCAGCCGGGCGCTGCGGCACTCCTCATCCCCCAGCAGCGTCTCCACCGAGGCGCCCCGCTGCATCCGGGGCTCCACCGTGCCGGCCAGGGCCCTCAGGCGCGTGGCCTCCGCCGCGAGCCCGGCCTCCACGCTGGACGGGGTGTCGGAAGCCGGTGCGCCGGGGGCCTCGTCGTCCACGCCCAACAGGAGCAGGGGCTCGCCCAGTCGTCCGGCGAGCGTCGCCGCCACGGTCGCCGCGTGGGTGGCTTCGGCGGACAGGTTCGTTGCGCAGATGATGGCCATGGCGGACCCCCTGGAGGAAGCGATGCCCGCTGGGCTTCCCTCGCGGAAGATGCGCACGTCCCTTTCCCCGTGGAGGCCAGCCATGCATGCCGGCCTGCCTGCCCTCCAGGAAGGGTGCATCCGGGCTTCCCCCGGTAGCGCCGCTCTCTGGCGAGGGTGCTCGGACACCACCGCTGGAGCCCTCGGCCCAGACGCCGGCCCGAACCACCCGTCAGGGCGACGCGCCTCGCGACCAGCCCCGCGGGGCCCTACCTGCGCAGCAGTTCCTGGTGCCCGTCGTGGTTGGTGTGGTCCTGGTCCTCGTCCACGCCGCCGCGTCCGTTCTCCCGGCCGAAGGTGGCCAGGAACACGCCCTGCGAGTTGCTCGCGTACTGGTACGGCCGGCCCCAAGGGTCCAACGGCACGATGGGCAGGTACTTCGGCACCAGCATCTCGTCCAGGTCGCCCTCCTCCGGCAACCGGCCCTGGTGCTCGCCCCGGTAGCGCTCCAGCGCGTCCAGGATGACGGAGAAGTCGGCGTGGATGCGGTGCGCCTGCTCGTTGTCGCGACGGTGGAAGGCGGTGAGCACCACCGCCAGGACGAGCCCCACGGCGAACACCACCGCCACCCACGGCAGCGGCGAACGGCGGGACTTCTCGGAGGCGTCGGGGGCGTGGGACGAGGCGGCCATGGCCCGCCCACCCTACCGCTCCCGGCCGCGCCGGTCATGAAACGACTTCGCCGAAGGGACGCGGCGTCAGAGGGCCCGGTACAGCGGCACCGGCTGCTGCTTGCCCTTCAGGCGCACCGGGGGCAGGTCCTCGAAAGCCGTCTCGTTCGCGTTCACCAGCTCGCGCGTGCGCTCGCCCACCAGGATTTCCCCCGGCCCGGCCAGCGCGCACAGCCGCGCGGCCACGTTCACCGCATCGCCGATGCAGGTGTATTCGGCCCGCAGCGCGCTGCCGATGTTGCCGGACACCACCACGCCCGAGTTCAGTCCCACGCCCAATTCCAGCACCAGGGGCCGGCCCTCGCGGCCGTGGGCCACCCATTCGGACTCCGCCACCGCGCGCAGCTCCACGAAGGCTTCCATCATCATCTTCGCGCACTGGAGGCCCCGGAGCGCGTCGTCCGAGCGCCCCACCGGCGCGCCGAACACCGCCATCAGCCCGTCGCCCAGGAACTTGTCCAGCGTGCCGCCGCAGGTGAGCACCGCGTCCGACAGCCGGCCCAGCACCTGGTTGAGCACCGCCACCACCTGCTCGGGCGGAAGGCTCTCCGCCAGGCCCGTGAAGTTGCGGATGTCCGCGAACAGCACCGTCACCTCGCGCTTCTCACCGGCGAGCACCGCCGCGTCCGCGCTCTTCAGGATCTCTTCCACCACCGCGTCGGACGTGTAGCGCGCGAACAGCTTGCGCATGCGCTCCGTCTCGCCCGTGCGGCGCACCACGCTCTCGATGCGCGCCGCCAGCTCGTCCATGGACGCGGACTTGTTCACGTAGTCGTCCGCGCCCGCGCGCAGGCCCCGCACGCGCTCCGCCTCCCGGTCGTTCGCGGTGAGCACGATGATGGGGATGGCGCTGCGCGGGCCCTCCTTCAGCCGCCGGCACAGCTCCACGCCGTCCAGCCCGGGCATCTCCAGGTCGCTCAGCACGATGGCCGGTTGCAGCCGGCTCATGCCCTCCAGCGCCTCGTAGGGGTCCTGGAAGCACAGCACTTCGTAGCCCAGCGCCACCAGGCCCTCCTGCACGAACGCGCACGCGAGCGGGCTGTCGTCCACCACCACCACGCGACGGCGGCCCTCCATCGCGGGCCGGGGCAGGTCCTGCCGTCCGGCGATGCGGTTCTGGAGGCCCAGCGCTTCGTAGATCTGCTTGTACGTGCAGTGGCCCTGTTCGACGAGGATCTCCCCCAGGCGCCGGCCATCCCGGCGCTGGCGCGTCAGCGATTCGCCCAACTGCGCGAGCGTCACGTACTTGAGCCCCACCAACAGCTCGCCCAGCGGCGGCTGCGCTGGCCCCTTCTCCTGCTGGTTCAATCCCAACGCCTCCCCCAATGCGTCTTGAATCTGCTCGCGCGACACGTAGCCCAGGGAGATGAGGGCCTCGCCCACGCGCTGGCCGGTGAGGGCCTGCAACGCGAGCGCTTCCTGCACCTGCCCCGGCGAAACCACGCCCAGCTTGAGCAACAGGTCACCGAAGAGGGGGTTTGAAGCACTCATGCGGCAACCTCCGCCCCCAGACAACCACGCCCCGGGGCGAGACACGGACGGCTCGGCGCACGCCCTGTCCCACAGTGTAGCCCAACCCCGTCCTCCAGCGATCCTCCACCCCTGCCGGGCCCCTGTCCCCGTGCTTCATGGGCCCGAATCATGGACGGTCCGTCTGACTTCCGACGGCCCGCCCCTCCTTCCGGGTGGATTGAGACTCCGGACTAATTGCCCCGGTGCGCCTCGCCCGCGAGCAGCAGCTCGTTGATGGTGGACACGTGGTCGGGGAGGATTTCCTTGAGCTTGTTGAGGACGTAGTCGAAGTCCTCGGACGTCGTCGCCCAGCCCGCCTCGCGCGACAGGTTCATCAGCACCACGAAGGTGCTGTTGTCCTGGTTCTCGGCTCCGGCGCCCATGGTGGACAGCAGCTCGTAGGCGTCGTGACCCTGGATGCCGTAGGCCTTGAACAGCTTCACCGTCGCATCCAGGCTCAGCCCGTTGCCGCTGTCCTCCGTCAGGAGCCACGGCATCTGCTGGGCAAGCCGCTGCACGTCCTCGGGAGGGATGCCCAGCTCCTGGGTCAGCTCCTGGATGCGCTCGAAGTCCGTGTCGCGCAGCGTTTCGCTGAGCGCGGGGTCCATTCCAATCTCCTCCAGGTAGCGCTTCTGCTCGTCATCCAACTGGCCGGATTCGACGAAGCCCGCGAACAGCTCACCGATGGCGGTGATGGCCGCGCCAATGCCACTGAGCAGCAGGCCCAGGGGCGCGGCCGGGGTGAACTCCAGCACGGAGCCCAGCACGCCCACCACGTCGCCGAACGCGGCCACCAGGTAGCCCGGGTTGTTGTTCTGGGCGAACTGGTTGATGTGGATGCCGGCGGAGACCGCGTTGGCCACCAGCCCCAGCGCGGGCGCGAGCTTCGTCGCGAACGAAGCGACCCGGGCCACGTCGCCCGCGGAGGCCATGGACTGCAGGATGCTGGCGGTCAGCTTCGCGCCGCTCTCCCCCGCGGCGGCGATGCCCTTCACCATCGCCGCGTAGTCGCCCTCCTTGCCCGCCGCGATGGCGCCCACCGCGCCAAAGGCGAAGCCCGCCACGACCAGGCCCTTCATCAACGGGCCGGACGTGTCCCACTTGGTCGCAAGCTGCGTGAGCCGGTCGTAGTTGCCCGCCTTGGCCTGCTTGATGGCCTCCAGGCCGTCCTTGATGTCCGAATACGCGGCGACGCCCGCCGCGCCCGCCTTCTTCAGCGGTTCGAGCATCCCCTCCAGCTTCGCGAGCGCCGCTTCCGGGTCGCCTTCCGCGAGCAACTGCGAGGCCGCGTTGGGAACGCCCGTCTCCAATATCTTCTTGGAGAAGTCCTCCCCCCAGCCCGCCGCCACCTGCCCCATGGGGCTTGAGGGGTCGCCCAGGTACTTCGCGCCCAGCTCCACCGCCACGGCGGCCTGACTGGAGTCCGCGAGCAGCTCCAGCGACTTGCGAAGGACGGCGCCGTCCTTCTCCGGGTTCGCGTACGCGGCGGCCTCCAGCACGGAGGCGTTGTCCTGGACCACCTGCGCCAGCGCGGCCGCCTTGGCATCCAGGTTGTCGTAGATGGCCTTGTTCGCCGGGTCGTTCTGGTACGCGTTGATGTACGCCTGCTTCTGCTCGGGCGTGAGCGTGTCCCCCAGGCCCGCGAGCTGCTTGGCCAGCCACTCGTCCCGCTCGCGCGCGGCCGCCTGCGCCTCCTCGTACTCGGCCGTGGCGCCTTCCACCTGCTCGATGGCGGCGTCCGCGCCCTCCGGACGCTGGGCGGCCGTCACGTCCAGCGCCGCCAGGATGGGCTCCCAGATGTACGGCGAGGCCTGACTCATGCCCTGGAGGTCGGCTTGCGTGAGCGTCCCGGCGTCGAGCGCGGCCTGGAGCCCGTCCGTCACCGCCTGCCGCTGCTCGGGGGTGCCCCGGTACTCGCCGGCGCCGGACATGATGAAGAGCCCCTCGAAGCCCGTCACCACGTTCTGCAGGATGCCCTCCGAACCGCCCTCCGAGAGCAGGCCGATGAAGGCCGCCTGGAAGTCCGGGTCGTCCGCGTGCTGCAGGAGCATCTCCGCGGCCATGGAGGGCTGACTCAGGTGGTGTGCCTGCTCCAGCTCCGCGACGCACGCCTCCGCCTGCGCCACGGACTCCGGGTTGAGCTCGCGCGGTTCGGCGGACGTGGTCGGGGCCACGTTGGCGCCTTCCACGGGCGCATCCGCCACCAGCAACTGTTGCAGCGCGGGCGCCACCTTCGCCTGGGCGAGCGCGGCCTGTCGCTCCGGCGAACCCGGGGGCGTGGAGAAGATGCGCGAGGCCTGCGTCGCCGGCAGCGAGCCCACCTCGCGGTACTGCGGTTGCGCGCGCTGGTAGTCGGCCAGCGAGTCGTAGCTCTTGTTGCTGGACGGGTCGAACACGCGCTCGCCCTGGCGCACCACCACGTGGCCCGTCTGTCCCTGCGCACCGGGCCGCGTGTCCTCCAGGAACACCAGCTCACTGCGCGCGCGCAACTGCGGGCTCGCCTTGTCCACCCAGTCCGCCGCGCGGTCCAGGCAGTTGACGCTGCCATCCCGCGTGTCCTCGTTCAGCAGCGACGTCGCGGGCGCGGCGACCGCATCCAGCCGGGGCTTGCGCGCATCCGCCTTCGCCGCATCGAAGCGCGAGGCTCCGCCCGCATCCGGACGCACGGTGTTGGCCGCGGCCTTCGCCGCCGCTTCCGCCGCCTTGCGGGCCGCTTCCGCCGCGGCCTTCGCCGCCGCTTCCGCCGCCCTGCGCGCCGCTTCCGCCGCCGCCTGCGCCGCGTTGGAAGACGTGGGGGTGCCCGGGCCGTTGACCGCCATGTGCCTGCTCCTGAAGTCGAAAACCTCTCGCTCAGCAGGTATCGGGCGGAACCCCGTGAAAGTTACGCGCGGCTCTCACTTCTTGATGAAGCGGGAGCCATGGCGCACCCCGCCTTCACACCGGGCGGAGGCTTGCGTCAGTGCTGGAAGACCCGACCGAAGGCCAGGACGATCTCCAGGATGATCAACGCGACGATCATCACCTCCAGGATGTGGGAACGGTCGATGTCCACCTCACCCTTGAGCAGGCCATACGTCTGGGCCAGGAGCTGCTGCTTGCGGGTGACGGAGCCCTGCCACGCGGGGATGCGCATGCGGCGCACGGCGCCCTCGTAGACCTTGGCCAGGTAGAAGTCGCCGATGATCTTCAGGCTGTTCTCCACCCGCTCCACGAACTCGTTGAGGTCCACCAACGTGCCCAGCGTCTCGCGGGCCAGGTCGCGGTAGGGGCTGCGGAACAACGTCAGCCAGCCCCGCTTGCGCGCCTGCACCTCGTCGTGGATGCGGGCGATGTGTTTGTCCAAGCGCTCGTCGTAGTAGCGGAACTCCAGGAGCTGCGCGTTGGCGATCTCCAACAGGTCCGGGATGTCGCGCGAACCTGACGGCTCGTAGACGAACGCGCTGTTCCAGTCCACGACGACCAGGTCGTTGACGGTGTAGCTGAAGCGCACCTGGGTGACGGCCTCGCGTTCGCGCGGGGCCAGGTCCAGGGTGCCGACTTCGCCCAGCAGCAGCCGGGCGATGTCCGCGCGCTGGAACAGCTCCTCCGCGGTCGGGTTGCCCTGGATGCGCTCGGCGAAGATGACGGTGTAGCTCTCGCTCTGGTCCCACAGGTGCGGCCCCTGCACCGCGGTGGCGATGGTGCGCCGCACGCCCTCCACCAGCTCCCGCGCCAGGTCCTCCAGCGCCTGGCTGTCATAGAGCTCGTCGGCGACGTCGGTGAGCCGCTCCCAGGTCGTGCCGGGCGTCACCGGCACGCGCAGGATGATGGACGCGGCGCCATGGTCGAACAGGCGCGCGGTGGCGTCCACCGTGACGGGACCGCCGCGCATCGCCAGCGCCTTGCGGCCCAGCTCGTAGGCCACGGGGGGATTGGGAAGCTGGATGTACTGGCTGTTCTCACGCGACAGCTTCAGGCGACGCGAGTCCTCCGACAGCGCCTTGCGCGCGCGCTCCAGGTCGATCTCCTCCGCGATGTCGAACGTGCGGTAGCAGAGGATGTGGGCCTGTTCGAAGAGCAGCGGAAGTTCCGTGGACACGGACATGATGCCTTCCAGCCTACTCCTCGACGTCTTCCCACAGGACCCGAAGTTCCAGCGCGAGCGCCTCGAAGGGCTCCGCCCGGACGACCTCTTCCTCCTCATGGGTCGCCAGCAGCAGGTAGTGCGGCCCCTCCAGGCGGAAGACCTCCAGGGTGCGCAGGAGCGGGTCCACCAACCAGACGTGTTTCACGCCTTCCCGCGCGTAGGCCGGCAGCTTCCGGACCCGATCCAGGCGGGCCGTGGAGGGCGACAACACTTCACACAGCCAGTCCGGCGCCATCTTGAGGCCCACGACCTTGGGCAGCTTCGGCAGGCGCTCCCGGCGCCACCCGGCGATGTCCGGCACCAGGACATCCGGCCCCAGGTGCAGCTCCGGTTCGGCCACGAAGATCCATCCGCCCGGTCCACCACGTCCCCGACCAAAGGGGCTGTTCAACTCCGAGGCCAGTTGAAGGGCTGCGGACCCATGGGGCATCGCGGGCCTTGGACTTGCGTACAATTCCCCGGCGACAATCTCTCCCACTTGATGCGGGGGAAGCGCTTCGAGGTCGGCGTAGGTCGCGGGCTTTCGGGTCATCTCTGGAGCAACCAATCTAGCAGGTAGGGCCATGCGCGGACATTCTCACGGCCATCTGACACGCTGCCCAACGGTGTACCCCGACGCGGGAAGCCCCGGAAGAAGCGCCCCAGAGGTCAGGCGTCCGGATGTTTCACGGATGGCTCAAGTCAGTCCCCACCGCCCTTGGGCAGGGTGACGCCAGATTCACCGGGCCCCCGCGCATCATCTGGCAGATTGCCAATACGGCCGGGCGTGGGAACGGGGCGGTCCCCGGCCTGACGCTTGTTCTTCTGTTCATCCTCCGGAAGCTGCGGTTCCTTCCGAGGGCTTTCGTGCTCGCCCATGGGGAGACTCCTTCGCGAGATGAGAGGGTTTGCCTCTCCCAAGCTAGGGAGCCCGCGCCGCGTCTGGCACCCCGCCTCCCCCCGGCCGAAGGGCATGCGGGGAAACAGGAGCCCTACGCCGGGCCCCGGGGCCGGGAGGGCGGCGTCAGGGTCGTGCGCACGTCCCACAGCTCCGGGAAGAAGCGCAGGTCCAGGGCCTTGCGCAGGAAGCCGACCCCGGAGGAGCCGCCCGTGCCCTGCTTGAACCCGATGATGCGCATCACCGTCATCATGTGCCGGTAGCGCCAGAGCTGGAAGCGCTCCTCGGTGTCCACCAGCTTCTCGCACATCTCATACGCATCCCAGTGCTTGTCCGTGTCCTGGTAGATGCGCCGGAACACCTCCATCACCTGGGGGCTCTTCTCATACGGCAGACGCCAGTCGCGCTCCACGTGGCTGGCCGGGATGTCATGACCCTGGCGCGCCAGGTGACGCAGGAATTCGTCGTAGATGCCCGGTGACTCCAGCAGCCGCTCCAGCTCCCCGTGCACGTGCGGCACGTGCTGGAAGGGCAACAGGGTGCTGGCGTCCTTGTTGCCCAGCAGGAACTCCAGCGCCCGGTACTGCGCGCTCTGGAAGCCCGACGCGTGGCCCAGGGTGTCGCGGAACTCCAGGTACTCATTGGGCGTGAGCGTCTCCAGCACGCTCCACTGCTCGAAGAGCATCCGCTGGATGTGCGCGACGCGCGCGAAGATCTTGAAGGAGGGCTCCAGCCGGTCCGCCTGGATGTAGCGGATGCAGGCGGACAGCTCATGGATGAGCAACTTCATCCACAGCTCGCTCGTCTGGTGCTGGACAATGAACAACAACTCGTCGTGGTGGGGAGGCTGGGAACGGGGCACCTGCGCGGACAACAACCGGTCCAGCTGCAGATAGTCACCGTATGTCGTCCGGCCCGCGAGGTCCGTGACGATTCCAGGCTCCAGGTCGCGTTTGTTCATGGCCCGGGCATTCATGCGCACCAACCCCCTCGCGGCGCAAGCACATCCTCCGCGCGGATAATCCTCCCACGCTCCCGTTCGGGAGTGTGGTTCACCTACCTCTGCCCGGGCCGGGGCAACGTACTGCTTAAGCGTTCTTCTGTGCGGCTTCAGCCAGCGCCTTGGAGGCGGCGCGGCCACGGGGCAGCTTGATGTCCTCCACGCTGTTCGGCTCGGCGTAGTCGCTCCACGCGCCCGGACGGCGGTTGGTCTTCTCCAGCATCCGCAGCTTCTGGTAGTGCGCCGCGCAGTAGCCCTTGGTGCGGCTGGGCTTGCCGCAGCCCTTGATGGCGCACTCACGCGCGCCGCCGTCCGCCGCCGGCTTGCGGCCGCGACGCTTGCCACCGACCGCCGCCACCGGAGCGCTCACCGCCGCGCGGGCCGGACGGCCAACGGGGCGACGCCCGGCCTTGCTCGCCGCGGGCGCCTGCGCGCCGAAGAGCGGGCCCACCACCTGAGCCAGGGGCGCCAGACGCTCGGCCACGCTGCGCAGCGCATCCAGGTCCGCCGTGCCCGCCTCCAGACGAGACACCACGTCGCGCAGGGGCTTGAGCTGGACTTCAATCTCGTTGCGAATCATCTCGCGGAACGCCTTGTCAACTGACATTTCGAACAATCCTCGGTTTAGGGGGGAGCATTGCCATCGGCGTGAACCGGCACGCCGGACTATCAATACCTCCCAGAAAGGCAATTGTCGAAGGAAGCGATAAAAAGTTGTGACGGGAGTGCGTATCAGCGGGCATCAGCGGCCCGGAAAACGGGCCTGGCCGGCGCTGACACGTGGGTCCTTACGCATCCCAATGCAGGGCTTCCAACAACGCACCCTGCCCCGGGGCGGGGGTGCGTTGCGAGCGCTCCAGCAGTTCCTCACACGTGAGGGCGAGGTCGTGTTCCAGGGTCTCCAGTTCCTCGGAGTCCAGGGCAGTGGCCAGTCGGGGCAGCAACAGATGCTCCGAGGCCTGCACGTGCGCGACCAGCAGATCCTGCAGGGTGAACAATCGCGCCTGCCAGTCCTCGCCGCGCGGCGTCAGCTCCTGCAATTCCTCCATCAACTCGCGCAGGGTGAGGTGATCCTCGGCCTCCTCGCGGGCCCGGCCGCGGCCCTCCACGCGCGCCACCAGGGGGTAGATGTGGCGTTCCTCCAGGCGGGAATGCAGGCGCAACAGGCGGGCCAGGTCCTCCTGCCGCGACCGCAAATCATCGTCGTCGGGCTCCGTGTCCAGCCCCTCCAACAAGGCTTCCAGTGCCCGGTGTTGCTCCACGAGGATGTCGAATGACCCCACCATGCATCAAGCATCGGCACGCCCCTGGAGGCAGACAACCGCACCGGTCCCCGGCCGTGAAAGCCAGCCTGCTGGCAGGCAATTCCCATCTGGCGGGGGGCGGGTGGCTTACAGGGAGCTGCCCGATGACAGCGGCTTGAGCCCCTGCCCGGCCGGCTGCTTCGACGCTGCCGGTGGGAGGCAGCGGCTCCATCTTGGCTCCACCGTGGAAAACCCACTCAACCGCGTCCGTCAGGCCGTCTTCCATTTCGCGGAGACCGGCGCCGCCCTGTCCGCGCGCTATCACCGCGCCCGACTGATGGGTGCCGAACACCTTCCCCGTTCGGGCCCCCTGCTGCTCGTGGGCAACCATGGTGTCTGGGGATACGAAACCCCTGCCTTCTTCCATCTGCTACATGCCGCTACGGGCCGCTACCCGCTGGGGCTCGCGGAGCGGGGGTTCTTCAAGATTCCCCTCGTGCGCACGGTGCTGCCGTGGCTGGGCGGGGTGGAGGGCACGCCGGAGAACGCGCTGCGCTCGCTGGGGGAGGGGCAACTGGTCGTGTGCTACCCGGGTGGCGCGCGGGAGACCTTCAAACGCAGCCAGGGCCGCTACCGCCTGAGATGGGAACGCACGCTGGGCTTCGTCCGGCTGGCCATGAAGGCCGGGGTGCCGGTGGTGCCCTTCGCCGGCTTCGGGGTGGATGACACCTTCTTCTGGCCCCCGGGCGAGGACAGGCTGGGCTGGCAACTGGCCCAGGACTGTCTCTTATA
>NZ_RAVZ01000245.1 GCF_003611635.1 Corallococcus terminator | reverse complement strand
CCCCCGTCCCGAGCCCCACGACGCGCCGGGTGGACGTGCTGGAGGACAACCCCGCCACGGCGCGGCAGATTTCAGAGGCCCTGGCCCTGCTGGGGCTGGAGGCGCGCATCATCGTGAGCGCGGAGATAGCGGCGCTGGAGCCGCCGGTGGGCGTGGTGGTGTCGTGGGACTTCGCGCCCGCGTACGGCAAGAAGGCGCTGGAGCTGGGCCGCGCGCTCAGCCAGGGCACGCCCTTCGTGGTGCTGGCCGAGCACCTCACGATGGAGACCGCGCTGGCGTCCCTGCGCGCCGGGGCCTCCGCGTGCCTGCCCAAGCTGCTCTCCGACACCACGGCGCTCAGCCGGGAGCTGGGGCTCGCGTTCAAGCAGTCCGTGCCCTGAAAATGCCCCGGCCCCGGGCGCCTCGCAGTGCGCGAGGCCCACCGGGGCCGGAAGCTCACCGGGAGCGGACCTTCAAGGCCCGCCCCGAGTGGGACTCAACCGAGCGCGGGGCTCAGTAGTCCATGTCGTCGCCGCCGTAGTCCGGCGTGCCGCCGCCGGAACCACCGCCGCCGCCCTTGCCCTTCTTCTTCGGGCGCTCGGCGATCATCGCCTCGGTGGTGAGCAGCAGGGACGCCACGGAGGCGGCGTTCTGCAGCGCGGTGCGCTCGACCTTGGTCGGGTCGATGACGCCCGCCTTCTCCAGGTCCTCGTAGGTCTCCGTGCGGGCGTTGAAGCCGAACGCGCCGGTGCCTTCCTTGACCTTGTTGATGACGACCGCGCCCTCGACGCCGGCGTTGCTGGCGATCTTGCGCAGGGGCTCCGTCAGGGCCTTGCGGATGATCTCCACGCCGAAGTCCAGCTCGCCGCCCAGCTTCAGGCCGTCCAGCGCCTTGAGGCTGCGGATGTAGGCGACACCGCCGCCAGGGACGATGCCCTCTTCGACGGCCGCGCGGGTCGCGTGCAGCGCGTCCTCGACGCGGGCCTTCTTCTCCTTCATCTCCACTTCGGTCGCCGCGCCGACGTTGATGACCGCCACGCCGCCCACGAGCTTCGCCATCCGCTCCTGGAGCTTCTCGCGGTCGTAGTCGCTGGTGACCGCTTCAATCTGGGTGCGGATGAGCTTGATGCGGCCCTCGATGTCCGCCTTCTGCCCGCTGCCGTCCACGATGGTGGTGTTGTCCTTGTCCACCGTGATGCGCTTGGCGCGGCCCAGGTCCGTGAGGTTCAGGTTCTCGTACTTGTGACCCAGCTCCTCGCTCACCACCATGCCGCCCGTCAGCGTGGCGATGTCCTTGAGCATCTCCTTGCGGCGGTCACCGAAGCCCGGCGCCTTCACCGCGGCCACGTTCAGCACGCCGCGGATCTTGTTCACCACGAGCGTGGCCAGCGCCTCGCCCTCGATGTCGTCCGCGATGATGAGCAGCGGCTTGCCCGAGCGCGCGACCTGCTCCAGCACGGGGATCATGTCCTGCATCGACGAGACCTTCTTCTCGCTGATGAGGATGTAGGGGTCGTCCATGACGACCTCCATGCGGTCGCGGTTCGTCACGAAGTACGGAGACACGTACCCGCGGTCGAACTGCATGCCCTCGACGACGTCCAGCGTGGTCTCGAGGCCCTTGGCCTCCTCGACCGTGATGACGCCCTCCTTGCCGACCTTCTCCATCGCGTCCGCGATGGTCTGGCCGATGGTCTCGTCCCCGTTGGCGGAGATGGTGCCCACCTGCGCGATGGCCTGCTTGTCCGTGGTCGTCTTGGACATCTTCTTCAGCTCGGCGACCACGACCTCCACGGCCTTGTCGATGCCGCGCTTGAGGTCCATGGGGCTGTGGCCGGCGGCCACCAGCTTCAGGCCCTCCTCATAGATGGCCCGCGCCAGCACGGTGGCCGTCGTGGTGCCGTCGCCCGCCTTGTCGGAGGTCTTGGACGCGACCTCCTTCACCATCTGGGCGCCCATGTTCTCGAAGCGGTTCTCGAGATCGATCTCCTTGGCGACGGTGACGCCGTCCTTGGTGATGGTGGGCGAGCCAAAGCTCTTCTCGATGACCACGTTGCGGCCCTTGGGCCCCAGGGTCACCGCGACCGCATCCGCCAGGATCCGTACACCGCGCAGGATGGAATCACGCGCGTTCTGGTGGAAGAAGATTTCCTTCGCTGCCATCGCAACCTCCGATAATACTTGGGGAATTTCTACGAATGGGGATGGCCGTTAGCACTCGGCCATGTCGAGCGCCAACATAAGGGTCGCATCGACGATGTCAACGGAAAGGGGCAAACGTGTGGCCCCGCGGACGCCTTCCAGCCCGCCCGGACGGGGGGCTCGGGCGACCTGCCGGGCGCTACTCGGCGAAGCGCACGAGGTTGAGCAACTGACCCATGTCCAGGGGCTTCTGCAGGGTGATGGCCACGCCCTTGCGCAGGCCCCGGTCGGAGATGTTGGCGTCGTTGCTGGCCGTCATCATCAGGACGGAGATGGACTGGAAGCGGGGGTCCGCCTTGAGCATGCCCGTGAAGGAGATGCCGTCCAGGTGGGGCATGAGGTAGTCGGTGATGACCAGCCCCACGGGGTGCCGCTCCATGATGTCCAGCGCCTGCAGGGCGTCCGACGCCGAGAACACGGTGTAGCCATGCATCTCCAGATAGCGAGAGAGCATGGTGCACAGCTCGTAATCGTCGTCTACGACCAGGATGTTCACGGGGACTTGGGCAAAACGGGGCGCTGGAAGGTAACAGCCACGCCGGTCGTTGACAACGCGAAGCACGGCTTCTTAGCTGCCCGCCCGAATGGTGAAGCGCACGGCGAAGCAAGGGGAGGCGCAGGGCGTGGACGCGCGACTGGACCAGGTGGCGGACGCCTTCGAGGCCACGGACTTCGAAGCCGCGCTTTCCCGGGCCGAAGCGCTCCTCAAGGACGTCCCGGAGTCACCAGAAGCCCTGCACTACCGGGCCGCGGCGCTGGTGGAGGTGGGTCGACTGGAGGACGCGGGCCGGGCCTACGGGGCCGCCCTGAAGGTGGCGCCGGAGGACCTGGAGATCCTCTTTGGCGCGGCCGAGTTCCTGGTCTGCCGCACGGGCGAGGACCGGGAGGCGGTGGAGGAAGGCCTGGAGTGGTGCGCCCGGGGCCGGAAGCTGGCGCAGAAGGCCGACGACGTGGAGCTCGTCTACGAGTTCCTCCTCCTGGAAGGTCTGGGCCTCAACCAGTTGGGTGAGTGCGAGACCGCGCTGAAGAGCCTGGACGCGGCGCTGGAGCACATGCCGCGCTCGCCGGACGCGCAGTTGGAGCGGGGCATCGCGCTGTTCGAGCTGTGCCGCTTCCCTCCCGCGCAGGAGTCCTTCGAGCGGGTCTTGAAGGACACGCCGGACGAGGCGTGGGCACACCACTACCTGGGGCTCATCGCGGAGCGGAAGGGCGATGCGCGCGAGGCGAAGAAGCGCTTTGGCCGTGCGCAGGTGCTGGCGCCCGAGGAGCTTCCGCCGCCGGTGGCGCTGGAGGAGGCGGCGTTCGACCGGGCGGTGGAGGACGCGATGCGCGCCCTGCCCGCCCAGGTGAAGCAGTACATGGACAACGTCACGCTGGCGGTGGAGGACCTGCCGTCGGACGAGGATCTGCTGGGGCAGCAGCCCCCCCTGTCGCCGTGCATCCTGGGCGTCTTCCGGGGCACGCCGGTGGGCGAGCGCAGCGTGACGGACGCAGCGGATCACTTCCCGGCGTCCATCGTGCTGTACCAGCGGAACCTGGAGCGCTTCGCGCGCACGCGTGAGGAGCTGATCGAACAGATTGGCATCACGGTGATGCACGAGGTCGGGCACCTGATGGGTCTGGATGAGGACGACCTGTGGGAGCGGGGACTGGACTAGGAGCGCCCTGCCCTGCCCTGATGTCCGCCATGCGAACCTGGATGAAGCTGGGACTGATGGCGGCGGCGGTGCTGGGGCTCGGAGCGTGCACGGGGGACGGCGAGGAAGAGCCGATCGTCTGTCCGCAGGTGGTGGTGTTCGCGCGCTCCTCGACGGGGACGTGCGAGAGCTTCTCGACGTCGTGCGACGTGCCCCAGGGATACCTCCGGTGTTGCGGCGGGCTCTTCGGCGGTTGCGCCACGGGGACGAGCTGCGTGGATGATCCGTCTGATACGTGCGCGCCCGGGGCGAGCGCGGACTGTCCGGGCATCTGTCAGTAGCGCTCGGCGGAAGCTCCGGGTCTGTATTCACCACCCGTGTGACGGCTTCTGCACCCCCCTGAGGCGGTCCCGAAGACCCGCTCGTGCAGGTTGACGGGTCCCGGCCCTAGCGGCAGTAATCGACCACGGTAGGGCCTCCGGACCTGGTGGCCGGCCCGGTCTTCAAAACCGGTGAGGGGCTGCGAGAGCAGTCCCTGGCGAGTTCGATTCCCGTGCCCTACCGCCAGTGCCGCAGAGGGAGCGCGACCGCCGCCCCCTCGCCGCAGCGGGCCCGTCCGGACGCGCCCCCGACCTCAACGACAAACGCCCGCAGCGTCGATGTCTCGCTCGGCGGACCGTGAACGGTCTCCCCGACCTGTGAGGTTCGGGCCGCGCGAAACGCACGCAGCAAATGTTTTCAACCCTGCTTGCAAGGCGCGGAATTCCGTGAAGTAATGTTGTGACGATTCTGTTACATAGTCCTGCTTTACGTTTCTTGAGCTGTATGCAGTCGCGGCACCGCTGTCAGAGCCCTGAAGGCCGTCCTTGGACCCGCCGAGGACAGGGGGCTCCCCCCATCACGAGCGAGCACCAGGAGAGCGGGGCCCAGGCGGCCCGGCGGCCCTGGCCTTGTCTTTTTCATCCAGGAGCCTCTTCCAGGCCATGTCCACGCACATCCGTTCCCGCAGGGAGAGCTGGGGCACGATCTTCTATGACAACACGTTGGATGAGTTCTCCGCGGAGGTGCACCCCGGCTGCACGCCCACGCCGGAGAGCCCCATTGGTGTCGGCTGGCTGGTGACAGCCCCCTGCAATCTCAAGTGCATCCACTGCTACGGCAACGTGGAGGACCTCCCGTCCGAGCGCCTCACCACCGCGCAGCAGCTCAAGGTCGCGGACGAGGTCATCCGCGCGGGGGTGATGCGACAGATCCTCTCAGGGGGTGAGCCGCTGATGCGCCGGGATACCCTCCAGGTCATCGACAAGCTCACCGACCACGGGGTGGCCACCATCCTCGGGACGAACGGGACGTTCCTGTCCAGCCAGGCCATGAAGTCCGTGCGCCGGTGCACCCGCGTGGAGATCAGCCTCGACTCGATGGATGAGCGGGTGAACAACGAGATCCGCCCCAGCCGCAACGTCAAGGGCAATACCTATCAGGAGACCCTGCGGGCCATCAGCCTCTGCCAGGACGCGGGCGTCTCCCTGCGCATCCTCACGTGCCTCAACCGCTACAACCATCAGGAGGTCTCCGCGCTCGCCCAGTTCCTCTACGAGCGCGGCATCCGGGACTGGGCCGTGTCCTGGACGCTCTCCGCCGGCCGGGCGCACCACATCTACGGTGAGCTCATGCCGGAGGACACGACCCAGGTCGAAAACGTCGTGGAACAACTGCGGCTCAAGTACCCGGACATGCAGATCCGGCTCTCCGACCGCACCGTCAACTACAGCCGGTACTACTGCCTCATCTGGCCCAACGGCACGCTGGGCACCGAGGAGATCCTCACCGGCAAGAAGCTCTTCTTCAGCTCGCTGGTCACCGGAAGCATGCGCGACGGGTGGACGCCGGAGAACTACGACCTGGACGCCCACTTCCGGAAGTGGATCGCGGGCCGCGTGAGGACGGTGGAGCAGCCCCTGGAGTTGAGGTCCCGGGTGGCATGAGCCAGGGTTCCCCCCACATGGAGCTCATCGACGTCATCGACCTCTCGGGCCGCGTCATCGCAACCGCGCCCCGGGAGCGCATCTACCGGGAGAAGCTGCCCCACCGCATCGTCCACGTGATGCTCGAGCGCGCCGGCACGGTCTTCCTCCAGCGCCGCTCCCAGCACGTCACCTATCTGCCCGGGTACCTGTGCACGTCGGCGGGGGGACACGTCGACGCGGGCGAAGCTCCGCTGGACGCGGCCCTGCGGGAACTCGAGGAGGAGCTGGGCGTACCGGGTCCCCTGGAGGCCGTCGCGGAGTTCGTCTTCGACGACGGACACCACCGCCGCATCTTCCTCTACCGCTCGCGCAGTGAAGCCCCCCTGCGCTTCGCGGAGCGGGAGGTGGAGGGCGGTCTGTTCTGCGAAACGGCCCGGTTGGCGTCCCTCCGCGAACACCCCTGTCACCCGCAGTTGTGGCCCTGCCTGGAGCAGCTCTACCCGGAAGCCCTGGGCGCCGGACCTCCCGTTTCCGGGAGCACGAAGGCGTGATAGCCAGACGCTGAGCGCACGCCCACTCCGATGATGCAGACCGTCCTCTTCGCCCTGCTGTCCGTCCTGCTCCGATCCGCCAACAGCGTGTTCGACCGGTGGAGCTACGGGCTGCGCAACCAGTCCATCCTGGTTCTCAACTTCGCCAACAACTTCCTGCCCTTCGTGCTGCTGGCGGTGCTGCTGCTCGTGACCGGAGGGGAGTCCTCCGCGTGGGCCCTCTTCGCGGACCCGCGGCTCGCCCTGTTCGCGCTCAGCATCCAGGCCGTCGGCTTCGCCTTCTCCGCGGGCTTCCGCAACCTGCCCGTGGCCAAGGTGAACATCGCGTCGCGCGTCGGAGACGTGCTCATCCCCATCGCCCTGATGCTGTGCGGACGCACGGTGCGTGGGAGCGAGTACCTCTTCGCGCTCGCGGTGTCGGCCTGCTCGCTGCTCGCCATCCGACCGGGCAAGGAGGGCGAACCGCGCACGGTGGTCCGCTACGCGGTGATCATCACCTCCGCGGTCATCATCCAGAGCCTCTGCGGTGAGCTCTTCTTCCAGCAGGAGCAGTCCCCGGAGCTGTTGAAGAGCCTGGGGGTGACCACCGCCATCATGTTCTGGCGCAGCGCCTTCTGCCTGCTGCTGCTCGTGGCCTTCCGCCCGTCGCTCGCCCGGCTCGCGCAGGTGCGGGCACTCTTCGCGGACGGGCCGGCGCGGCTCAACCTGCTGCTGCGCTCGGCGTTCACCGTCGGCAGTCAGATCACCTTCGTCCTCGCCCTGGCGACCGGCCAGCGCGTCATCGCCTGGCCCATCCTCAACTCGGTGACGCTGTTCTCCATGGTGTTCGCCAGCACCTTCATCCAGGAGCACCCGGAGCGCCGCGAGGTCTTCGCCATGGTGGCGGTGGTGTCCCTGGCGCTGCTCAAGGCCGCGCTGTGAGCTGTCACCCGCTCAGGGCGTGAGCGTTGGCAGCACCTGATCCGCGAACCGGAGCGTCAGCGCGGTGAGCGTCAACGTCGGGTTGACGCTTCCGTTGTTGGGAAAGTTGCCGTTGGTGACGGCGAACACGTTGCGCGTGCCGTGCAGCAGGTGCCGTCCGTCCACCACGCCTGTGTCCGGGTTCGGCCCGAAACGCACCGTCCCGACCGAGTGGTCCGCGCGCCGGATGACGCGGGAGACGACCACGTCCTGCTCGCGGCAGCCCGTGCGCTTCATCACCTCCATCAGCGTGTCCGTCATCCACTGCCAGCGCTCACGGAAGCCCTCGCGCGCGGCGTAGCTCACGGTCACCTCGCGGGCACCCGCACCGTCGCCAGGAAGGATGCGGTTGTCCGGGTGGGGAAACTCCTCGATGAAGCCATGCAGGTTGAAGCGGGGCTCGCGCGCGAAGGACCCCAGGTACTCCGGCTTCAGGCCCTGCGCGGCCCAGGCCTGGAGGTCCAGCTCCTCCGGGTACTCGGAGAAGAGCATCTTGCCGGCCGCCTGGTGCTCGGGCGTGTCGAAGTGGCGCGAGAAGAACGCCGGCATGGGCACCTCGCGGCCGGTGAAGCCCGCTCGCGGCGGACCCTCCAGCTTGCCCTCCAGCTTGAGCATGGGATGGGTCGTCAGGTAGCGCCCCAGCGCGGGCAGCCGCTGCGCGTCGAAGCCCGAACGCCAAAGCAGCTTGGGGGTTTCGAGCGCGCCCGACGCGACCACGAACGCATCCGCGAGGACGGTGGCGGTCCCTCCTTGGGGCGTCTTGTGCACCACCCCGCTCGCCTTCCCCGCCTGCAGTTGGAGCGCGATTGCCGGGCTCTCCGCCAGGAGTCGGAACCCCGGATGGGCCTCCAGCGTGGGCAGCAGCAGTGTCGGATCGAAGCGCGCCCCCATGGGGCAGTAACGGCAGGTGCCGAACGTCATGCACGCCCCGCCTACGCCCTCGCCCGACTCACCCCGGCGCGACATGGGGACGTGGTCGTAGGTGATTCCCAGCGCGGCCAGGGCGCGGCGCCCGGGCTCCGTCTCCACGGGGTACGGCGGGCTGTTCCACTTGTAGGGCGTCGAGCGCCACGGCGTCGGGTGCCCCGGAGACGGCGTCAGCGGGCCGGTGACGTTCAACAGGTGCTCGGCCTGGCCGTAGTAGGGCTCCAGCTCCCGGTAGCCGAAGGGCCAGTCCAGCCCCTTGCCCGTGCGGGAGTGCAGCTCGAAGTCCTCCGGATGGAGTCGGGGCGTCCACCCGCTCCAGTGCAGCGTCGAACCGCCCACGGCCATCAGCCGGCTTCCCTTGAGCAGGAAGTGGTCGAAGGCGGGATCCGCGCCAGGAAGCTGGTTCGCATCCCCCTGGGTGTCCTCGCAGGAATGGTAGGGCCGCACCCCCGTGGTGACGAAGTCCAGCCAGCGGCGCCAGTTCCTCATGGGCACCCGGGGACCGGCCTCCAGCATCACCACTTCATGCCCCAGGTGGAGCGCCGCCCGGGCGATGACCACTCCGACGACGCCACTTCCGATGATGCACAGCCGCATGTCTGAGGATTCCCGCTACCCGGAGCCGACGCTCAGGGCTCACTGGAGGGCCGGAAGGCGCCGGACTCCTGGGGGTTGTGCCAGGAGCCGCCCATGTAGCCGTTGAAGTTGTTGAAACCAAAGGCCCGGAAGCCCCCGCTGACCAGCAGCATGATGGCAATCTCTCCCACGACCCTGCGCCGGTAGAGTTCCGGAAGGGCCTCCAGCCAGGACACCGACAGCGCCTCGGGGAGCGCTCCCTCGGATGCGTAGCGGGTGTAGGTCCCCAGGTATGACGGAGCCTCCTCGCACTTCTGGCGGAGATAGGCTTCCAGGACGGCCTCGTCCGCGTGGGCGTCGAAGCCCAGGTGACGCGACACCAGCCGGCCCGTCGCGAGCAGGACCTTCGACAAGGCCGGGGGCAGCGGGCCGGTGACCTCCGGAGAGATGAGCTGGAGCGGAAGCTCCACCGGCGCGGAGCCCGTCCGCAGCGCCCAGACACCGCCGCCGGCCGCGACCAGTCCCAATCCCAGCAATTGCAGGACCCGCCGACGTGCCAGGAGCGGCTCTGGCGTGCTCGACGTGGGCGTTTCGGACGGTGGCGAGGGAGGCGAGGTGCTCATGTCGACAAGGCACAGCATGACGTAACCGTTGCGTTCAGAGCAAGACCCGCCCTCCTCGCGAATCCCGATACCACCGGGGCTTCGCCAGCAGGGGGCCGGGCCTTGAACGCTCGCCCGTGGAGAGACCGTAGGATTCATGCCACGACGGCGAAAAGGAGTGTCATGGGCACGCAGGTTCGGTTTCCGGAGTGGCGGCGAGACGACGAGCATGGACACGGGCCGCGGCGAAGCACCGCCCGTCCGGCCGGGTTCATGACCGCGGCCCTGCTGCTCTGCTTCGTCCTGGCCGCGTGTACAACCCCGTCTGTTCCCCCCACGCCAGCAGCGCAGGGGCTCTCCTGCCATGAGCGCATCCGGGACCTCTCCGTCCACGACCGGGCGCTCTCCTCCCGGCTGGAGCACAAGGTCCAGGCCGCGAAGAACACCCAGGTCCCCGAGCAATTCGTCGCGGCGATGCTCGAATCGCGGGAGGACGGTGAAGCCTTCGCTTGTGGGTTGACCCGCTCCTGGGTCACCGAGGTGTTCGAAGGGCTCGAACAGCAGTACGTCGAATCCAGACACGACGACGGTATCGATGGCTCACGGGCTGGCTACCGGGTCGTTCGTGGCGACGAACTCCAGGGGCTGTTCCAAGTCCATGCGGGGAGCGCGCGGACGGTCATCTACCACGTGAGACACACGGGCACGGAGGACCATGTCTTCACCGTCGAACAGCTCCCCCGAGGACAGGGCTATCGCATCTATCAAAGCTATATCAACGCCTACAGCCTGAACGCCTGGCTCTCCACCAGCACCACAGGACTGTACGCGGCGGACACCGGAGAGCTCATGCTCTGGAGGGGACTCCAGGCGGCCGTCAATCAATCCCTGGCGCAGATCAGCGGCGGACAGGCCTCGCTCGACAACCTCGACGCCCTGCCCGCCGACTGGGAGTTCGCCCGCCCGTATTACGAGTACGTCCGCGACTATGACGAGGCCCGGATCCTGGCGAACTTCGAACGCGCATGGACGCGGTACGGCCAGGGCCGGGTCCTCACCCAGGCGGAGTTCTTCGACGACTACCTCGTCAAGCTGGCCGGGCTGGAGGTGTACTTCCGCCAGAACGACCATCTGGGGACGCCGTTCCCGGAGGAGGTGTGGAACACGTGGATCGAACTGTATGCGTCGCCCAACGTGCTCCACTTCCCGGGGCTTCCGAACAACGTCATCACGGACATGCTCCTGGCGGGCCGCGACTACCGGCTGGAGATCCTGGAGGTGGTCCTCCCCGGGGATGACGACGCCGTGAAGCAAGCCTGTGCGGCGAATACGAGCATCCTCGACGCTTCGCTCAAGACGCCGTGAGCATCCCCCCGACGCCCGCTACTCCGCGAGTCGCATCAGGTCGTCGAACAGCGCGTTGTCGATGCGGTGGATTTCCATGTTGGGAGGCTCGGTCCGCAGGCCGGGCCAGGCGCCAATCGACTGCTGGGGCATGAGCCAGACCGAACTCTTCGAGTGGTCCAGACGGAGCGCTCCCACCAGACCGCGCCCCAGCGTGAGGTTCGCACGCGCCACCCGCAGCGCCCCCTTGGAGAGCTCCCCCAGCAGCGCTCCGGACGCATCCCTCACGGTCAGCTCGCGCTCGAAGCGCTCGATGCGCACCACGGGCACCTTGCAGTAGGTGGAACCGGGCGCATCCACCATCAAGACCAGCGGGAGCAGCGCGACGAGGACCACGAAGAACCCGGCCCAGAAAAACGCCCCCCTGAAGACCGAGAAGCTGAAGCCCGGCCAGGACACCCACGAGGTGATCCCCGCCGCGATCACGATGGTCAGCGGCACAGACATCTTCGCCAGCGCCAGCAGGAACTGGGGGTGACTCAGCTTCCACAGGGTGACGTCCACCAGCAGCCGGCCCTTCTCGCCGTCCGTCGGGTCCGGGATGCGCGCGTGCGTTGAATCCATGCCGCTACGATGAACGAATCCCGACCCGGGGCGAAGCATCAACGGGCCCGGGGCTTGCCACGGCCTTTCCGCACCGCGTGGTGACTCGCGCGGTCGGCCCGTGGCCGGTGCGGGGCCCTGGGGGTCTTCCGCGTGGAGGTGCTGCTCGCCGGGAAGGGAGCGTCGCTTCCGCTTCATTCCCCCTGGAGGATGCCCATGCGAAAGATCCCTGCTGCGTCACCCGTGGTGTGGCTGGCCCTGTGCACACTGCTGGCCGCCGGGTGTGGCGGCACCGAGCAGTCCGACCCCACGCTCAACACGGGAGGCGACAACCTGGGAGCGGACACGACGGACCCTTCCGAGCCGGACGCGGCTCCAGACAGCACCGGGAAGATCACCCTCTGTCACATTCCCCCTGGCAATCCCGCCAATGCCCACACGGTGACGGTGGGGCTTCCCGCCATGTCGGCCCACCTGCGTCACGGCGACACGCTGGGCGCCTGCGGCGGTGACGGGGGAACCCCCGGTGATGGCGGCACGTGTGAGTCGGATGGCGGCAGTGCGGACGCGGGCACCGGTGGTGACGTGGATGCCGGCCCCGTCTGCAGCCCCGAAGGCGCTGATTGCTCCGTCGAAGGGCCGGACTCCTGCTGCACGGGCCTGTCCTGCCTCGAAGGCCGGTGCTGGGCCGACATCGGCTGAGTCCTCTTCAAGCACTCCGCGATGGGGGAGGGCCCGGTCGTGGACCGTCCCTCCCCCACCGCGCCCAACCTCAGGGAGACGAAGGAATACCGGCGCTGAGGTCACCCCAGCACCGGGCAAATCCCCGGGTCGTCAACGCGCAGGTGTGGCTCGCCCCGGAGCTGACCTGGGTGAACTCCTGCCCCCAGGGCGGGCTGGCCTGGTTGGAGTAGTCACTCCCCCAGCACTCGATGCCAGGGCCGCCGCTGACGATGGCGCAAGCGTGGGAGGCGCCCGCGCTCACCTGGAGGAACTGGATGGGCAGGCCCACGGGAGGCGAGGTCTGCCCGCTCATGTTGCTCCCCCAGCAGGAAATGCCGCCATCCGCCGTCACGACGCACGCGAAGGTGTCACCCACCGTGAGCTGGGAGAAGACCCCCGTGGGCGCCGTGGACGAACCGGCGAAGTCACGCCCCCAGCAGGACACGCTGCCATCCGTCCGCAGGCCACACGTGAAACCGCTCCCCGCCCCCACCCGGGTGAAGGTCCCCGTCGGAGGTGAGGACTCCCCGTTGGCATTGTCGCCCCAGCAGGCCACCGTGCCATCGGCCCGGACGCCGCACGAATGCCACTCACCCAGGCCGAGCGCGGTGAAGGCTCCGGTGGGCGGCGTGGATTGTCCCAGGTGGTCGAGCCCCCAGCACGCCACGCTGCCGTCAACCTGGAGCCCGCAGGAGTGCACGGCGCCCAGTTCCAGCAGGGTGAAGGTGCCCGGGGGCGGCGAGGCCTGGTTGTACGAGTCGTCCCCGAAGCACGCGACGGTGCCGTCGAGGTGCAAACCACACGAGTGCATATAACCCGTCGCGAGCGCCTGGTAGCGCCGGGGGGGCGAGGACTCCCCCTCGAAATCACTCCCCCAGCAGGTGAAGTCGCCGGCCAGGGTCACCGCGCACGTGTTCGCCCCGCCCGCGCTGACCTGCCGGAAGGTGCCTGCGGGAGGCGAACCCTGTCCGGCGAAATTGTCACCCCAGCACGTCGGGGTGCCCGTGTCGGAGAGAGCGCATGCGTGAGCGCCTCCCACGCTCAGTTGGGTGAAGGTGCCCGAGGGGGGTGTGGATTGGCCGTAGGAGTCATCGCCCCAGCACGTCAGGGTGCCCGAGGTGGTGACGGCGCAGGCATTGAAGGTCCCCGCGCTGACCTGGGTGAAGCTGCCCGAGGGGGGCGTGGATTGGCCGGAGGAGTCATTGCCCCAGCACGCCAGCCCGCCCGAGGCGGTGACGGCGCAGGCATGGAAGAGCCCCGCGCTGACCTGGGTGAAGCTGCCCGTGGGGGGCGTGGCCTGCCCTTCGTCGTTGTTGCCCCAGCACTCCAGGCTCGCATCCGCCTTGAGGCCGCAACTGAAGCGCTCGCCCACGCTGACCTGGGTGAAGCTGCCCGTGGGAGGCGTGGACTGGCCATGGCTGTCGAGCCCCCAGCACACCACGCTGCTGTCCGGACGGACGCCGCAGACGTGGTGCCTGCCGGCGCTGAGCTGCGTGAAGGCGCCGTCGGGGGGCGTGGCCTTGCCATCGTCGTTGTTGCCCCAGCAGATGGCCAGACCGCTGTCGGTCAGCCCGCAGCCGTGGACGACACCGGCGCTGACGGACGGTGGTGATTGCAGGAGTGCTTGTGATGCGATTGAGAAGTCCTTGTCCTTGCTGGCGGAGGGCTCGGGCGACTCCGTCCCGGTGCAGCCGAACAAAGGCAGCGCGGCGAGGAGCGCCCAGGCCCACCGGGCCTGGGAGGTGCTGGAGTTGGAGACGCTGCGGGGTGGATGGGAACGTCGGTGCTGCATCATGCGGTACCTCTTGTCGCTGAGGATCCGGACCGGCCCAGACTCATCCGAATCTCTCTCCCAGACGCGACGGGGCATCGCCGGACCGACGCGGCTGCGTCGTTGCGCTGCAATGACTTGCGAGCGCGTGCCTGGAATGTCCTCGCCGTTGGGTAGCGCTCCTGACGGCGGGGACGGGGCGATATTCAGCCCCCATACAATCTTCTTCAGCGGCCCTGCCAGGCGGAGGCCCGGGGGGCGGGGTGGTAGCCTCCGGCACGTGAACGTCGAGCGCTCTGCCGGCTGTTCCCCGTGGAGGACCCTTCCCCCGGAATCACAGCTCCTCCTTGACGGACTTGCAGTCGCGCGGCTTGCGGTAGTCGAAGTCGCTGGGGACGACGAACCACGCCACATCGATGACGCCCATCTTCTGCACGGTGGGCGTGACGCACAGGTCCTTGGCCAGGGTGTCCACCTGCCCCAGGGAAAAGTCCGTGTAGACCAGCTTCACGACGCCCCCCGGCTTGATGACCCG
The DNA here is from genome assembly GCF_003611635.1 of Corallococcus terminator. Lineage (GTDB taxonomy): Bacteria > Myxococcota > Myxococcia > Myxococcales > Myxococcaceae > Corallococcus > Corallococcus terminator. Next base: position 901 of record NZ_RAVZ01000245.1, on the reverse strand, counting down.
CTCGATCTCCTTGGGGAAGATGGGTGCGTTCTCCACGGAAATCCGGTCCGCGAAGGCGTCCGCGAACGGCATGTTGTTGCCAAAGCCGAAGACGAGGTTCGGGATCTTCTTGCCCAGGTTGCCGTCCGAGGTCTTGTTGAGACTGCAATTGAGGTTGATGGCGTCGTTGCCGCCAAACGTCTGTCCCTCTTCGTTCTGATAGACGGCCTCGCCGCCCATGTCGATATGAACGGTGTTGTCGGAATCCGGAAGGCCCAGGTCCTGACGGCGAGCCTTCTTGCCCCCGTAGGGATCAAAGGGGCCGTCATTGCAATACATCGACTTGCTGGCCGTCACGCCCTTCGGCGCGCCCAGGACGGCATTCACCTTCTTGGCCTTGCAGTCCGCGGCGCACGCGGTGCTCGACAGGCACGTATTGTCCGGGACATCGAACTCGCCCCATTCGTTGATCTTGACGTTCTTGCACCGGCTGGGACGCACGAAGGCAAAGCCATCGATGGTGGCCGGCATCTGCTCGCACGCCGCCTCCCAGGACAGGTCCTTGATGTCGTGGAGGACGGAGGATTTCTGACGGATTCCGGGCCCCCGACAGTCGTCCTTCTTGAAGCTGCCCCAGGTCGGCATGCACTCCGTGTCATCCACGTCGAACTCGCCCCACATGGACACCTTCTCGTTCTTGCACCGCGTGGGGCCCGCGAAGTTCTGGCCGTTGATGATGGCGGGGGTCTTCTTGCACGCCTCCTCCCAGGAGCCCTTGATGCCCCAGAGGATGGCCGAGTGCTGGCGCTTGCCCACCGCCGTGCACAAGCCCTTCTTGAATTCTCCCCAATGAGGCTCGGCCCAGGCCGTCGCGCTCATCATGAGGACGAGTGCCAGGACGAGCCCCTGGCCCCCCCCACGC
>NZ_RAVZ01000244.1 GCF_003611635.1 Corallococcus terminator | reverse complement strand
CGCCCCGCCCAGGGACAGGTCACCCGCACGGTCCAGGAAGGTTTCCGTGCCGCCCTGCCAGCGGACCTTCAGACGCATGGGGACGCGGGGCGAATCGCGCCGGTCCTCCGCCGCCTTCTTGTCCGCGTCCTGGTTCTCGTTCTGCTCGGACATCGCCGTCGTCTCCCTACCGCTGCACTCGCATGACCCGACCGGGTCACGTTCTACCGCGCCCCAGCTCCAGGGTGGCGGCATCATACGCGGCCTCGTCTAGACCGTTGTTCCTGAAAATGCACCCCCGTCCCGCCAGGGAGGACGATGCCCCACGACCCACCGGGCCGGACCGTCAGCCCCCCGTCGAGCAGAAGCGCTCGTAGTCGATGAGCTCCACCTTCGCCCCAGGCGCGCACACCGGGCACTCCGGGTCCCTGCGCAATTTGAGCTCGTGGAAGCGCGTGCCCAGCGCATCGAAGGTGAGCAGCCGCCCGGAAAGCGACTCCCCCACCCCGAGCAGCAGCTTGAGGGCCTCCGTCGCCTGGAGCATCCCGATGAGCCCCGGCAGCACGCCCAGGACGCCCGCCTCCGCGCACGAGGGCGCGAGCTCCGGCGGCGGCGGCACCGGGTAGAGGCAGCGGTAGCAGGGCCCGTTATTGGGTAGGAACGTTGTTACCTGCCCCTCGAAGCGGAACACGGAGCCGTGGATGTTGGGCTTGCCCGCGAGCACGCACGCGTCGTTGAGCAGGTAGCGCGTGGGGAAGTTGTCCCCGCCATCCAGCACCAGGTCGAAGTCCGCGAGGATGCGCTCCACGTTGGCGGTGGTGAGCCGCTCCTCGAAGGGGACGACCTTCACGTCCGGGTTGAGCGCCTCGATGGCCGCCTTCGCGCTCTGGACCTTGGGCTGACCCCGACGCTCCAGGGTGTGCAGCACCTGGCGCTGGAGGTTGCTCAGGTCCACCACGTCCGCGTCCACGATGCCCAGCGTGCCCACGCCCGCGGCGGCCAGGTACAGCGCGGCGGGAGAGCCCAGCCCGCCCGCGCCCAGGAGCAGCACCTTCGACTTCAAGAGCCGCGCCTGCCCTTCCTCCCCTACTTCCGGGAGGGTGAGGTGGCGGCGGTAGCGCTCCTTCTGCTCGGAGGAGAGGACCACCGGCTTCTCCACCGGGTAGGCCGCGTCGCTCCAGCGGTTGTAGCCGCCCGCGAGCGACGACACGCGCGTGTAGCCCAGCTCCCGCAGCGTCCGGGCCGCGAGCGCGGACCGGGTGCCGCCCGCGCAGTAGAGGACGACCTCCTCGTCGCGCCCGGCCTGCTCCTCGATGCGCAGTTCCAGGTAGCCCCGGGGGATGTGCACCGCGCCCGGGAGCCGGCCGCCCGCGTACTCGTCGCTCTCGCGCACGTCGATGAGCTTCACCGGCGCCCTGGAGTCGAGCAGTTGGCGGACGTGCTCGTGGGAGACCTCGCGGATCTCCTTCTTCACCTCCGACAGCAGGTCTCGGAACGAGGGGGCCATGGTGGTTTGCGTAGCCTCGGCGCGCGGGGCGCGCCTACTCCAGCCGCTCCAGCACCAGCGGGCGGACCGCGGGCGCCCGGTCGCCAAACTGGTAGGCCGCGAGCAGCCGCGCCTTCACCGCCTCCACGGGGCCATTGTCGTTGTAGTGCACCTGCACCACGGGCTCGCCCTGCTTCACCGCGTCGCCTGGCTTCTTGAGCAGCGTGAAGCCCACCGCCGGGTCGATCTTGCTGTCCACGCGCTGCCGTCCCGCGCCCAGCGCCACCGCCGCAAGTCCCACGCCTTCGGTGTGGATGCCGGTGACGAAGCCGTCCCTGGGCGCGACCACGTCCGTCGTGGCCTTCGCGGTGGGCAAGAGCGAGTAGTCGTCGATGGAGCGCGGGTCACCGCCCTGCGACTGGACGATCTCCTTGAGCTTCTTGAGCGCGCTGCCGTCCTCCACGGAGCGGCGCAGCTTCTCGCGCGCCTCCTCCACGGTGGCGGCCTTCTTGCCCAGCACGAGCATCTCCGCCGTCAGGGCGTAGGTGATCTCCGTGTAGTCGTCAGGCGCTTCGCCGCGGAGCATGTCCACCGCCTCGCGGACCTCCAGGGCGTTGCCCACCTGGCGGCCCAGGGGCTGATCCATGTCCGTGAGCAGGGCCACGACCTTGCGGTTCATCTCCGCGCCCAGGCCAATCATGGTCCGGGCGAGCACGCGCGCGTCGTCCGCCGTCTTCATGAAGGCGCCGCTGCCCACCTTCACGTCGAGCACCAGCGCGTCGATGCCCTCCGCCAGCTTCTTGCTCATGATGGACGAGGCGATGAGCGGGATGCAGTCCACCGTCGCCGTCACATCGCGCAGCGCGTAGAGCTTCTTGTCCGCGGGCGCCACCTGGGCCGTCTGGCCGATGAGGCAGCAGCCCACTTCGCGCACCAGCCGGCGGTAGTCCGCGGTGGACAGGTCCACGCGGAAGCCCGGGATGGACTCCAGCTTGTCCAGGGTGCCGCCGGTGTGGCCCAGGCCGCGTCCGGAGATCATCGGGACGGGGACGCCGCAGGCCGCCGCCAGGGGCGCGAGGCTCAGGGACACCTTGTCGCCCACGCCACCCGTGGAGTGCTTGTCCACCTTGATGGCGGGCGTGTCGGAGAGGTCCAGGACCTCGCCGGAGTGGAGCATGGCGCGGGCCCAGGCGCCCAGTTCGCGCGAGTCCAGGCCCTTGAAGAAGATGGCCATGCACATGGCGGCCATCTGGTAGTCGGCCACGGTGCCCGCGGTGTACGCCTGGATGAACGCCTGGATGTCCGACGGGTCCAGCCTGCCGCCGTCGCGCTTGGCCTTGATGAGCTCGTAGGGTTGCACGGGTCAGGGCCATAGCAGGAAGTCCCCTCCCCATGCACTTCCCAGGAAAGGGAAAGGCCGCGCTTCATCTGGTAGATAGCCAGCCCATGATGCTCCGCCGACTCCACGTGTTCGCCCTGGCCGCGCTCCTGTGCGCCTGTTCCAAGAAGACGGAAGAAGCCCCCAAGGCCCCCTCCCCGTCCGCCACCGCCACGAAGCCGCCCGAGGCAAAGCCCACCGTCGTGGGCCTGGTCATCGACGTGGGTGGGCGCGGAGACCACTCCTTCAACGACGCGTCCCTGCGCGGCCTGGAGCTGTGGGCGGCCGGCAAGAAGTACGAGGGCGGCAAGTACGTGGACGCCCCCGCTGGCGAGGTGCGTCAGTCCATCTCCTCCGACCTGGCCGCGCTCGCACCCGAAGTGAAGCCGCTGCCCATCCAGCCGCTGGTGCTCCAGAGCAAGGCGCAGGAGGACTACGCCCCCAACCTCCAACTGCTGGTGGAGCAGGGCGCGAAGCTGACCATCGGCAACGGGTACCTGCTGGCCAACGCGGTGCGTGACGTGGCGACCGAAAACCCGGAGGCCCGGTTCCTGCTCATCGACAGCCAGCTCATGGACGCGCAGGGCAAGGCGAAGTCGCTGCCCAACGTGCGCACGGTGCTGTTCAAGGAGCAGGAGGGCAGCTTCCTCGTGGGCGCGCTGGCGGGGCTCGTCACGAAGACGAACAAGGTGGGCTTCGTGGGCGGCATCGAGGTGCCCCTCATCAAGCGCTTCGACGTGGGCTACCGCGCGGGCGTGCGCACCACGAACGCGAAGGCGGCGGACGCGCTGATGGCCGTGTACACGGGCAGCTTCAACAGCGTGTCGGCGGGCAAGGAAGTGGCGCAGGACCTCATCGCCAAGGGCGCGGACGTCATCTTCCACGCGGCGGGCACGGACGGGCTGGGCGTCATCCAGGCGGTGAAGGAGGCGCGGGCCGCGGGCAAGACGGTGTTCGCCATCGGCGTGGACTCGGACCAGTCGCACCTGGCGCCGGACGCCATCCTCACGTCGATGGTGAAGCACAGCGACCTGGCGGTGTACCAGGCGGCGAAGGACCTGGTGGACGGCAAGCTGACCGCCGGCGAGCAGGTGCTGGGCCTGAAGGAGAACGGCGTGGGCATGGCCGACGTGCGCGTGGACTTCCCGGGCAAGGCGGAGGCGCTCCAGAAGGTGGAGGCGCTGCGGCAGCAGATCCTCGCCGGCAAGCTCACGGTGCCGGGCACGGCCTCGGAGCTGTCCTCGTTCCAGGTCGCCGCGCCCTGATCTCCCTCCAGCACATCGCCAAGCGCTTCGGGTCGTGCGTGTCCCTGGAGGACGCGTCGCTGGACATCGTCCCGGGTGAACTGCTCGCGGTGGTGGGCGAGAACGGCGCGGGCAAGTCCAGCCTGATGAACGTGCTGTACGGGCTGTACCACCCGGACGCGGGCACGTTCCTGATGGACGGCAAGCCCGTGCGGCTCAAGAGCCCGCGCGACGCCATCGCGAGGGGCATCGGCATGGTGCACCAGCACTTCATGCTCGTGCCCACGCTGACGGTGGCGGAGAACGTGGTGCTGGGCCGCGAGCCCACGAAGCGTGGCCTGTTGGACCTGGACCGGGCCTGTGACGAGGTGGCGGCCACGGCGAAGCGCTTCGGCTTCCAGTTGGATCCCCGGGCGCGCGTGGACACGCTCACGGTGGGCTCTCAGCAGAAGGTCGAAATCGTCAAGGCGCTGCACCGGGGCGCGCAGGTGCTCATCCTGGATGAGCCCACGGCGGTGCTCACGCCCCAGGAGTCGGACGAACTGGCGCAGGTGATGCGCGGGCTCGTCCAGCAGGGGCGCACGGTGGTGTTGATCAGCCACAAGCTCAAGGAAGTGCTGGGCGTCGCGGACCGCGTGGCGGTGATGCGCCGGGGCCGCACGGTGGCTGAAGTGCGCGCCTCCGAGACGACCGTCTCCGCGCTGGCGTCGCTGATGGTGGGCGAGGGTTCGCGCGGCGCGGCGCTGACCGGCGTACCCGTGACGGCGGGTCCGTCCGGGTCGGATACCGTGGCGGCGGGTGCGGGCACGGCCTCGACCAGGAGCGATGAGGGCACGGCTCCATCCGGCCCCATCGTCCTCGACGCGAAGGACCTGCGGGCCAAGGGCGACAATGGCCGTCCCGCGCTCCAGGGCGTGAGCCTCACCGTGCATGCGGGCGAAATCGTCGGCATCGCCGGGGTGGACGGCAACGGGCAGCGCGAACTGGCCGAGGTCCTCACCGGCCTGCGCGCCCTCGATGGTGGAGAAGGCACGCTGCTCGGAGGCCCGCTCGCGGACCTCACGCCCGCACGGGCGAAGGCACGCGGCGTGGGCCATGTGCCCGAGGACCGGCTGGCGCGCGCCGTGGTGAAGGCGATGAGCGTGGAGGAGAACGTGGCGCTGGGCCGGCACCGCCAGCCGCCCTTCGCACGCGGGCCCTGGGTGGACTTCAAGGGACGCCGCGAGCGCACGAACCAACTGTTGACCACCTACGACGTGCGCCCGCCCGACCCGACGATGGCGCTCCAGGCGATGTCCGGCGGCAACCAGCAGAAGGTCGTGGTGGCACGCGAACTGGACGCGGATCCGAAGCTGCTCGTCGTGGTGCAGCCCACGCGCGGGCTGGACATCGGCGCGGTGGCCCAGGTGCACGCGCGACTGCGCGAGGCGAAGGCCCGAGGCGCGGGAGTGGTGATGGTGTCGCTGGACCTGGAGGAGGTGCTGGCGCTGTCGGACCGCGTCTACGTCCTCTACGAAGGGCGCGTGACGGGGCACTTCCCGCGCAAGGATCTGGACGAGCGAGAGCTGGGCCGCCGCATGCTGGGCGCGGAGTCCGACCATGGGTGAGCGGACGCGGCAGGTGCTGCCGTCGGTGCTCTCCGTGCTGCTGGCGCTCGCGGTGTGCTGGCTCACCATCGCCCTCACGCGCGACGCGGACACCGCCACGAAGGCCTACCTCCAGATGCTCTGGGGCGGCGTGGGCAACTGGCCCGCGTACCTGGAGGGCGGCAACGCCAATTCGGTGCTGCGCCCCCTGGGCGAGTCCGCGATGAAGGCCGCGCTGCTCACCCTCACCGGCCTGTCCGTGGCGGTGGCCTTCAAGGTGGGCCTGTTCAACATCGGCGCGCAGGGGCAGATGATCTGGGGCGCCCTGGCCGCGGCCCTCGTCGGCGCGCACGTGTCGCTGCCCGCGGTCCTGCACGTACCCCTGGCCCTGCTCGCGGCGGCTGCGGCGGGCGCGGTGTGGTCGAGCATCGCCGGCCTGCTCAAGCTCAAGCGCGGCGTGCACGAGGTCATCTCCACCATCATGCTCAACTGGGTGGCGGTGAGCCTCGTGGACAACTGGCTGGTCATCGGACCGCTGCGCGCCGTGGCCCAGGGGCACCAGTCGTCCATCACCGGCACCGCGGAGATCCTCTCCACCGCGCAACTGCCCCGGCTCCTCGGCGACAGCTCCCGCCTCAACCTGGGCTTCCCGCTGGCGCTGGTGGCGGCGCTGGCCGTCTGGGTGTGGCTTGGGCGCACGCGCTCCGGCTACGAGACCCGCGCCGTGGGCCTCACGCCGGAAGCGGCGCGCGCGGCGGGCATCCCCACCCTGTGGCGGGCGGGCGGGGCCATGGCGCTCGCGGGCGCGCTGGCGGGGCTCGCGGGCGCGGTGCTGGTGCTGGGCACGGAAGGCCGCTACCCGGGCACGCTGGGCGCGCCGTACGGCTTCGACGGCATCGCCATCGCGCTCATCGGCAACAACCATCCCCTGGGCGCGGCGGTGTCCGCGGCCGTCTTCGGCATCCTGCGCGCGGGCGGCACGCGCATGCAGCTGCTGGGCGTGCACAAGAGCTTCCCGGAGCTCATCCAGGGCTTCGCGCTGCTCTTCGTCGCCGGCCGGATGGTGTGGCTGGCGCTCTTGAACCGGCGTCGCGCGCAGCGGGCCGCGGTGGAGGTGCCCCGTGCTTGAGGTGCTCCACTCGCTGCTCTTCTCCACCCTGGACGCGGCCCCCGCCCTGGTGTTCGCCGCGCTGGGCGCGATGCTGTCCGAGCGCGCCGGCGTGGTGAGTGTGGGCGTGGAAGGCATGATGCGCACGGGCGCCTTCTGCGCGGCCGTGGCGGCGCTCGCGATGCCCACCCCGCTCGCCGTGCTGGTGGGCATGGTCGCGGGCGCGGGAATCGCGGCGGTGCACGGCTTCCTGAGCATCCGCTGGCGTTCGGATCAGGTCGTCTCCGGCATGGCCCTCAACCTGGTGGCCATGGCGGGAGGCACCTTCCTATTGGAGTCCCTCTTCGGCCCCAACGGCACGCCCGCCATCACCCAACTGTCGCGCTGGAACGTCCCCGCCCTCGCCCACGTGCCGCTCCTGGGCGCGCTGGTCGGCCACTCGGCGCCCACGTACCTGGCGCTCACCCTGCCCTTCGCCTTCCACCTCCTGCTGTCGCGCACGCCCCTGGGCCTGCGGCTGCGCGCCGTGGGCGACAAGCCGCACGCCGTGGCCACGCTGGGGCTGTCCGTGTCCGGCCTGCGGTGGGCCGCCGTGCTGGGCGGCGGGTTGATGGCGGGCCTGGGCGGCGCGGTGCTGTCCACCGCGGTGTTGGATCGCTTCGAACAGCACACCCCCGCCGGCCTGGGCTTCATGGCCCTGGCCGCCATGGTGTTCGGCCGGTGGACCCCCCTGGGTGCCTTCGCCGCCGCGCTCTTCTTCGCCTTCGGTAACGCGCTGCGCATCGGTCTGGCGTCGAGCGCCCCCTGGCTCCTCGAACTGGTACCGCAGGGCTTCCTCCTCGCCCTGCCCTACCTGTTGACCCTCCTCGTCCTGGGCCTCCAGGGCCAGCGTGGCCACGCCCCCGCCGCGTTGGGCACCCCCTACGAACAAGAGTCCCGGTAGGCCATTTTGAGAGGGGACCGGGTATATTCACACCCGGGTCGAACCCTACTTTTGGTCAAGCGCGACTCAGCAAATTTGAAGCGGCAACCTGCCCTGTTGCGTCAGGTAGTCCTCCTGGGATCCGCCAACCCCCCGCCGTTATTGGACCGCGATTCCGGAGAATTACAGGGTGGGCTGATCTGCCGGCTGGTGGACGTCCGGCACGCCGCTGGCATGAGAGTACGCGCATGTCGGATTGCGGATGGATCATCGAGCAGGCGCAGCGGGTGGCCCTGGTCGGGGTCATGAAGCATTCCTCCAGCCTCGGGATGGTGTCCGGGGCCGGCTTCCAGGTCGGGGTGGCGTGAATGGAGACGACGGCTGTGGGCTCGACGTCACCTTACCGGCCGCGGGTGCTCGCGGTGGACATGGACGCGGGCGACGCGGAGCGGGTTCGCTCCATCCTGACGCCCGCGGGTTACGACGTGATGCGCGCCCGGGGAACGACGGCCGCGCTGGAAGCGGTGTCCCGCCAGTCCGCGGACCTGGTGCTGCTGGACGTGGGGCAGGCCCGCACGGTGGGCCTGGCCGCGTTCCGGCGCTTCCGCCAGGAGATGACTCACCCGCAGCTCCCCATTCTCATGCTCACCCCTTCCGCGGACCGCCAGACGCGACGTGAGGTGATGGAGGCAGGTGTGGACGACTTGTTGACGACCGAGCCGTTGGATCCGATGGAGCTGAAGGTCCGCGTCCACACCCTGCTGGAGCTCAAGGCGCACCGCGAACAGGGCGGCATCCAGGAAGTGCTCCAGGACCCGCGCACGCGCTGGGTGCGGATGGAGAAGCTGGCCCGCGTGGGCACGCTCGCCGCGGACGTGGCGACGCAGATGGGCCAGTTGGGCGTGGGCCTGCACCGGGCGCTGGCGCATGTGCGCGCCCGCGCGGCGGAGGGGCTGCCGCCGGACCCGGAGGAGCTGCTCAAGCTGGGCGTCGCCGGTGAGCAGATGCGCCTGCACGGCCAGCACCTGCTGTCGCTGGGGCCCTCCAACCCCAAGGACACCCAGCGCTTCGACCTGCGCGAGCTGGTGCCGGAGGTGGTGTCCCACCTGCGCGCCGACGGGCGACTGGGCCGCGCGGATGTGCGCGTCATCCTCTCGGAGGACCCCATCGCGGTCGTCTTCAACCGCCGTCAGTTGGAGCAGGTGGTGACGGAGCTGGTGTGCAACGCGGTGGACGCGGTGGAGGACGTGCAGGACCGTCCGCGCATCGTGCACGTGGGCGTGGAGATGCCGGACATGTTCGGGGACTTCGGGCCCCAGCTTTTCGTCAAGGACACCGGCATCGGCATCTTCGAGGACGAGCTGCAGGCCATCTTCTCGCCGTACTACACGACCAAGGCCCCGGAGAAGAGCGTGGGCCTGGGCCTCACGGTGGCGCGCACCCTGGTGGAGTGCATGGGCGGCAAGCTCACCGTGAAGAGCCGCGTCAACCTGGGCAGCACCTTCACGGTGGAGCTGCCCGAGCAGACGTCGTCCTGGTAGCGCACAGCCCGGACGGGGAAGCAGCGGCTCCCCGTCCGAGCCCGCGAGCCGGAGCTAGAAGCGGTAGGCCACGCCCGCCAGCGCTTCCATGGTGAAGGCGCTGTCGTCGAAGCGGGGGAAGATGGACGGTCCCATCCGCAGGTTGAAGTTCACGTTGAACTGGTTGTTGACGAAGTACTCCAGGCCGCCTCCGAAGAGGATGGGGATGACCGGCCCGATGCCTTCGCCGATGTAGACGTTGAACGGGATGTCGATGCCGGCGTTGAGCGTCAGCGCGCTGCCGACGGGAATCCCCACCACGAACCCCACGGGAAACACCATGCCGAAGGCCGTGTTGTTGCGCGGGAAGTAGACGAACGTGCCCGGCTGGAAGGTGAGCGCGAAGGACACGTTGGACGTCTTGGCCAGCATGATGCGCAGCCAGAGCTGGAGCTTGAGGCCCTCGTCCGTCGCGTCCACCAGGCCTTCACGGCCCCAGTTGAAGGAGAACTTGCCGCCAATGTCGACCCTGTCCGAGCCGCCATGCAGCAGGCCCAGCGTCAGGCCCGGGTAGCCAATCTGCCCGGTGAACACGTTGCGGCCCTGCCCCACCGTGTCCGCGGCCAGCACGGACCAGCCCTGCCCACGCTGCGCCAGCGCGGGAACGGGAACGGCCAGGAGCACGGCGAGGAGGAAACCAGGAATGAAGCGCTTCACGCGTTTCCTTTCTGCGAAGGGCCGCCACGCAGCACGCGCGGCCCGGAGTTGAAGGGTGATTCAGGACTCAGGGTTTCAAACAGCTCAGGCGGGCTGGCCGCGCTCGCGAGCCAGGACGAGAAACGCATCGATGAGGGCGGACAGCTTCGCTTCCGCGCGCTCGCGGGCCTGGGGGAGCGGCTCGCCGGGGGCGGGCGTCTCCTTGTGCTCGAAGTAGTATTTGATTTTCGGCTCGGTGCCGGACGGACGCAGGGTGACACGCCCCCCGCCTTCCAGTGCGAAGGCGACGACATTGGACGGGGGCAGGCCGCCCTCGCCCTTCTGGTAGTCGCGCACGGCGCTCACGCGGGTGCCGCCAATGCGCTCCGGCGGTGAGGCGCGGAAGGCCTGCATGATGGCGCGGATGGTCTGCGCCCCGGCCGCCCCGGGCAGCGTGACGTTGCGCTGGGCGCCCACATGGAGGCCGAAGGTGCGCTGGATCTCCTCCAGGTAACCCAGCAGGTGGGTGCCACGGGATTCGCACCAGGCGGCCATGTCCGCGACCACCAGCGCCGCGCCCACGCCGTCCTTGTCGCGCGTCGCGGTGCCCACGGTGTAGCCGAGCGCCTCCTCGTAGCCGAAGACGAACTGCGTCCCCTCCTGCTTCGAGCGCTCCAGCGCGCGGTTGGCGATCCACTTGAAGCCGGTGAGGACCTCGTCGTACGCGGCGCCCAGCCCGCGCGCGATTTCGCCCAACTGCGTGGACGACACGATGGTGGTGACGACGTGCGCGCGCCCGTGCTTCGTCCCCTGCGTAAGCACGTAGTGGCCCAGGAGCACGCCCACCTCGTTGCCGGTGAGCAGGCGCAGCTTCCCGGACGCGTCGCGCGCCATCACCGCCAGCCGGTCCGCATCCGGGTCGTTGGCGAGCACCACGTCCGCCTTCACGCGCTCGGCGGTGGCGACCGACAGGTCCATGGCGCCCGGCTCCTCCGGATTGGGGAAGCGCACGGTGGGAAAGCGCCCATCGGGCTGCTGCTGTTCAGCGACCGGCGTCACGCGCGGGAAGCCCGCCTCCTTCAGCGCGAGCACCGCCCACGGGCCGCCCACGCCGTGCATGGCGGTGTAGACCAGGGACAGCGTGTCGCTGCCCTTCTTGTACAGGCGCAGGTCCAGGATGGCGCGCAGGTACGCGTTGCCCACGTCCTCCGAAAGGTCGCGCCACAGGCCCTTCGCGCGGCCTTCGGCGGGGGTGAGCAGCGGCACCTGGTTGGCGGGCTCCACCTTCGCGATGGCGTCCGCGATGCCCACGTCCTGCGGGGGGACGATCTGGGCGCCGTTGCCCCAGTAGACCTTGTAGCCGTTGTATTCGGGCGGGTTGTGGCTGGCGGTCACCATCACCGCGGCGGCGGCGTTCAGGTGCAGCACGGCGAACGCGGTGACGGGCGTGGGCACCGGCTCCGGGAAGACGTGCGCGGGGATGCCCTCCGCGACGAACACCGCGGCGGCGTCCTCCGCCAGCTCCTTGCTCAACCGCCGGGCGTCCCGGCCCACCACCACGCCGCGCGTGGTGACGTCCGGCACGGTGGCCTTGAGGTAGCGCGCGAACCCCGCGGTGGTGCGCCGCACGACGGCGCGGTTCATCCGGTTGGGGCCGGCGCCCAGCACGCCGCGCAGGCCCGCGGTGCCGAACTCCAGGTCCTGCGCGAAGCGGTCCGCCAGGTCCGCCCAGTCCGACGTCGCGAGCACCTGGGCCAGCTCCGCCTGGGTCTCCGGATCCGGATCCGCCTTGCGCCACGCCTCCGCCCGCTCCCTGAGTCCGGTGGTGTCCATCGCGCGTCGCCTCGTGTCGTTTTAGGAGGAAGGGGGCGCGCACCGCCGGGACGGCCATGCGCGCGGGGGGGTGTTGTTCAGCCGTCGTAGTCGGTGAGGTGCTTGCGGCGCACGGGCCCCTTGGGCCCGTCCTTGTTGCCCTGGCACGTGACGCAGAACTCCGCGTACGGCATGGCCTTGAGGCGGCCCAGGGGGATGTCGTCGCCGCACTCCTCGCACTCGCCGAAGGAGTCCGGCTCCTCGCGCAGCTTGCCAAGGGCCTTCACCACGCGCGCCAGCGTGCCGTCGGTGTTGCGGTTCCGGCTGGAGGCGATGGTCTGCATCATCTCGTTGAGGGGCTGCTCGTCCTCGTCACCGCCCACGCGCGCCTCGTCGGTGCGGTTGGGTTCGATGCGCAGGGGCGTCTTCCCGGTCAGCTCCGCATGGAGCGCGAGCAACTGCTGGAGGAAGTCCTCTTGCTGCTTCGGGGTCACGGTGGGCTCTCGGGCGCTGGGAGGTCAGTACTGCGCGGTGGAAATCTGACCGCTGACGATGGCCACGGACGCGGAAGCGCCCAGCCGGTTGGCGCCCGCGCGAATCAGCTTCACCGCGTCCTCCGCCGACCGCACGCCCCCGGAGGCCTTCACCCCCACCTCGTCGCCCACCACCGCGCGCATCAGTTCGATGTCCTTCACCGTGGCCCCGCCGGGCCCGAAGCCGGTGGAGGTCTTCACGAACGCGGCGCCCGCCGCCTTGGACAGCGCGCAGGCGACGACCTTCTCCTCGTCGGTGAGGTGGCCCGTCTCCAGGATGACCTTCACGGGAATCGGGTGGCTCGCGTCCACCACCGCGGCGATGTCCTGGTGCACGCGCTGGTAGTCGTGGGCCTTGAGCGCGCCCAGGTTGAGCACCATGTCGATTTCGCGCGCCCCGGCGCGGATGGCCTCGCGCGCCTCGTAGGCCTTGGCCTGGGGCAGCATGGCGCCCAGCGGGAAGCCCACCACCGCGATGGGCACGGCGGACGCACCGGCCAGCACCCGCGCGGCGGTGGCCACGTGGCAACTGTTCACGCACACCGTGGCGAAGCCGTACTGGCGGGCCTCCTCGGCCACGCGCACCACGTCCTCGGCGCGCGCCTCCGGCTTGAGCAGCGTGTGGTCGATGTACGGCGCCAGGTCCTGGGCCTTCAGGATGGACGCGGGGTCCACGCGCGCGGTGGCGGTCTTCACCAGGGGTGGGCGCGGGGGCTCCGGGTTCAGCACGGCCGCGGGGGGCACCGCTTCCTGGGAAACCTTCCGGGCGTTCAGGCGATGACGGGCCTGGTCGACCAGCTCTTCCAGGAGGGTGAGGAAAGCTTCGGCGTCGGACGACATTCGGGCCCCTTAACCCAGTTCCAGGGCGGCGGGGAAGCGCTCGCGGGGGGCACCGACATCCATCCGACGCAGGGAGTGCCGCGAATGGGAGCGGGGCGGTAGAGTTCCCGCCGTGAAGGTCTTCGCGCGGTTGCTGGGTGTCCTGTTCCTCCTGTTCACGGCGCTGCCGGGCCACGCGGCCACGCGGGACTCCCAGGCCCCTTCGGCCCTCCCCGCCCCCACGCCAGGAAGGCTCACGGTCTACTTCCTCGACGTGGGCCAGGGGGACGCGGCGCTCATCGTGTCGCCCACGGGCAAGACGGTGCTCATCGACGGTGGGCCCCCGGAGGCCGGGACGCGGCTGGCGGCGCGGCTGCGCGAGTTGGTGAACCAACCCCTGGACCTGGTCATCCTCACCCATCCGCACCTGGACCACCTGGGCGGCCTGCCCGCGGCGCTGAAGGCGGTGGGCGCGAAGCGCTTCATGGACCCCGGCTTCGACCACCCGAGCGAGGCGTACCGCGCCCTGCTGGACTTCGTGGGCCGGGAGGTGGGCCAGGTGATGACGCCGGAGCCCAACGCGGCCGCGCCCCAGACGCTGCTCACGGTGGGCCTGGGCGAGGGCGTGTCCCTCACGATGCTCTGGCCGCGCATGCCCCAGGAGCCCTTCCTCGCCAACACTCGCTCGGACGCGAACGCGAACTCCATCGTCGCCAAGCTCACCTACGCGAAGACGTCCTTCCTCTTCACGGGGGACTCGGAGCCGCCCACGGAAGAGGCGCTGCTCCAGAAGCCGCTGGACCTCACGGCCACCGTGTTGAAGGTGGCGCACCACGGCGGCAAGCACTCCTCCACCGCAGCCTTCCTGGACCGGGTGGCCCCCCAGGCCGCGGTCATCTCCTGCGGCGTGGGTAACGACTACGGCCACCCAAGCCCGGAGGTGATGGGCCGCCTGCGCGACGTGCACGCGCGCACCTTCCGCACCGACCAGGACGGCGAGGTGATGGCGGTGAGCGACGGCTCGACCGTCACCCTGCGCTCCTCGAAGGGCGCGGAGTCCACCGTGAGCGTGTCCGGCGCGCAGCATGCGGGCAGCCCCGTGGCGCTCGGCCCCATCGAATCCACGCCGGACCGCCGCTCCGGCCGCGCGGTGGAGAAGCCACCTGAACCGGGAGGCGCCTCGAAGAAGTCGAAGACCGCGCCGTCCGCCCCCGCGCCGACGAGCACGTCCGAGGAGACAGGCCAGAACTTCGTGTCCCTCAAGGGCAGCAAGGTGTTCCACCGCGAGAGCTGCTCGACCCTGAAGCGTTCGAAGAACGAGCGCACCGTCTATACCCGCCGCGCCGACGCCCAGCGTGAGCGGCGCCCCGCCGAGGATTGTCACCCATGAGTCCCCGCATCGCCCTCGGAGTGGGCGTGCTGCTCGCCTCGCTGGCGTGTCAGCCGACGCCCGAACCGCCGAAGAAGGCTCCGGGCCCGGAGAAGTCGCGCTACTTCGGTGGCGCGCCGGACGGAAAGCTCCACGTGTATTTCTTCGACGTGGGCGCGGGAGAGGCCGCGCTCATCGTCTCGCCGAGCGGCAACACGGTGCTGGTGGATTCGGGCCCCACCACGGCCGAGTCACACCTGGTGAACCGGCTGCCGGAGCTGCTGCGCCGGGAGTTGGATCTCGTCGTCCTCACGCATCCGGATCCGAAGCACCACGGCGCGCTGGACGCGGTGCTCAAGCGCGTGGGCGCGCGCCGGCTGCTGGAGCCGCAACTGCCCGACACGTCGTCCGCCTACGACGCGCTGCTGGGCGCGGTGGGCTCGCGCGGGGTGCAGGTCTTCTCGCCCGCGTCCTCCGCGAACCTGCCCCAGGAGTCGGTCCGGTTGCAGTTGGAGGACGAGGTGAACCTCACGGTGCTCTGGCCCCGCGCCCCCGCGACGCCGCTCTTGAAGGGCGCTTCGGATGCGGAAGGCCGGAACGCGACGAACTCCATCGTGTTGCGCCTGACGTACCGGAACACGTCGGTCCTGTTCGCGGGCGCGGCGCGCGCGGAGACGGAGGAGGTCCTCCTGAAGAACGGACTGCTGGGGAACGCCACGTTGCTGAAGGTCGCCTCGCCTGGGGTGGCCGGAGCCAATTCGCAGGGGTTCCTGGAGGAGGTCCGTCCGCAGGGCGCCGTGTTCAGCATGGATGAAGGCCTGGGCCGGGACGCGAAGGTCCGGGACGTGCTCACGCGCTTCAAGGGCGTGGGGGCGAAGACGTTCCGCACGGACGTGAACGGCGAGATGCACGCGGTGAGCGACGGCAAGCAGTTCGAGCTCATCCTCCAGCGCCCCACGCCGGGCGAGCCCTTCGCCTCGCGGCGCGTCGTCTTCCCGGGCGTGGATCCGCGTCCGGCCCTCGTGAAGACGGTGAAGCCCCCGCCCCCGGTGGTGAAGCC
>NZ_RAVZ01000243.1 GCF_003611635.1 Corallococcus terminator | reverse complement strand
CGGGTGTCCCTTCTAGGGATGGAACACGAAAGGGTGGCGGAGGGTGTCCCGACAGTCCCCTTCGGGGAATCCGGCGGGGTGGAGCTCCATGAAGCAGGAGCATCCTTCGGGAGGAAACGGGTCAGGGAGATTCCCGTCGCCCTCATTCCGCGCGAGGTCGTCCGCGAGACATCCGGCGTGGGGCTGGAAGGAAGAGAGGCGCATCCGTCCAGAACCATACTCCGCCGGCGGTAAAGCGGGTGGCCCTGGACCGAGGGGAAACCCTGCTTCCGCACCGCCCGCCCCTCCCTGTGCCGCCAGCCGTGCGCTGATGGTGGAGGGTTGTGACGGGAGCGGATGAATTCTCCGACACCCGCGACAGGTGGGCGATCGAGCGAGCCGAGCAGGGGTCGAGAGAACCCGGGTCAGGGCTTCTTCGCGTCGCGCGCCGCGTCCTTGCCGTCCCCGTCGCCGCGCTCCAGCTTGCGGTAGAGCGTCTTCCTGTCCACGCCCAGGATGCGCGCCGCGAGCGTCCGGCTGCCGCCCACCGCCTCCAGCACGCGGTGGATGTACCGACGCTCCAGCTCCTCCAGCGTCACCAGCTCGGAGGCGTCCGTGTTCTCCGGCACCACGCGCGGCGTGCTGTAGTTGCGCACGCGCTCCGGCAGATCATCCACCGTGAGCTGTTCGAAGGACGTGAGCGCCACCGCGCGCTCGATGCAATTCTGCAATTCGCGCACGTTGCCCGGCCACCCGTACGCCAGCAGCCGCTGCGCCGCGGCCGGTGACAATCCGTCCACCCGCTTGCCCGTGCGCGAGGCGAATTGCTCCACGAAGCGCTGCGACAACAGCAGCACGTCGTTGCCGCGAGCCCGCAACGGCGGCAGTTCGATGCCGATGACGTTGAGCCGGTAGTACAGGTCCTCGCGGAAGCGGTCCTCCTCCACCGCCAGCTCCAGGTCGCGGTTCGTCGCCGCCACGATGCGCGCGTCGAACGGCATCTCCGTGTCCCCGCCCACCGGACGCACCACGCGCTCCTGCAACGCGCGCAAGAGCTTCGGCTGGAGCGTGAGGGGCAGCTCCCCCACCTCGTCCAGGAACAACGTGCCGCCGTTCGCCTTCACGAACAGGCCCGTGCGCGCCGCCTTCGCGTCGGTGAAGGCGCCCTTCGCATGGCCAAACAACTCACTCTCCAGCAACTGCTCCGGCATCGCCGCGCAGTTGATGGCCACGAACGGCCCTTCCTTGCGCCGGCCCCGGGCGTGCAACGCTCGCGCAGCCACTTCCTTGCCGGTGCCACTCTCGCCCGTGATCAGCACCGTGGCGTCCACGTCCGCCACGCGGTCGATGAGCGCGTACGCCTGCTTGAGCGCGGGGCTCTCCCCCACCAGCGCGCCGTCATCCTCGCGCTCGCCCAGGGCCTGCCGCAGCCTGCGCACCTCCGCGCGCAGGGCGCGGTGTTGCACGGCGCGCTCCAGCACCAGCACCAGCGCGTCCAGGTCGATGGGCTTGGTGATGAAGTCGTAGGCGCCCGCGCGGATGGCGGCCACCGCCGTCTCCAAGCTGCCGAACGCCGTCACCACCACCACCGGGATGTCCGGCCGGTTGAGCACGATGCGCTCGCACAGCGCCAGGCCGTCCATGCCGGGCATGCGCAGGTCGGTGAGCACCGTGTCGAAGTCCTCGGCGGAGATGCGCTGGAGGGCTTCGTCCGCGGCGGCCACGGCCACGGGCTGGAAGCCCCGGCGCTGGAGGCCCTTCTCCACCAGCACGCGCATCTCTCGTTCGTCTTCGACAATCAGGATGCGGCCTGGCATGCGTTGCCTCCCGGCGGCAGGTAGATGGAGAAACAACTCCCACGGCCCGGCTCGCTTTTCACGTCAATCCAGCCGCCGTGGTCCCGCACCATCCCATAGGAGACGGACAGGCCCAGCCCCGTTCCCTCGCCCACGTCCTTGGTGGTGAAGAACGGTTCGAACACGTGGGGCAGCACGTCCGCCGGGATGCCGGCGCCTTCGTCCTCCACATCCAGCCGCACCCACTCCTGCTCCGGCCCCCCCACGTCCACGGGAGGCTTCACGCGCAAGATTTGCGAGCGCACACGCAGGGTGCCGGGCTGGTTCATCGCGTGCAGCCCGTTCATCACCAGGTTGGTGAGCACCTGCTGGAACTGCCCGGCGTCCACCTCCACCGTGAAGCCCGAGGGCACCTCCTGCGACAGCGTGGCGCCGCGCTTGGTGGCCATGGGCTTGAGCAGCGACAGCGTGCGCTCGGCCAACAGGGACAGGTCCTCCGGCGCGCGCGACGGGGCCCGCCGCCGGGCGAAATCCAGCAACTGGCGGATGATGCCGGTCATGTGCTGCGCCTGCTGGAAGATGATCCGCGCGCACTCGCCCACCTCCTCGCCCTCCGCTTCACCGGAGGACACCATCTTCGCGCGGCCCATGACGACGTTGAGCGGCGTGCCCAGCTCATGCGCCACGCCGGAGGCCAGCTTTCCCACCGTGGTGAGCCGGTCCGCGTGGCGCAGGTGCTCCACCGTCGCCAGCCGCGCCGCCGTCTCCTCCGCGAGCCGGGCCCGCGTCTCCTCCAACTGCTCACCCATCCGGTTCATCGCCACCGCCAGTGTCGTCAGTTCGTCGCCGCTCGCACGCCGCAGCGGCACGCGCGCGGTGAGGTCGCCTTCGCCAATGCGTCCGGCCAGATGCACGAGCTGCTCCACGGGCTGGCCCACCAGCTTGCGGCCCATGGCCATCGCGGCCAGGAGGAAGAACACGCTCAGCGTCGCGGTGGCGATGGAGGTGCCCAGCACGGTGGTGCGCACGTGCTGCTGCTGCTCGGAGAGGGACTCGGTGATTTCGATGGCGCCCGCGCGCCGGCCCAGGAACACCGGCGTGTACGAGCGCAGCACGCCGGGCGTGGTCGTGGTGTCCGTCAGCCAGCCGTCATGGCCCGCGCGCAGGCTGCGCAGCAGTTGGGGCGGCAGCGTGGGCGCGAAGCCGGAGCCGGGCCCGCCATCCAGCCACACCCACCGCAGGCGCACCTGCTCCTGGAAACGGTTGGCCTGGTTGAGGAGCGTGAGGGCTTCCGATTCGCCCGCCAACTGCCACGCCTTGCCAATGGAGCCGGCGAGCGTGTGACCGAGCAGCCGGTGGTCGTGCTGCATGTCGATTTCGGACCGGGACAGCTCCCGGTTGACCTGGAACACCTGGAGCCCGGCCATCACCGCGACGGCGAGCAACACGAGGGCCAGGGTGAATTTGCGCGCGAGCTTCACGATGAAAGGCAACCCCCGGTTCGTGCGTGAGGGGGAAGGAACACACGGACCGGGGAGGTACGCTATGGGTACCGCGGGTGCTGCGTCACGACACTCCGACTAGTTCGCGCCGGTGGTGCTCTCGGTACCAGAAGCGGCGGGGCTGGCGGCGGGCTTCTGGCTGGCCGGCTGCTTCGCCTTCTTGGCCTTCACGGCGGACTTCGCCTGCGTGGCGGTGGTGCCCTTGGCGGCCTTGGGCGCCGCGGCGAAAGCGCCCATGGAGGCGAGAGACAGGGACAGACCCAGGACGATGGCGGAAGTGCGCTTCATGGAAGTGCTCCGTTTCAGGCCCGCGAGAAGTGGGTGCGGGGCTGACCGGAGCCAAGAGCATCGGCCGTGCCAGGACTCCTTTCCCGGGGAAGCCCGGGCCACCGGGGCGTGATGCCCCCAGGGCCCTGGGGCACATTGCCCCGACGGGGGCAGGATGCCCCGGAGCGTGGGGGACAGGACGTCCAGCCGCCCCGGAAGGCGGGATGGCATGGGCCGTGCTCCTCCGCCTCTGGATGATGAATGATCCACCCATGAGCGAAGAGACGCCGCGCGCCGCGCGCATCCTGGTGGCCGAGGACGACGACGCGATGCGCGCGCTGCTCGTGCGCACGCTGATGCGCGCGGGCTACGTGGTGGTGGAGGTGGAGGACGGCTTCGAGCTGGGCGACTACCTGGCGATGATGCGAGGCCAGGGCGGCACGCTGGCGCCGCCCGACCTCATCGTCAGCGACGTGCGCATGCCAGGGCGAACCGGCCTGGAGGCGCTGAAGCGGCTGCGCGAGCAGGGCGTGTCCTGCCCCGTGCTGCTGCTCAGCGCCTTCGCGGACGCGGAGACCCACGAGGAGGCCCGCCGGTTGGGCGCCAGGCAGCTTCTGGACAAGCCCGTGGACCTGGACGTGCTGAAGGCCGCGGTGCGCGAGGCCGTTCAGCACTGATTACAACGGCGTGCCCGGCTCCACCTGGGGCGCGACGGGCAGCGGCTGTCCACTCAGCTCGGCGCGCAGCCGGTCGCGGTCCAGCTCGTTCTCCCAGCGGGAGACGACGATGGTGGCGACGCCGTTGCCAATGAAGTTGGTGAGCGCGCGCGCCTCGCTCATGAACCGGTCGATGCCCAGGATGAGCGCCAGGCCCGCCACCGGCACCGCCGGCACCACCGCGAGCGTGGCGGCCAGGGTGATGAAGCCCGCGCCCGTGACGCCGGACGCGCCCTTGGACGTGAGCATCGCCACGCCCAGCAGCGTGGCCGTCTGGGTGAAGGTGAGCTCCACGTTGAGCGCCTGGGCCACGAACAGCGCCGCCATGGTCAGGTAGATGTTGGTGCCGTCCAGGTTGAACGAATAGCCGCTGGGCACCACCAGCCCCACCACCGAACGGGAGCAGCCCAGCCGCTCCAGCTTCTGCATCAGCGGCACCAGCGCGGACTCGGACGACGACGTGCCCAGCACCAGGAGCAGCTCCGCGCGGATGTAGCGCAGGAAGCGCAGGATGGAGAACCCGGTCAGCCGCGCGATGGGCCCCAGCACCGCCAGCACGAAGACGACGCACGCCAGATAGAAGCAGCCCATCAGCCGCATGAGCGGGCCCAGGCTGTCCACGCCATAGGCCCCCAGCGTGAAGGCCATGGAGGCGCCCGCGCCAATGGGGGCCAGCTTCATCACCATGCCAATCATGTGGAAGAAGGCCTTCGACAGCGCCTCGAACAGCACGACCACCGGCTTCGCCGCGGGGCCAATCGCCGTCAGCGAGAACCCGAACAGCAGCGCCAGCAGCAGCACCTGGAGCAGGTCCCCGTTGCCGGTGAACGCGTCCACGAAGGTGCGCGGGATGAGGTGCAGCAGGAAGCCGATGGTGGACTGGTCATGCGCCTGCTGGGCGTAGCGCGCCACCGCGCCGGCATCCAGCGTGCTCGGATCCGCGTTGAAGCCCGCACCCGGCTTGAGCACCGTCACCACCACCGCGCCAATGACGAGCGCGAACGTGGAGACGACCTCGAAGTAGAGCAGCGCCTTGCCGCCCACGCGCCCCACCTTCTTCATGTCCGACACGTTGGCGACGCCCAGCACCACGGTCAGGAAGATGACCGGGGCGATGAGCATCTTCACCAGCGAGATGAACCCGTCTCCCAGTGGCTTGAGCTTCACCGCCGTGGCCGGCGCGAAGTGGCCCAGCAGGCCGCCGGCGAAGATGGCCGCCAGCACCCACAGGTAGAGGCGGGAGGAGGACTTCGGGTGCCCGGCGTCGGGGGTGGCGGAGGTCTCGGAAGCCATGGGGGTCCTCAGGCCGACTTCTGCTCGGCTTCGTCCTTCTCGAAGAGCTGCTCCAGCTCCACGCGGGCGCGGGTGACGACTTCCATCATCTTCTTCTCGTCGCGGAAGACCTTGGACGTCTCCAGCATCAGCGACTCGTCGTGCTCGCGGAAGCGCTCCACGCTGCGGCGGGCCTCCGCGAAGGTGAGGCCCATCTCCTGGAGCACGTCGTTGGCCATCACGAGGCTCGCGTCGAAGGTCTCACGCACCAGGTGGGTGACGCCCAGGTCGAGCAGGCGGTAGGCATGCTCGCGGTTGCGTGCCCGGGCGAAGATGGTGAGGTGCGGGAAGTGCTCCTTCACCATCTGCGCGGTGCGCAGGGACGCGGCCATGTCGTCGATGGCCAGCACGAACACCCGGGCCTTGTCCGCGCGGGCCGCGCGCAACAGGTCCATCCGGGACGCGTCGCCGTAGAACACCTGGTTGCCGAAGCGCTGGATGAAGTCGATGTGCTCCGCGCTCGCGTCGATGGCGGTGAACCCGATGCGGCGCGCGCGCAGCAGACGGGCCACCACCTGTCCCACGCGGCCCATGCCCGCGATGATGACCGGGTGGTCCTGGTCCGGGGACACGTCGTACTCGCGCTGCGGGCCCTTCTTCTCGAAGCGCGGCGCCACCCAGCGCTCGTGCACGATGGACAGGAAGGGCGTCACGGCCATGGACAGGCCCACCACCAGCACCAGCAGGTCCGCCTGCGTGCGGTCCATCACGTGGAAGGACACCGCCAGCGAGAACAGGACGAAGGCGAACTCACCACCCTGCGAAATCACCACCGCGAGGCTCAGCGCGGAGCCCGGCTTCTTCAACCCCACGCGCCCCAGGCAGTACAGCACCAGGGCCTTGAGGAAGGTGAGGCCCAGCACCAGCGCCAGCACGCGCAGGGGCTCGCGCGCGAGCAGCTCCAGGTTCACCGACATGCCCACGGCGATGAAGAACAGGCCCAGCAGCAGGCCCTTGAAGGGCTCGATGTCCGCTTCCAGTTCGTGGCGGTACTCGGACTCCGACAGCAGCACGCCTGCGAGGAATGCGCCCAGCGCCATGGACAGGCCCACCGCGCTGACGAGCGCCGCGGTGCCCACGACCACCAGCAGCGCCGTCGCGGTGAACAGCTCCTGGCTGTGCACGGAGGCCACCGCTCGGAACACCGGGCGCAAGAGGTAGCGGCCCGCCAGCACCACCAGGATGACCACGCCCACGGCCTTCAGGGTCATGAGCCAGCCGGGCTCCGTGGACGGCATGTCGGACCGGCCCAGCAGGGGCAGCGCGGCCAGCAGCGGAATCACCGCCAGGTCCTGGAACAGGAGGATGCCGAAGGCGAGCTGGCCGTGCTCGGCGGTGAGCTGGTTCTTCTCCGCCAGCAATTGCAGCGCGAACGCGGTGGAGGACAGCGACAGGCCGAAGCCCGCGATGATGGCCGCGCCCCAGGACAGGCCCAGCCCCCGGCCCACGCTCGCGAGCAGCAGGCCCGTCAGCACCACCTGCGCGCCGCCCATGCCGAACACCGACCGGCGCAGGTTCCACAGGCGCGAGGGCTGCAACTCCAGCCCGATGATGAACAGCAGCAGCACCACGCCCAGCTCCGCGATGTGGAGGATGTTCTCCACGTCGGAGATGAGGCCCGCGCCGTGCGGCCCGATGGCCGCGCCCGCCGCCAGGTAACCCAGCACGGAGCCCAGCCCCAGCTTCTTGAAGAGGGGCACGGCGACCACGGTGGCGGCCAGGAACACCAGCGCCTGATGCATGAAGGACATAAGGCGCACTGCATGGCACGGCTTGACCGGCGGCGGCAACAGGGGGGCGGCCGACCCGGGCCGGGTCTGCTCAGGCCTGCTGGGTCGGCATGAGGGTGAGCTGCTGGAAGTTGATGTGCCGGGGCAGGGCGGTGGCGAAGGCGATGATGCCCGCGACCTCCTCCGGGGACAGCCAGGTGAGGGTCTCCCGGGCGGACTTGAGCCACGCGCTGGCGCCCGGGTCGTCGTTGCCATCATGCAGCGGCGTCGTCACGAGGCCCGGCTCCAGGGCCATCACCCGCACGAACCGGGGGCCCAGCTCCGCGCGCAGGTGGCGGGACAGGTGGGTGATGGCGGCCTTGGTGGCGCTGTAGACGTTGAAGTTCGGGAACACCGACTGCGCGGCGACGGAGGAGATGTTGATGAGGTCCGCCGCCCCGCCGGCATTCGCGGCGGCCAGCAGCGGATCCACGAAGGTCTCCACGATGCGCACCGTGCCCTTCACGTTCAGGTCGATCATCTCCTCCCAGTCCCGCGTGCGGTGCTCGTCCATGCGCGAGGGCCGCATGACGCCAGCGCCGTTGAGCACCAGGTCCACGACGCCCAACTCGCCCGCGATGACCTTCGCGGCCTCGGCCACGGACTTCGCGTCCTGCACGTCCACGCCCAGGGCGAGCGCCCGGCCGCCCCCTTGCGTGATGTCGTGGACCAGCGCGTCCAGGCGCTCCTTGCGGCGGGCGAGCAGCGCGACCTTCGCGCCGTCCCGGGACAGGCGGAGCGCGGTGGCGGCGCCAATGCCACTGGAGGCGCCGGTGATGACGGCGATGCGGCCCGACAGCGGAAGGGTGGGGGATGCCATGACAGGACTCCTGCTCGCGGGAAGAAGGGAGTGCGTCGTCGCGAGACACGAGAAGGGATACGGGCCGGCGTCCATGGAATGAAGGTGTGGAATCCGAATGGACTCCTGAAGAAAACTTGGGAATGGCCGTCACGCCCCTCAATGCCCTGCACCAGTTCCTCACCGTCGCCCGGCACCGCGGGTTCGCGCCCGCCGCCGCGGAGCTGGGGGTGTCCGCGTCCGCGCTGAGCCAGACGGTGCGCCAGTTGGAGGAGCGGCTGGGTGTGCCGCTGTTGTCGCGCACGACGCGCAGCGTGGCGGTGACGGCGGCGGGCCGGAAGTTGATGGAGCAGGCGGGACCGGGTGTCGCGCAGGCGCTGGGGGCCCTCAAGGACGCGTCGGCACAGCCGGGAGAGGTGACGGGCACGCTGCGGCTGACGCTGCCGTCCGGCGCGCTGCCGTTCCTGCTCGCGCCGTTGGTGCCTTCCTTCTGCCAGCGCTACCCGAAGGTGGAGCTGGACCTGGTGGTGGACAACCGCAAGGCGGACATCGTCGCGGAGGGCTTCGACGCGGGCGTCCGGATGGAGGAGTACCTGGAGCGGGACATGGTGGCGGTGCGGATGTCCGCGCCGTTCCGCTTCGTCGTGGTGGGCTCGCCCGCGTACCTGAAGCGCCACGGCACGCCGAAGAAGCCGAAGGACCTGCTGCTGCACAACTGCTTCGCCTACCGCTCGTCGAACACCGGCGCGCTCCTGCCGTGGGATTTGGAGAAGGGCTCGCGCACGTGGCGCCTGCCGGTGCGAGGCGCCGTCACCACCAACGACGAGCGCGTCTGGGTGGGCCTCGCGGAAGCCGGCCTGGGGCTCTGCTACGTGCCGGAGTCACAGGTCGCGGCGCAACTGAAGGAGGGCACGTTGCGGCTCGTGCTGGAGGAGTACGCCGCGTCGGTGCCGGGCCTCTTCCTCTACTTCCCCAGCCGCGCGCAGGTGTCGCCCGCGTTCCGGGCGTTCCTGGAGCACACGCGCGAGGTGCTCAATCCGCCCGCGCGCACGCGGGCGAAGGAGCGCTGAAGGCGTCAGTGCTCGTTGGGGCGCGCGGAGGCGGACGAAGAAGCGCTGACGCAACGGGCGTCAGTGCTCGTAGGTATCGCGCGGGCGCGCGAGGGGCATTCCCGCCGGGGGCGTGATGGAGACAGGCACGCCCAGGTGCGCCACGGGCAGCGTGAAGGTGAAGATGCTGCCGGTGCCCAGGGTGCTCTCGGCGCGGATGCTGCCGCCGTGCGCCTCGACGAGGCCCTTGGCGATGGCCAACCCCAGCCCCGTGCCGCGGCTGGCCGCGTCGCGCGCCTGCCAGTAGCGGTCGAAGATGTGCGGCAGCGCGTCCGGGGCGATGCCGTTGCCCGTGTCGCGCACGTCGAAGGACACCTCCGCGCCACGCGTCGCCGCGCGCACCGCGAGCGTGCCGCCCGGCGGGGTGAACTTCACCGCGTTGCCCAACAGGTTGCCCATCACCTGGAGCACGCGGCTGCGGTCGCACTTCACGCGCAGCGCCTCCGGCGGCAGGTCCGCTTCCAGGTGCAGGCCCTTGGCCTCCGCCAGCGGCCGGATGGCCTCCAGCGCCTCGGTGGCCAGCGACATGGCGGGGTGTTCGCCCAGCTCCAGCGGCAGGTGCCCCGCTTCCAGGCGGCCCCAGTCCAGCAGGTCGGAGATGAGCCGCGACATGCGCTCGGCCGCGTCGTTGATGCGGTTGGCCTGCTTCGCCACCGCCTCGCCGCCCGGCTTGCCCGCCGTGCCGCGCAAGAGCAGCGCCGCGCCCAACTGCACCACGCCCAGCGGGTTCTTCAGGTCGTGCGACACCACCGCGAGCAGGTCCTCGCGAGCGCGGGCCGCCCGGCGCGACTCACCCACCAGCCGGGCGTTGTCGATGGCGAGGCTCGCGCGCAGGCACAGGTCCTCCGCCAGCGCCAGGTCGTCCGGGCCGTAGCGCCGTCCGGAGCCGGAGCTCACGAACGTCACCGCGCCCAGCGTGTGGCCGCGCGCGCGCAGCGGGATGATCATGTACGAGCGCGCCTGGAGCGCTTCCAGCAGCGCCGGGTGCGCGGGCTCCGCCGCCGCCGCGCGCAACAGCGAATCCGTCACCGCGGG
This sequence comes from Corallococcus terminator, assembly GCF_003611635.1. Classification (GTDB taxonomy): domain Bacteria; phylum Myxococcota; class Myxococcia; order Myxococcales; family Myxococcaceae; genus Corallococcus; species Corallococcus terminator. Next base: position 5,224 of record NZ_RAVZ01000243.1, on the reverse strand, counting down.
CACCAGCTCCGGCTCCCCGGTGCGCAGCACGCGCAACAGGCCCACCGGCGCGTCGTCGCGCAATTCCGTGCGCGTGGGCAGGTACTTCGCGCGCTCCTGCTGCGTCGGGTCCAGGCACGCCACCGCCGCGCGGCCCACCCACGGGCCCTGCTCCAGCGCATCCACCAGGCACCAGTCCGCGAGGTCCGGCACGGCCAGGTGCGCGAGCAGCGTGTACATGCCCTGCGGATCCGGCGGGTGGGTGAACAGCGTCGTCATCGCCTGGTAGAGGAACGAGCGGCGACGCTCGGCCGTCTCCACCTCCGCGCGCGCCGCCTGCTCCAATTCCAGGGCGCGCGAATAGACCGCCTCCGCTTCCGTGAGCGCGCGCGCCGTCACCAGCACGGTGGGCAGCACGTCCGCGGCCGACGCCAGCGGCGTGAGCACCAGCGCGTGCGGACGCACACCCTGCGCTCCAGGCCAGGGCGCCTCCACCGTGGCGGACTCGCGCAGGGTCACCACGCGGACGCGCGCGGACTCCAGCGCGTTCAGCGCCTCCTGCGGCAGGCCCAGCTCGCTCCAGTGTCGTCCCGCAAGCTGCGCCGCCTGCCGCCCGAGCGCCCGGGCTCCGGACGCGCTGCACGACACCAGCCGGCCCGTGCCATCCAACAGGTAGGCAGGATCCGGGATGGCGGCGAAGACCGCCTCGTAGGCCAGAACAGTCTTGGGAGCGCTCATCGAGAAGGGGGTACGCCGGGGAGGGGCCCTGATTGGAACCCGATATTGACACTCAGCACCAGGGCCGCCATTCCGCCCCCCGCAGAACCCTTATGATTTTCGCTAAGGCGACACTTCAGGGGATGGCTTTTCCGCTTTGCTGGAACAGGGCCTGGACGCGGCGTGCGATCTGCCCCAGCGGCAGGACCTCATGCGCCAGGTTGGCCCCCACCACGACGGCCGGCATGCCGTAGACGACGGACGTCGCTTCGTCCTGGGCAATCACCCGCCCGCCTGCCTGGTGGACGTCCCGGATGCCATCCAATCCGTCCTGCCCCATGCCGGTGAGCACCACGGACAGGGACGCCTGCCCGTACGCGCGCGCCACGGAGCGGAACAGCCAGTTGGCGGAGGGGCGGAAGCCCTGGATGGGGGCGGCGCCAGACACCTGGGCCCGGTGGTCCGTCGTCACACCCAGGTGCTTGTCGTCCGGGGCCAGGTAGACGGTGCCCGCCAGGAGCGGCTCGCCGTCCTCGGCCACCTTCACCCGCAGCTTCGTGGCCGTGCCCAGCCACGTGGCCAGGCCCGAACCGAACCCCAGCGCGATGTGCTGCACCACCAGGATGGGCGGGGGCACGTCCTTGCCATCCAGGTCGGACAGGATGCGGTACAGCGCGGCGGGCCCTCCGGTGGAGGCCGCCAGGGCCAGCACGGCCGGACGGGAGCCCGCGGAGGCGAGCGTCTCCACCGCCATGGGCGGCGCGGCGGTGCGCTCCGGCCAGCGGCGCACCACCTTCACCTGGGCCATGGCCTTGAGCGTGTCGCGCAGGCGGCGGCTGTCCGCCTCGAAGTCCGGAGACTCCGGGCCCACCGGCTTCTGGAGCACCGCGAGCGCCCCGGCGCGCAGCGCGGCCATGGATGTCTGGATGTCGCGCTCCACCAGCGTGGACACCACCACCACGGGCGTGGGCACCTCCGTCATGATGCGGCGGGTGGCGTCCAGGCCGTCCATGCGCGGCATCTGGATGTCCATGGTCACCAGGCTCGGCTGGAGCCGCTGGCACAGCTCCACCGCCTCCAGCCCGTCCTTGGCCTCGCCCACCACGGTGAGCGCCGGATCGGTGCGCAGGATTTCCACCAGCAGCCGGCGGGCGGTGGGCGAATCCTCCGCCACCAGGATGCGCAACGGTTCGTTCTTCATAGCAGTCGCCTCAGCGTCTCCAGCAGGCTCGTCGGATCAAAAGCGCTCTTCACGATGTACGCACTCGCACCGGCTTGCAGCCCGCGCGCCTTGTCCTCGGGCTTCTCCCTCGAGGTCACGAGCACCACCGGCACCCGGTTGAAGCGGGGTGAATTGCGCACGGCCTCGGTGACGGAGAATCCATCCATGCGCGGCATCTCCACGTCCAGCACCAGCGCGTCCGCGCCGCCCGCCTGGAGCCGCTCCCACGCCTCGGCCCCGTCCGCGCACGCGGTGACATCGTAGCCGGCGCCTTCCAGGATGCTCTGCTCCAGCATGCGCGTCGTGGGCGAGTCGTCCGCCAGCACCACGCGCCGGCGCACCACCTGCTCCTTGGGCGTGGGGAAGAAGTGCGCGGAGGGCCGCCCACCCGCCGCCCGCACCAGCGAGGCCGGGTTGAGCAAGAGCGCCATGCGTCCATCCGGCAGCACCGCCGCGGCGGCCACGTGCCGCGCCCGCTTCACGCGCGAGCCCAGGGAGCGCACCAGGACTTCCTGTTCGGCGATGACCTCGTCCACCACCAGCGCCGCCTGCGCGGTGCCCGCCGACAGCACCACCGCGGACGGACGCGTGCGCGGCGGACCCTGGGGCAGGCCCAGCACGTCCGCGAGCGACGCCAGCGGCACCAGCGCGTCCGGCGTCACCCAGGACATGCGGCCTTCCACCTCGCGCACGTCGGAGGGGGACAGGCGCACCAGCCGGTCCACGCCCTCGCTGGCCAGCGCCAGAATCTGTCCGCCCACGTCCACCAGCAGCACGCGCAGGGTGCTCAGCGTGAGGGGCACGTCCAGCGTGAAGCGGGTGCCCTGGCCCGCCTTGAAGGCCACCTCCACGCTGCCGCGCAGCGACTCCACCTGGGCGCGCACCACGTCCAGCCCCACGCCCCGGCCGGACACCGCCGTCACCTTCGCCGCGGTGGACAGCCCGGGCAGGAAGACGAGCCGGGCGGCCTCCACGTCGTCCTCGGGCGCTTCCAGGCCCCGGGCCCGCGCGCGCTCGCGCAGCGCCTCCAGGTCCAGGCCGCGCCCGTCGTCCTCCACCGCCACCTCCACCCGGCTGCCGCGAAGCCGCGCGGACAGCACCACGCGGCCCTCCTCGGGCTTGCCGTGGCGCACGCGCTCCTCGGGCGCCTCCAGGCCGTGCGCCACCGCGTTGCGCACCAGGTGCAGCAGCGGTTCGCGCAGGGACTGGAGCAGCGAACGGTCCAGGTCCAGGCCACCGCCGTGGATCTCCATCCGCACGCGCCGGCCCATGCCGTGCGCCACGTCGCGCGCGGCGCGCTCCAGGCCCGTGCAGCCCTCCTCGAAGGGGAGCATGCGGGAGCGGCGCACTTCGTCATCCAGGCCGGTGGAGGACTGGAACAGCGCGCGGCGGTCCTGCGCCAGCACGCGAGCCACCCGCGCCAGCTCCAGCTCCACCCGGCGCAGCGTCGTTTCGGAGGACGTGCCGCGCACCGCCTCCCGCAGGCTGCCCACGTCGTCGCGCAGGGACTCCAGCGATTCGGCGTGGCCTTCCAGTCGCAGCATCGCCACGCGCAGCTCGCCGCTGCGACCCAGCAGCGCGTCCAGCTTCTGCCCGGACACGCGCACCGGCAGCGCTTCGCCGCTGATCACCGCGGGGACGGGAAGCTCCGGCTCCGGCGGGGGCTGCGGTTCGGGGGCCTTTCCCGAAACCTGGGGCGCCTGCGGGAGCTTCGAGGTGGCCCGCGCGATTTCGGGTGGAGGCTCCGGGAGCGCGGGCGTCGCGGCAGGCACGCCCTGCGCCGCCTGCTCCAACTGTGGCAGCAGGGAATCCAGCGGCGAGCCGGCCAGGTCCTGTCGCGAAGCCAGCCGGCGACCCGCGTCGTCCAGCGCGTCCACGGTGGCGAAGCACAGCTCGAACAGGTCCGGCGACGTGGTGCGCCCGTGGATGAGCGGCTCCAGGACCTCTTCCAGCCGGTGGCAGGCGGTCTCCACCAGGCTGGCGCTGGCCGCGCGTGACGCGCCCTTCACGCTGTGCAGCGTGCGCAAGAGGCCGGGGATGAGCTCCCGCGCGCGCGCCGGGGCCTGCTCCAGCGCGAGCAGGTCCCGGTTGAGGGACACGACGTGCCCCTCCAACTCCTCCAGGAACGAATCCAGCAGTGCCTGCGCCAGCCGGTCGCGGTCCATGCGTTAGCGCCCGAACTCCCCGAGCAGCCCCTTCAGCTTCTGGCCCATGGAGTTGATGTCCTGCATCGCCCGCTCCGTCTGGCGCGACGAGATGAGGCCCTGCTGCGTGGCCTGGTTCACGTCATGCATCGCCTGACGGATCTGCCCGATGCCGGTGGCCTGCTGGTTGGCGGACGCGGCGATCTGCGCGGCGGTGAGCGACGCCTGCGTGAGCAGGTCCCCGAGCTGCTGGATGGTGGTGCCCGCCTCGGTGACGACGCGCGTGGCGGACGACACGCTCTTGGTGCCCTCCTCCGTGGTCATCACCGCGCCGTGCGTGGCCTTTTGAATCTGTCCCAGGATCTGACGCACCTGCGCGGTGGCCTTCTTGGATTGATCCGCCAGGGCCTTCACCTCGGAGGCGACGACGGCGAAGCCGCGGCCGTGCTCGCCCGCGCGGCTCGCCTCGATGGAGGCGTTGAGCGCCAGCATGTGCGTCTGTTCGGAGATGTCGTTGACGGTGGTGATGATGTCGCCAATGGCCTGCGCCTGTTCGGCCAGGGCGAGGATGCGCGAGGCGATGGATTCCACCTGTTCACGCACGGCGCCCATCGCGGACACGGCCTCTTCCACGGCGCGGCGGCCGGAGCGGCCGACCTCTTCCGAGTGACGGGCGGACTCGCTCACCGCGCGGGCGCGACCGGCGGCCTCTTCCGACGTCTTGGTGATCTCCTCGATGGTGCTCACCGTCTCCGTGACGGCGCTGCCCTGCTCCTGGGCCCCGGCCACCTGTTCGGTGGTGCTGGCGAGGATTTCGGAGGACGCGCCCGCCAACTGGTTGACGAACTCCGCCACCGTCTTGAGGGTGTGCTCGCGCTGCTCGGCCTGCTTGGCGAGCTGCACCTCGGCCAACTGGCGGCGCTCGGCCATGGCGTTGAACGCGCCCGCCAGGTCCGCCATCTCGTCGCGGCCCTTCACGTCGATGCGGTGCGACAGCTCGCCCCGGCCAAGCTGCTCCGCGCCGATGGTGAGCTTGCGCAGGGGACCGGTGATGCCCCGGGTGATGACGAAGCTGCCCAGGCCGACGATGGCCAGGCCCAGGATGGTGCCCAGGGCCAGCACCCAGACGCTGCGCTGGGCGGCCTCGGAGGCGGCGGTGGAG
>NZ_RAVZ01000242.1 GCF_003611635.1 Corallococcus terminator | reverse complement strand
CTCCGTGCCGAAGTTCTCATGCAGGCGCGACAGGTTCAGCTTCAGGAACGCGGGCGGCTCCCACGGCCAGCGCACGCGGTGCTGGAAGAACCCCAGCCCCGCCGCCAGCAACCACCCGCCCGCGACGATGCCGCCCAACAGCAACCACGGCACGCCCAGCGTCCCGATGCACGCCACCGCCGCCGCCGCCACCGAGTCCAGCGCCTGCCCGTACCTCGCGCCCCGGGGCCACTTCGTCGCCGCGCCCGTCAGCAGCGCCAGCGCCGGGGACAGCAACTGCCACCCGCACAGCGCGACGCTCGCCACCACGAAGGCCCGGACGTCCTTCTCAAGCCGCAGGCGCTTCGTCACCGCCAGTGCCAGCGCGAGCGCCGTGGCCAGGATGGCGCCCGCCTGGAGCACGGCCTCCGCCAGCACCAGCCCCACCGCGTAGAGCCCCAGCACCGCGGCGACCGCAGTCCGCCAGCGCCCACCTTCGACCGTCTGAGAATCCGTGCTCATCGTGCGCCCCGGCATCCCGAGGCGGCCGGACCCTACCTCACCCACCGCCGAGCTTCCCCTCCTCCCGGACAGGCCTCGGAATCCGGGGCATCGGCGTCCGGAATCGTGCTGGCGCGCTTGACCCTGGCGACGCGGACGGGCACGCGTTACTCAGGACCTTTTCCCCTGGGCCCGAACCTCCCGCCATGCGCGCCACCCACCGACCGTTCACCACCCTCGCTCTCGCGTTGTGCATGTTCATGGCCGCGCTGGAGATGACCGTCGTCTCCACCGCCATGCCCACGGTGGTCAGCGACCTGGGCGGCATCCAGAGCTACGCGTGGGTCTTCACCGCGTACATGCTGTCGTCCACCATCACCGTTCCCATCTACGGGAAGCTCGCGGACCTCTACGGTCGCAAGCCAGTGCTGCTCTTCGGCACGGGCCTGTTCCTCGTGGGTTCCCTCGCCAGTGGCCTGTCCACGTCGATGAACATGCTCATCGCCTTCCGCATCCTCCAGGGAGTGGGCGCCGGGGCCATGCAGCCCATCGCGCTCACCATCATCGGGGACATCTACACGCTGGAGCAGCGCGCGAAGGTCCAGGGGGCCTTCAGCGCCGTGTGGGGCATCGCCGGGCTCGCGGGGCCTCTCACCGGGGGCCTCATCGTGAAGTACCTCACCTGGCACTGGGTCTTCTTCATCAACATCCCCATCGGCGTGGGCGTCATGGCGCTGCTCATCGTCTTCTTCCAGGAGGAGTTGAAGCGGAAGGTGGCCGCGAAGCTCGACTACGCGGGCGCGGCGCTCCTGTCCGCGGGCGTGGTGGCCCTGTTGTTTGGCGTGCAGGGAACCGGCCGCACGCTGCTCGCCCTGCCCGTCGCCGCCGTGCTGCTCGCGGCGTTCGTGTTCGTGGAGCTGCGCGCTCCCGAGCCCGTCATCCCGATGACCATCTTCAAGATCCCCGCCATCGCCATCTCGTCCATGGCGGGCGCGCTCTTCTCCGCCGCCATGTTCGGAGCGACCACGTACGTGCCGCTGTACGTGCAGGGGGTGCTCGGGGGTTCAGCCACCATGGCGGGCGGGATGATCACCCCGATGATCGTCGGCTGGCCGCTGGCGAGCCTCGTCGCCGGCAAGCTGATGCTTCGCACCGGCTTCCGGCCGCTCATCATTGGCGGGCTGGGCTTGTCCGTGGTGGGCACGGGGCTGATGGCGCTCCTGCTCAAGCCGGGAGCGTCCCTGCTGGTGCCGCAGCTCGCGATGGGGCTGTTCGGCATTGGCATGGGCTTCACGTCCACGGCGCTGCTCATCGCGGTCCAGACGAGCGTGGGCTGGGAGCTGCGCGGCGTGGCCACGGCCAGCAACATGTTTTTCCGCACCATCGGAGGGGCGCTGGGCGTGGGGTTGATGGGCGGCGTGCTGGTGACGCACCTGATGAAGGACCCGAGCGTACCGGTGAGCGCCGCCAACGAATTGCTCGGCCCCGAGCACGGACGCGGCCTGCCTCCCGCCATGCTGGAGACGCTCAGCGGGGCGCTGAGCACCGGCCTCGCCATCAACTTCTGGATCATGTGCGCGGCGACCGTCGCCGCGTTCTCCGCTGGACTGTTCTTCCCCAAGGTGAAGCGCGTCACCACACCGGTGAACATGTCCGACGTCACCGCGACCCACTGAGGCGGGCCGCGCCGGAGCCCGTCGTCACGTCATGCGACTGTCATTGCGCTGACACAGTCCCCGGCCTGAAGGGCAACCCGCGCGACGTTTCGCGTCAGAGGGCATTGCACGACAAGGAACGGCTGGAGTCTGGTCCCCCAAGGATGCGGAAAGCCTTCTTCCGCAGGGGATGACACCGATGCCGGGTCCGCTGAGCGAAGCCGAGCTGGAGAAGATCGACGCCTATTGGCGCGCGGCGAACTACCTCTCCGTCGGGCAGATCTACTTGAAGGACAACCCGCTCCTGGAGCGCCCCCTCACGGTGGAGGACATCAAGCCCCGGCTGCTCGGGCACTTCGGCACCACACCGGGCCTCAACTTCATCTATGTGCACCTGAACCGCATCATCCGGCGGCACCGGGCCAACATGATGTATCTGATTGGCCCCGGCCACGGCGCGCCCGGCATCATCGCCAACACGTTCCTCGAAGGCTCCTACACGGAGCTGTATCCCAACATCGAGCGCAACCGCGACGGCATGAAGCGCCTGTTCCGCCAGTTCTCCTGGCCCTACGGCGTCCCCAGCCACGACGCGCCCGAAGTCCCCGGCTCCATCAGCGAGGGCGGTGAGCTGGGCTACTCCCTGCTCCACGCGTACGGCGCCGTCTTCGACAACCCGGACCTCATCGTCCCCTGCGTCGTCGGCGACGGCGAGGCGGAGACGGGCGCGCTCGCCGCGAGCTGGCATTCCAACAAGTTCATCAATCCCATCACCGACGGCGCCGTGCTGCCCATCCTGCACCTCAACGGGTACAAGATCGCCAACCCCACGGTGCTCGCCCGCATCGACGCGGACGAACTGGAAGCCCTCTTCCGGGGCTACGGCTACCAGCCCTTCTTCCTGGAGGGCAACGACCCGAAGACGATGCACCAGGAGATGGCGGCGCTCCTCGACCTGCTCTACGCCGAAATCCTCCGCATCCAACGCCACGCACGGGAGAACAAGGACTCCACCCGCCCCCGCTGGCCCATGCTCGTGCTGCGCACCCCCAAGGGGTGGACCGGCCCGCATGAGGTGGATGGCAAGCCGGTGGAAGGCACCTGGCGCGCCCATCAGGTGCCCCTGGAGGAGGTGCGCACCAACCCCGCGCACCTGAAAATCCTTGAAGCGTGGCTCCACAGCTACCGGCCCCGCGAGCTCTTCGACGCCCAGGGCACCTTCCGCGAAGAGCTGGCGGACATCGCCCCCAAGGGACGCCTGCGCATGGGCGTCAACGTCCACGCCAACGGCGGCCAGTTGCTCGTGCCGCTCGTGCTGCCGGGCTTCCGCGACTACGCCATCGACCCGGGCGTTCCCGGCTCGAAGGAGGTCAGCGCCACGAAGGTGCTGGGCGGCTACCTGCGGGACGTGATGCGCAACAACCTGGACGCGCGCAACTTCCGCATGTTCGCGCCGGACGAGAACGCCTCCAACCGGCTCCAGGATGTCTACACGGTCAGCGGCAAGGCCTGGGACGCGAAGCAGGAGCCCACGGACGAGAACCTCTCCGCCGACGGACGGGTGATGGAGGTCTTGAGCGAACACCTCTGCCAGGGATGGCTGGAGGGCTACCTGCTCACCGGACGCCACGGCTTCTTCAGTTGCTACGAGGCGTTCATCCACATCATCGATTCGATGTTCAACCAGCACGCCAAGTGGATCAAATCCGCGAAGGAGCTGCCCTGGCGCAAGCCCATCGCGTCGCTGAACTACCTGCTCAGCTCGCACGTGTGGCGGCAGGACCACAACGGGTTCTCCCACCAGGACCCGGGCTTCATCGACCATGTGGCCAACAAGAAGGCGGACACGGTGCGCATCTACCTGCCACCGGACGCGAACACGCTCCTGTCCGTGGCGGACCACTGTCTGCGCTCGAAGAACTACGTGAACCTCATCATCGCGGGCAAGCAGCTTGCGCCCGTGTGGATGGACATGGAGAGCGCCGTGCGCCACTGCTCGGCGGGCATTGGCGCGTGGGACTGGGCTGGCAATGACGACGGCGACCCCGACGTGGTGATGGCCTGCGCGGGCGACGTGCCCACCCTGGAGACGATGGCCGCGGTGACGCTCCTGCGCGCGTGGGCGCCAGAGTTGAAGGTGCGCGTCGTCAACGTGGTGGATGTCTTCACGCTCGCGCCGGTGAGCAGCCACCCGCATGGCCTCAACGAAGAGGACTTCAACCGCCTGTTCACCACGGACAAGCCGGTCATCTTCGCGTTCCACGGCTACCCGACGCTCGTGCACAAGCTCACGTACAACCGGGCCAACCACGCCAACATCCACGTGCACGGCTACAAGGAGGAGGGCACCACGACCACCCCCTTCGACATGACCGTGCTCAACGACATGGACCGCTTCACGCTGGCGCTGGCGGCCATCCGGCACTCGCCCGCCGCACGCCACCGGCGGGACGACGCGGAGCAGCGCTTCTCCGAGGTGCGCCAGCAGCACAAGCTCTACGTGTCGGAGCACGGCGAGGACATGCCGGAGGTCCGCGACTGGAAGTGGACCGCGCGATGAGGGATTCCGGCGCGGTGCTGGTCATCAACAGTGGCTCGTCGTCGCTGAAGTTCGGGCTCTACGTCGAGCACTCGGGCCTGGAGACCGTGCGGTTCAAGGGCAGCGCCAATCACATCGGCGCGGAAACGGGCCGGTTCGTCCTCAAGGATGGCGAGGGCCGGCAGGTGCGCGCCGTGGACGTGCGGCATCCGTCGCAGGAGGACGCCTTCCGCGAGGCCGTGCGACACCTGGAGGAGGCCGGTGGTGGGCAGCCCCGCGCCATCGGGCACCGGGTGGTGCACGGCGGTCCCCGGCTGCGCCAGCACCAGGCCCTCACTCCGGAGGTTTTGAAGACGCTGGAAGACGCCACGCACTTCGCGCCGCTGCACATCCCGTCGGCGCTCGCGCTCATCCGGGCCGCGCAGGCGCGCTACCCCGGCGTGCCGCAGTTCGCGTGCTTCGACACGGCCTTCCACGCCACCCTGCCCCCGGTCGCCTCGACCCTGGCCCTGCCCCGGTCCGTGCGCGACCAGGGCGTGCAGCGGTATGGCTTCCATGGCCTGTCATATGAATCCATCGTCGCGCGGCTGGCCCCCTCGGTACCGGAGCGCACGGTGGTGGCCCACCTGGGCAATGGGGCGAGCCTCGTAGCGCTTGAGAAGGGTCGCTCCGTCGACACGTCGATGGGCTTCACGCCCACGGGGGGCATTCCCATGGGGACCCGCACGGGCGACCTGGATCCGGGCGTGCTCGTGTACCTGCTGCGCACGGGGGGACTGGACGCGGAGGGGCTCGAAGCGATGGTGAACCACGACGCCGGGCTCAAGGGACTGTCGGAGGGGACCAGCGACATGCAGGCGCTCACGCGCGACGCGGCGGCGGGCGACGCGGCGGCGGCGCTCGCGGTGGAGGTCTTCACCCGGAGCATCGCCAAGACGGTGGGGGCCTACGCGGCGGTGCTAGGGGGCCTGGACCTGCTCGTGTTCACGGGGGGCATCGGGGAGAACAGTGCCTCCGTGCGCCAGCGCGTCTGCGCGACGCTGGGACATCTGGGCATCACGCTCGATGCGCGGCGCAATGACGAAGGTGCGGAGGTCATCTCTTCACCGGCGTCCATGTGTCCAGTGCGGGTGCTTCCCAGTGACGAGGAAGGACAGCTCGCCCGGCACACGCGCCGACTCCTTCGCGGTTGAGTCCCTACCAACCGCGCCCTGCTACTTCGCCGCGTTCCGCCTTCGCGGCAGGTGCAGCAAGCCCTCACGGCGCAGCCACAGGGCACCCGCCGCCAGGGTCAACAACGCCGTCGGCATCCAGGCCGCCACGGAGGGCGCCAACCGTTCGGTGAGCACGAGCGTGCGCGACACCACCATCAGGCCCCACATCGCCACGGCGATGAGCAGGCCCTCCACCACGGCCGCCGTCAGGTGCCCCCGCCGGTTCGTGCGCAGCGCGAGCCCCACCGCCAGCAGGGCCGCGGGCAGTCCCGACAGCGCGTAGGCGAACCGGTTGTGCCACGCGAGCTGGAAGCCCCGCGTCGCCAGTCCCACCTCCGCGCGCGCGGCGATCTGATCCCTCAATTCGCCCAGGCGCATCTGCTCCGGCCGGCCCGGACGGATGCGGAACGTCGTCGCGCCCACGCCCAGCTCGTACTCGGCACTCGGCTGCTGCTGGACCGTCGTGCGCCCATCGTCCGTGAAGGTGCGCTCCACCACGTCCGTCATCTCCCAGCGGTTGCCCTCCAGCGAGCGCATCCGCCCCGCATCCACGCGCCGCCGCAGCTTGAACTCCGGCGTCAGCGTGAAGATGGAGACGTTCTCGAAGCCCTCCTGCGCGTCGCCGCCCCGCAGGAAGAAGATGTTGTCGCCCCGCCGGAACCACTGCTTCGGCGTGTAGTAGAGGCGCCAGTCCCCCCACTTGTTGAAGCGCTGCGTGGTGATTTCATCCACGCGCCGGCCCGCCCGAGCGGCCACCGTCTCATCGAAGAGCACCAGCCCCAGACACGCCACCAGCGCGCACAGGCCCACCGGCAGGTAGAGCGCCGCGGGGCCGAAGGTGAGCGCCCGGAGCGCCGTCACCTCGCCCTTCTTGCGCAGCGCCGACACCGTGGTGCCCGCCGCCAGCAAGAGCGCCGCCGGCCCCAACTGCTGCACCGTCACCAGCGCCTTGTAGCCGTAGAGCTTGAGCACGTCCCACACCCAGCCCTCGCCCCCGTAGGCCTTCGCGCGGTCCACGAAGTCCACCACCAGGAACACCGCCACCACGCCCGCCAGGATGCCCAGCGTGTAGCGCACGTACGCGCGCACCACGTAGCCGAACAGCAGGCCCTTCATCGCACCGTTCCCGAGCGCGTCACCCGGTACAGCGCCACCGCGCCCACCACCATGAACAGCACGTTGGCGAGCTGCCCCGCGACGAGCACCGGCATCTGGCCCCTCTGGCCCATCTGCTCGAACGCGCGGCTCATCAGGTAGTAGAGGACGTAGCCCCCCAGCGTCAGCAGGTAGCCCCAGGCGCGGCCCGCCTGCTTGCGGCCGATGGCCAGCGGCGTGGCCAGCAGCGCGAACGCCACCGGCGCCACCGCGTTGCCCAACCGGCTGTGCAGCGCCATCAGGAACGGCCGCGGGTCTTCCTTGCGCTCCTCCGCGTCCTTCGCCGCCGCCAGCAACTCCACCGGCGTCAGCTCCTCCTTGGGCGAACGGAACCGGTTGCGCCGCGACAGCGAACCGCCCAACCCCACGTTGATCTGCGCCTTCTCGAAGGAGACGACGCTCGCGTCGACCGACGAATTGTTGGCGCGGTGCACCTCGCCCTCCTGCAATTCGATGGTCAGCGCCTCGCCCCGCTCCGACGTGCCCACCCGGCCCCGGTGCGCCAGCACCAGCAGCGGCGAGCTGGGGTCCCGGTCGTCGTGCAACAGCACGTTCGTCCACCCGCCCCCGTTGGGCGCCACCTTCTGCGCGTACAGCGTGAGGTCGCTCAGGTCCTCGTAGAAGACGCCGGACTTCACGTCGCCCGCGACGTTCTTCTGGATGACCTCACCCACCAGCTCCTTCACGCCCGTGAGCCCCCAGGGCTCCACCGTGGACGTGAGCAGCACCATGAACGCGCTCAGCGCCAGGCCCACGCCCAGGGGCGCCGCCAGCAGTTGGAGCGGGCTGATGCCCAGCGCCTGGAGCGATGTCAGCTCCCGGTCCTCGCCCAACCGTCCCAGGCCCAGCAGGATGGCCAGGAGGAACGCGATGGGCAGCGCCATCACCAGGAAGTGCGGCGCCAGGTACGCGACGAGCCGGCCCAGGTCGCTCAGCGTCACCGCCGAGCCCAGCAGCACGTCCGTGCCCCGCAGGAACTGCATGACGAACAGCAAGAGGAACATGAACGCCACCCACACACCCAGGGGGACGAGCAGTTCCTTGAGCAGGTAGCGCGCCAGCAGCTTCACGGCCGCGTCCGAAGCCCTCTCACGCCAATGTCGCGGCGGAAGTGCTTGCCTTCGAAGCGCACCATCTCCGCCGACGCCAGGGCCCGCTCGCGCGCCTTGGCCAGGTCCTCGCCGCGCGCGCACACCGTCAGCACGCGCCCGCCCGCCGTCACCAGCGCGCCGTCCTGCTTCGCCACGCCCGCCAGGAACACCGGCGCGTTGAATGGCACCGCCTCCAGGCCTTCGATGCGCTGGCCCTTCTTCGGCGTCTCCGGATAGCCCTCCGCCGCCAACACCACGCCCACCGAATAGCCGGAGTTCTGCGCCAGCGTCCGGGGCTCGAGCGTGCCCCGCGCGCAGGCGTCCAGGAGCGGCAGCACGTCCTCGTCCAACTGCATCATCAGGACCTGCGTCTCCGGGTCCCCGAAGCGCGCGTTGAACTCCAGCACCTTGGGCCCCGAGGCCGTCAGCATCAGCCCCGCGTACAGCACCCCGCGCAGCGGCGTGCCCCGCTTGCGCAGCACGGCCAGCGTGGGCGCGATGACCTGCTCGCCCACCTGGGCCAGTTGTTCGGCGGTGAGGAACGGCGCCGGGCAGTACGCGCCCATGCCGCCGGTGTTCGGGCCCGTGTCGCCTTCGCCCACCCGCTTGTGGTCCTGCGACAGCGGCAGGAGCACGTAGCGCTCGCCGTCGCACAGGGCCATCAGCGACACCTCCTCGCCCTCCAGCAGCTCCTCCAGCACCATCCGCTGGCCAGCCTGTCCCAGCGCCGCCACCGCGCGCACCGCCTCGCGCGCGGCCTGCGCATCCGGCGCGACGATGACGCCCTTGCCCGCCGCCAGCCCGTCCGCCTTCACCACGATGCGGCCCTGCTGGACGGCGTACGCCTCCGCCTGGGCCGCGTCGGTGAAGACGCGGAAGGCCGCGGTGGGCACGCCCGCCTCCGCCATGATCTCCTTGGCGAAGGCCTTGGAGCCTTCGATGCGCGCGGCCGCGGCCACCGGGCCGAAGCACGGGATGTCCACCTGCGCCAGCGCGTCCGCGACGCCCGCGACCAGCGGCGCCTCCGGGCCCACCACCACCAGGTCCACACCCTCGCGGCGCGCCAGCGACACGACGGCCTCCGGCGAGTCCGCCTGCAGGGGCACGTTGGTGCCCCACCGCGCCGTGCCGGGATTGCCCGGGCCACACAAGAGCCGGGAGAGGCGGGGACTCTGGGCCAGCTTCCACGCGAGCGCGTGCTCGCGGCCGCCCGACCCCAGCAACAGGACCTTCACGTCAACCTCGCTTGTCCAGCTTGAACAGCAGCGCCTTCGCCGGGAAGTAGGCGGGATCCAGCCCCACGACCTTCAGCAGCATCGCGCGTGCGACCTCTGGCTGCGCGGCCACTTCCAGCTCCGCCAGGTGGGTCTGCGCCGAAAGCATCGTCGGGGACAACCTCAACACCGAACCCACCGTGCGCTTCGCCAGCTCCACGTCGCCGGCCTCCGCCTGCGCGAGCCCCAGCGACAGGAGCGCCATCGGCAGGCTGCGCTCCAGGGCCACCGCCTTCTCCGCGAGCGGAAGGGCCTGCGCGGACTTCGCGTCCAGCGCGATGAGCGACCGGTAGGCCAGCGCACCGCCGTTGTTCACGCCGGTGTCCACCACCGCGCGGAACAGGCGATCCGCGCCCGGCAGGTCGCCCTGGTAGTAGCGCACGAGTCCTTCGTACAGCACGGGCTGCACATCGTCCGGACGCGAGCTCAGGGCCTGCACCACGCCCTCCACCCCGGCCAGCGTGTCGCCAGGCCGCAGCCAGAAGCGCGTCAGCGCGGGTCGCGGCGCGAGCCGCATCGGATCCCACTTGCGCGCCTCCAGCACGCCGAAGAACAGGCGGAAGGCCTCCTCACGCTGCTTCGTGCTGGCCACCGCCACGCCCGCGAGCAACTGCGAGTCCAGGCGCCGGTCATCCAGCACGCCCGCCTTCAGGAAGTGCTCCTGGGCCGCCACCGCGTTCTGCTCCAGCAGCAGCACCCGGCCCACCAACACCTGCTCCAGCGCGGAGTCCTCCAACCGGCCCTGGAAGCCCTTCAGGTGTCCCCGGGCCTTCGCCGCGTCCTTGCGCGCGAGCGCCACCAGGAACAACTGCAGGTGGGCCTCCGGAAGGTCCTTCATCACCTTCAGGGCCTCGTCCGCGGCCTTCACCGCGCCGTCGGCGTTGCCCGCGGTGCGCTCCGCCGCCGCCAGGTGTCCCCAGATTTCGGAGGCCTCCCGAGGCCCGTAGCGCGACACGTTCTTCGCCAGGGCCCGCAGCTCGCGCACCGCCAGGCGCGCATCGTCTTCCGCCTGGTAGCGCAGCACGGCCAGCGCGATGGACGCACGCACGTCCCCCGCGTTCGCCTTCACGCGGTCCTCGTACAGCTTGCGGGCGCGGCCCGTCTCCCCGACCTCCACGTAGATGCGGGCGGACGCCTCCAGGCTGTCCCAGTCCTGCGGATCCAGCTCCAGCCGGCGGCCCAGCATCTTGAGCGCCAGCCCGTACTGACCGGCCTGCTCGTGGGCGAGCGCGCTGTAGTAGTCCACGCGCTTGAGGCCCGGCGCCAACTGGCGGGCTTCGTCGAACGCCTTGTTCGCCAGCTCGCGCGACGTGGCCACCTGGGCACGGCCCAGCACCAGGTGCGCCTCCGCCTTGTGCGCATCGAGCGCCGTGGGCTGGGCCAGCACCGCCTTCGCGAGGATGGAGGCCTCTTCCAGATTGCCCGCCACGCGAGAGCGGGACAGCAGCAGGTTCGCGTGCGCGACGAGCAGCGCGGGCGTCCTGCCCGCCATGTCCTCGGCGGCCCGGATGAGGCCACGCGCCTCCTCGAAGGTGGCGTCGTCCATGCCGGGACCGCGTCCGAGCGCCAGCGCCTGCACGTAGCCGGCGATGGCGTCGGTGCTGCGCGGGTCCAGGAGCAGCGCCTGTTGGAAGGACTCCTCGGCCTCCGCGTACGCGACGCGCTGGTCCTTCGCGAGCTGTTGCTGTCCCGCCGCGAGGTGATCCTGGCTGGTGCCCATCAACTCCAGGAACTGGAGCTTCCAGTTGCTCACCGCCGCCATCACCGCAGGGGGGATGGTGGTCGGAGCGGCCGGAAGGGCGGCCCGGGCGGCCTTCTCCTGCCAGGGCTTGTAGAGCAGGAAGTATCCAGCCGCGGCGCCGCCTCCCAGGAGCACCACCACGAGCAGGCCCGCGGCCAGGGAGCGCGACCCGCCTCCGGCCCCCGTGCGCTGGGCGGTCCGCACCGGGGCGGCCGTGATGTGCGAGGTCCGCGCGGGCTTCACCGAGCTGATGCGGGCATCCGGCGACAGCGCCGTGGCGCCCGCGAGGCGCAGGTCCTCCCCCGACGCCTGCGAGCCGCCCGCGAGGTCCAGGTCTCCCCCCGACGACGCCTTGGAGGGGTCCAGGTTGCTCATCATCGGCAGCTCGAGGTCGCCCCCGGAGGACGTGTCGAGCGCCTGGGGCGCCACCACCACCGAGGCCTCGGAGGACCCCATCGGGTCACGCTGCCGGCAGTCGTCACAGACGCCCAGGGCCTGGTCGAACGGGTCCGCCAGCACCTTGCCGCACGAGCGGCAGTTCGCGTGCGTCTCCGCCTTCGCGGGCGCGGCGGCCGGCGCGCGCGCGGACATGCGCCCCAGCGACACGCCCCCGGCAGAGGACGCGCTCGCAGCTACCGGGGAAGCCCCATCCCGCCCGAGGTCACTCGGCGGAGGGCCCAGGAAGTCGAGCAGCGGGTCCGCCGGCAGCGCGAGCGAAGGCGCGGGCCCGGCGGGCGGCGGCGGAGCAGGCTTCGCGGCCGGCTCCTTGCGCGCGGGCGGCGGCGCGGACTTCGCGGCCGGCTCGCTCCGGGAGGGCGAGGACGCCTGAGGCCCCAGGTCCGCGAACGGATCCGCGTCCCTGGGAGGCCCGAGCTCCGGCATGGAGCCCAGGTCGCCGAAGAGGTCCGAGGCCTCCGGGGCCTTCGCGGCGGCCGGATTGCTTCGGGGCTCCCGTGCGACGGGGGGCGCCGGTGCGGCCGGAGGACGCTTCGGCTCGGGAGCGGCGGGAGCCGCGCCTTCAGGAGGGGACGCCGTCACCGACGCGGCAGACGCCTCCCGCTTCACGAGCTGGAGGTGCCGGCAACGGGGACACTGCGCGCGGACGCCCTTGGCCGTGATCAACCGATCGTCGATCGCGTAGGCCGCCGCGCATTTCTGACAGACGATGCGCATGAAGTTAGTGCCGGAAGTGTCGCACTCCCGTTACCACCATGGCCATCCCATGTTCGTCGGCGGCTGCAATCACCTCCGCGTCACGAACGGACCCACCCGGCTGGATGACCGCCGTCGCCCCTGCCCGGGCCGCCTCGTCCAGCCCGTCCCGGAAGGGGAAGAAGGCATCCGAAGCCACCGCGCTGCCCTTGAGGGCCTCGCCGCCCCGCGTCATCGCGATGCGGACCGAATCCACCCGGTTCGTCTGCCCGCCGCCCTGGGCGAGCAACTGGTGCCCGGCCGCGAACACGATGGCGTTGCTCTTCACGTGCTTGCACACCTTCCAGGCGAAGCGCAGGGCCTGCTCCTCCTCTGGCGTGGGGGCGCGCTTGGAGACGACCTTCCACTCCAGGGGCGGCTCCACCGCGTCCCGGTCCATCAGCAGCATGCCGCCCGACACGCTCCGGGCGTCCACCTGGGGACGCGGTCGGGCGCCAGGCGACGCCAGCTCCGGGCCGGCCTCCAGCAGGCGCAGGTTCTTCTTGGTCGCGAGCACCTGGAGCGCCGCCGCCGAATACGAAGGCGCGATGACCGCCTCCAGGAAGGTCTCCGCCATGGCCCTGGCCACGGCCTCGTCCACCTCGCGGTTGAAGGCCACGATGCCGCCGAAGGCGGACGTCTCATCCACCGCGCGGGCGGTGCGGTAGGCCTTCTCCAGCACGTCGTCCACCGCCACGCCGCACGGGGTGTTGTGCTTGATGACCACCGCGCAGGGCTTCTCCGGGAACTCCAGGACCAGCCCCAGGGCCGCGTCCAGGTCCAGGATGTTGTTGTACGAGAGCTCCTTGCCCTGGAGCACCTTCGCGAACGCCACCGACGGCTCCTTCGGCGTCTGGAACTCGCGGTAGAAGGCGCCGCGCTGGTGCGGGTTCTCCCCGTAGCGCAGCCCCTGCACCTTCTGGAACGCCAGGGACAGCTCCTGGGGGAACGGCTCCTGGGCCTCGCCCGCCAGCCACCCGGAGATGGACGCGTCGTAGGCCGCCGTGTGCGCGAACGCCTTGCGCATCAGCCGCCGGCGCGTCTCCTCACCCACCGCCTTGTGGCCTTCAATCTCCGCGAGCACCGGCGCGTAGTCGTCCGGGTCCACCACCACGGCCACGTGCTTGAAGTTCTTCGCCGACGCGCGGACCATCGCCGGCCCGCCGATGTCGATGTTCTCGATGATGTCGTCCTCCGCCGCGCCCGACGCCACCGTCTTGCGGAACGGGTAGAGGTTCACCACCACCAGTGAGATGGGCTCGATGCGGTGGGCCGCCATCTCCGCCCTGTCGCTTTCCAGGTCGGGGCGGCCGAGGATGCCGCCGTGGATGCGGGGGTGGAGCGTCTTCACGCGGCCGCCAAGGATTTCGGGGCTCTGCGTGTGCTCGGACACCTGGGTGGCGGGGATGCTGGCGGCCTTCAGGGCCTCCAGGGTGCCGCCGGTGGACAGCAGTTGGTAGCCCAGCCGGACGAGGCCCTGGGCAAAGGGAACCAGACCGCGCTTGTCGGAAACGCTCAGGAGAGCCAGCACGTGTGCGCCTCGGGATGCGGTGGGGGGTGGCGCGGGTCCTAGCAACCACCCCCTGGGGTGTCAACGCAACACGTCACCCCAGAGACGACACGACACACAGGCCCGACTTCAGGGCTTGCGAGCAGACACGGGCGGCTCTTCGTCCACGGCTTCACGCAGCTTCATCAGGCCGCGCGTCTCCACCTGACGGATGCGCTCGCGGGTGAGGTTCATGATTTCCCCCACCTCCTCGAGCGTGATGCCACCCTTCTCCGCCACGTCCAGGGCGCAGGTGTGCTCCAGCTCGGTGATTTCCTTGTCCGGGAAGTTGAGCTTGATGGAGCCCGTCTCCGGGTTCACGTCCAGGTACAGGTTGTGCTTGCAGGACACGAAGAGACACGGCCGGGGGCCGTTGATGCAGTCCGCGCGCGTGCGGGGCCGCTGCTCGTCCACGAGCTTGAGGGTCTCCGCCTCCTCCGGGTCCAACTGGCCGGCGAGCCTGCGACGGCGCAGGTCGCGCGCCATCTCCTTGCGCGACATGGTCTTGGAGCGCCGTCGTTCCGCTGGCAGCTCCTCCTCGCCTCCTCCCCCCTCGCCCTCCTGCAGCTGCTTCACTTCCGACATGATTCCTCCAGATGTGTGGAGTCTACCCGGTTCAACAGGACCCTGGGGGGCATCCTATTGCGACCGGAGCGTTTCGTCTTCGCGCGCCGTGACGGCGCTGCCCAGGCGGGCGACATCCCGGACCAGATCCTGCGCCCGTTGCCGGAGCGTTGCCAACTGGGCTTCGAGTGACCTCCTGCGTTCTCCTCCTGGAGGCCGTCCTCCCAGCTCCTCCTGGAACCCGTCCAGCACCTCCGCCAGGTCCCGCTGGAGCTGGTCGATGTGGTTGCGGTGGAACACGAAGGAGCGACGGATGTCCTCCAGGGTGTGTCCCTCGGCCATCATCTTCTTGATGACATTGATGCGGCGGACCGCTTCCACCGGGTAGAGCCCCAGGCTGCCCTGGTGCTTCCCCTTGCGGCCCACGCGGCGGCTGCGAGGCAGGAGCCCTGCCTGGACGTACTTCCGGAACGTCGCCTCCGAGAGCCTCACGCCCCGGGGCCGGAAGATTTCCAAAATCGCGTTCGCGGGCAGACCCCCGGCGTTTTCGCGCTCGATCCGTTCGAGCTCCTCGGGCGCCAGCAGGTCCATCGATTCCATTGAATAGAGGCTACTGAATGGACCGCATAGGTGCCAGATTCGCGCGTCATTCGTCAAGAACGACGAGCAGGCGTGCGGGCGGACGTCGTCTGTCCGACGCCCGGTCCGGAGGCTGAACACACGGGGGGTGATGGATTGGGGCGAAGAACGGCGGCCGGCTGCCTCGACCCCCACCGGTCAGGCAGGGGGAGACGGTCGGGTCAGCGGCCCTTCGGGGCGCGGAACTCCTGCGCCACGGTGCCGTTGGCGGGGACGATGACGGTGTACGTCCTGCCGCCCATGGGGTGCTGGAAGGTCAGCTTGTAGGTGCCGGGCGCCACCTTGTAGGACGCGCGGCCCTGCACATCTCCCAGCCGCTTGGAGCCCAGGTAGACCGTCGCGTACGGATTGGCGCTGACCTGGAGCGTTCCCAGGGCCTTGGCCGGGTCCTCCGTGGGCGGAGCCGGGGCGGCGGTGGTGGTTGCGGGGGTCGCCGAGCCAGCGGGGACGCTCTTCACCGG
>NZ_RAVZ01000241.1 GCF_003611635.1 Corallococcus terminator | reverse complement strand
GTGTATAAGAGACAGGTGCTAGGGTGCGATGTTCGGTCAGGAGACGCGACATGAGCCAGAATGATTCCCGCGCGCGCAAGGTCCAGACAGCCCTGGAAGGGAACGATGAGTTCAGCACCTTTTCCATCGACCCCGACCTCAAGAAGCTGAAGATGAAGCTGGACCTCCAGGCGGAGGCGCAGCAGCAGCAGTCCGGCCGCCCGGAGACCGCGCCCAAGGCGGGCATGTTCATGCGGCTGTTCCACAAGGTGTTCCGGGGCTGAGCGTCCCATCCGGGTGTCCTCCGGCGGAGGCGTGCCCCGGCGGAGGGTGACGATGGTGAAGGAGTCCTACCGCGCGCAGTGGGATCGCTCGCGGGCGTATCTGGAGACGGGCGACCTGGGGCTGGCCCTGCAGGAGCTGCGCGACGCGCTGACGCTGGCGCCGGACGACGCGTTCCTCTGGGAAGAGATCTTCAACCTGTCGCTGCTCGGCGGCCTGACGCAGAACGCCCTGGCCGCGGCCGTCCGGCTGCGCGAACTGGCGCCGGAGAACCCCAACTTCATCGGCCTGCACGCCATGGCCGCGCTGCTCGCAGGCCGGCTGGCGGAGGCCGTGCCCCTCTTCGAGGAAGGGCTCCGCCTGGACCCCGGTTCGGTGGAGACGCGCCGGCAGCTCGCCCGGGCGCTGGACGTCATGGGCCAGCGCGACCGGGTGCGCGCGCTGCTGGAAGAGGCCGTGGCGCTCGCGCCCACGGAGACGGGCGCCTCCAACGACCTGGCGGTGCACTACCTGGAGCATGTTCCCGGGGAGGGACCGGCGCTCGCCGCGCGCGTGCTCGGCCCGGTGCTGGACGCGCACCCGGCGGATCCGCCCACGCACTTCAACATGGCGCTGGCCCTGCGTCTGAGCGACCCCTCACGGGCCCGGTATCACATCCAGAAGGTCCTCAAGGGCGACGACAAGGAGCTGCGCGCGCAGGCGCAGCAGCTCCTGACGATGATCCCGGCCTGAGCCCTTCCGGGGCCCGGCTCGGAGTGTCAGGGTCCTCCAGTGGCCCCCGTCACGGGGGCCATGGATTTCCAGAGACAGACCCTGAAGACGCGCTGTGCCGTGACCTCCCTGTGTTGGAGCGGCGAGGCGCTCGTGGACCCGGTGGGTGGCGGCGTGCGCTACCACCTGGATGGCACCTGCTTCGACCCGCACGTGAACTTCGCCTACCGCTTCGACCGCGCGGTGGTGTCCCCGGACGGGCGCTACAGCGTGCTGTACGAATCGCTGGGCACGACAGGGCTGCTGCTGGAGGGCACCCGGGTGATGCGCCAGCTCCAGCGCGACTTCTACCAGGCGAACGTCTTCGACTACCCCGTCGCCCTGCACACGTTCCCCAGTGGCCGCACGCTCCTGGCCCACTGTCCGGACTCCTACTGCGTGCTGGAGCTGGAGGACGTGGCGACGGGCGAGCGCCTCACGAAGCGCACGAATGACGCGGTGGACTTCTTCCACTCGCGGCTCCAGTTCAGCCCGGACGGGCGCTACCTGTCGAGCGCGGGGTGGATCTGGCACCCGGTGGACGCGGTGTCGGTGTTCGACGTGTCCCGGGCGCTGGAGGACCCCACGTCGCTGGAGAAGGGCAACCTCCTGGCGGACACGGAGGAAGGGGGCCTGTTCTTCATGTCCGCGGCCTTCGGTGCGCGAGACACGCTCGTCTTCGTCCGCGTGGACGAATCCGCCAGGGACGGCGACACCTTCCACCTGGGCACGTACTCGCTCGCGGAACGCAAGGTGCTGTCGGACGTGCCCCTGGAGGAGCCCGCCGGCCCGCTGATGGTCGTGGACGCGGCGCACGTGGTGGACTTCTTCAAGCATCCGAAGCTGGTGGAGCGCGCCACCGGCCGCGTCGTGCAGCGCTGGGAGGACCTGGACACGGGCCTGGCGCTGGGCAGCATCCGCCACCACGTGCCCGCCCCTCCGCCGTTCGCGATGGACCCCGCGAACCGCCGCTTCGCGGTGGGCACGAAGGACGGCATCGAGGTGATTACACTCGCGGCTCCGTAGTGCGTCAGTAGGGCTTCTGGCCCACCCAGTTGCCCGGCGGCGCGTAGTTGCACACCCAGAGCTGCCACGTGCCCACGTCCTTGCCGAAGGGCGAATTCTTCGTGCACAGCCGCGTCGCGCAGCCCACCGCCGTCGTGTTGCGCCACACCACCTGCGTGTAGTGGCCGCACATCTTCCCCGGCTTGCAGGTGCCTCGCGCGTAATCGTAGTCGGCGGACTCGTCCGCCCAGCTCTTCACCACCTGCGCGGTGGTCCAGGTGTCGGGCGTCGCGGCGGCCAGGTTCTCTCCGAACGTGCCCCGGTCCGGGTTGTGTTCGAAGCGGCACTCCTTCACGTAGGACTCCGCCTTGCGCAGGGCTTCGTCGGACCACGTGAGCGCGGGCAGCGCGGGCTTCGGCGTGGGACGCGAGGCCTGGGCCCGCGCCTGGTTGTGCGCGGCCACCATGTCGCGCTTCAAGTCGGCGGCGGATGGCACGGGCTTGCGCGGGCCCTCCGGTGGCGTCGGTGTCGTCGTGGACGCGGGCACCTTGCGCGCGGCGGCGGTGGTCGCGCCCTTCTTCGCGGAGGCAGGCGCGGGACGCGTGGGCGTCGCGGTGGAGACACAGCCGAGCAGCGGGGCCAGCAACACCACGGCGAGCCCACGGCGGAGCACAGGAAGAGGCATGGGCCCCATCATCCCGTGCCGCGCCCCGTCGCGCAGGGGAAGTGAACGGAGCAGGCGGCCCCCGGGGTGCCCGAGCGGGTGCCTGCTCCCGTGCGCTACCCGTCCAGCCCGGTCAGGGGCCCCGTGCCGTCACCGAAGGTGCTCACGGGCACGCCGAACATGTTCAGCAGGGAGATGTAGAGGTTCGCCAGCGGCACGTCCCCGTACTGCACGTGCCGGCCCGGGGAGAGGGCTCCGCCCGCGCGTCCCGCCAGGAGGATGGGCAGGTTCTTGTGCTCGTGCATGTTGCCATCGGCGACCTCACTGGAGAAGTACACCGCGCTGTGGTCCAGCAGCGTTCCTTCCCCCTCCTGCACGCCCTTCATGCGCTGGAGGAGGTACGCGTACTGCTCCACCTCCCACTTGTCGATTTTCGCCAGCGCGTCGTAGTTGGCCTGGGCCTTCTGGTGGTGCGAGTACGCGTGGTGCTCACCGGACAGGCCCAGGAACGAATACACGCGTTGGCTGCGCGCGTTGCCCAGCATGAAGGTGCACGTGCGGGTGAGGTCGCATTGGAACGCGAGCACGATGAGGTCCATCATCGCCTTCGTCTTCTCGCGCACGTCCAGCGTGTCCACGGGGGCCACACCCGCGCCACACGCCGGGCCGGCGCCCTCCATCGCGTTGACGCGCAATTCCAGCTCGCGCACGCCGGTGAAGTATTCGTCCAGCTTGCGCCGGTCGGTGGTGCCCAGCCGGCCCTCCAGCGCCTTCGCGTCGGCGCGCACGGCGTCGATGATGCTCAGGCCATACGCGCGCCGCTTCGCCAGCTCCGCCTGGGTGATGTTCGGGTCGAAGTCCGCGAACAGCCGCTCGAAGGCGGCGAGGGGCTTCGTCTCCTTGGGCACGGGCGTGGAGGGCCCTGCCCACGCGATGTTGTTCGCGTACGGGCACGCGTAGCCGGAGTCGCAGTTGCCAATGCCCTTGCCCTGGTCGATGCCCAGCTCCAGCGATGGAAAGCGCGTGGCCTTGCCCAGCGCGTTCGCCATCACCTGATCCATGGAGATGCCGGTGCGGATGTTGGAGCCCTCCGTCTTCAGGGCCTTCACGCAGCTCAGGAACGCGGAGGTCGCGGCGGCGTGGTGCCCGTCGCCGTCGGGTCTGCCCGGCAGGTTGTCCAGCCCGCTCAGCACCAGCACGTCGTCCTTCACGGGCGCCAGGGACGCGAGCGTGGGCGTCAGGGACCAGTCCGCGCCCACACCCGCGGGTGTCCACTTGGGCATGTGGATGCCGCAGGGCGTGTAGAAGACCGCGAAGCGGCGCGGGGCCGGTGCGGGGGCACCCCGGGCCACACCGGGGCGCATGCCCTCCAGCAGGGGCAGGGCCATCAGCGCGCCCATGCCGCGCAACAGGGTCCGACGGGACAGGAGGGGTTGGCGGCTCATGGCGTGGGTCCTTCCGTTTCGCCACCCCTTTTCTGGAACGCGTCGCTGCGGACGATGGCGAGGATGTAGTCGGTGAGTCGGCCGCCCTGGGCTTCGGCCTGCCGGGAGATGTCGCTCACGTTGCAGCGGTCCTCAGGCTCCGCGCCCCGCCCGAGCGCATAGGACAACATGTGCCGCGTCATGCACGCGGACAGGTCCGGGTCCTGCTTCACCACGGCGCGCATCTCCACCACGCCGTTGAACACCTTGCCCCCGGGCAGCTCGCCGCTTGGGTCCACCGCCGCGCCGCCCTCTTCCTTCTCGCGCCAGCGGCCCACCGGGTCGAAGTTCTCCAGGCCGAAGCCCAGCGGATCCATCAGCGTGTGGCACCCCGCGCACGTGGGGTTCGCGCGGTGCTGCCACATGCGCTCCTTGATGTTGAGCGTGGGGTCCACCGCCGGCGCCAGGCCGCCCGCGTCGGGCGGTGGGGGCGGAGGGCCCTTGCACAGCAACTGCTCCAGCACCCAGACCCCGCGCTTCACCGGCGAGGTGCGGTCCGCGTTGGCGGTGACGGTGAGCAGCGCGCCCTTGCCGAAGAGGCCCGCGCGCTCCGGGTGGCCCTCCAGACTCACGCGCGTCATCGCGTCGGTGCCCACGGGGGGCAGGCCGTAGTGCGTCGCCAGCCGGTCGTTCACGTAGGTGAAGGGCGCGTCCAGCAGGTCCTTGAGCCGGTGGTCGCGGATGATGAACTCCTGGAAGAGCAGCTTCGTCTCCTCCCGCATCGCCTGGCGCAGCGGTTCGTCGAAGCCGTAGCGCGCCTCCGGTTCGGCGAAGTCGAGCGCGCGCGTGTAGAGCCACTGGCCGGCGAAGTTGTCCACCAGCGCCCGGGCCTTGGGGTCCGCCAGCATGCGCCGCACCTGCGCCTCCAGCACCGCGGCGTCGCGCAGCCGGCCGCCCTCCGCCGCCGTCAGCAGCGCCTCATCCGGCATGCTGCTCCAGAGGAAGTAGGACAGGCGGCTTGCCAGCTCCAGGTCGCTGACGGGGTGCGGCGCGTGGGACGGGGACACGGGGTCCAGCTCCACGCGGAAGAGGAAGTGCGGCGACACCAGCACCGAGCGCAGGGCCAGCTTCACCCCCACCTCCGGCGCGTCGCCCTGTTGCCGGGCCACCGCGACGAAGCCGACGAGTTTCTCCACCTCCTGCTCGGACACGGGCCTTCGCCAGGCGCGCCGCGCGAAGGTCCGCAGCAGGTCGCGCGCGCACGCTTCCGGCGCGGCGGCGTCCAGCTCACAGGTGCGCAGCGTGCCGTTCGCCCACGCGCGCTCCACCAACTGCTTCGCCGCGTGCGAATACTTCTCCATCAACAGGGGGGACATGCTGAGCACGTCCGCGTTGTTGTCGAAGCCGAAGCCGTGGTCGTCCGGTGGGAAGTCGCGCGCGGGCGCGCCCGTGTCGCCCAGCAGGTCGCGCACGGTGTTGTCGTATTCGGCGCGGTTGAGGCGGTGCAGGGTGACGCGGCCCGGGTCGCGCGACTGGGAGCGACACTGGATGTCCTGCGGATCCACCGGGCCCTCTGCGTCCGGTCCTGGCAGCACGCGGGCCCGGGGCACGGAGGCGTCGCAGCTCGCGAGCAGCAACACCGCGAGCCCCAGCCCCCGCCAGCTCCGACTCCGCCTTTGACGACAGGCTGTCACGTCGCGTCCTCCTGAACCGGGCCTCCCCACGAGTCCGTGGCGAGCGCGCTTCAAGCAAAAGCCTCACCAGTCCCTCGGCGTTGACGGGCGGACGGCGGGCTCCATCCCCGGGGCAGGGGTGCGCGACCGGTGCGGTTCCGGAAGGGAAGAGAAGTTCCGCGATGAGGGGCGGTGTGGGGGGCGCGTGGGCGCCGCGCCGACTCCAGCCCTGGAGGGCGGGTCAGGCGGGCGGCGCGGTGGCGAAGAAGGCCACCGCGCCACGGCCGACGGCTACTGCGAGTCCTTCGCGGTGCCCGTCGTCTTCGCGGCGCCGTCCAGGTAGGCGCGGAAGGCATCGAAGGCGTAGGGCCGGCCGAGGAAGTCCTTCACCTGGTCGGCGGCGGGCTTGGAGCCGCCGGGGTCCAACACGGTGTGGCGGTACTTCATCGCCGTGTCCCGGTCCAGGTAGCCCGCCTTCTGGAACTCCGACTCCAGGTCCTTCGCGATGACGTACGACCACAGGTACGTGTAGTACGCGGCCGAGTACCCATCCAGGTGCCCGAAGGCGA
This sequence comes from Corallococcus terminator, assembly GCF_003611635.1. Taxonomy (GTDB): domain Bacteria; phylum Myxococcota; class Myxococcia; order Myxococcales; family Myxococcaceae; genus Corallococcus; species Corallococcus terminator. The sequence continues at coordinate 9,178 of NZ_RAVZ01000241.1, read as the reverse complement.
CCTCGAAGTGGGTGCCGTCGCGGTACTCGTGGCGGAAGGGGCTGAGCTTCTTCTGCAGCTCGGAGAGGACGGCGGACGTGTCGAAGCCCGGCGCGCGCGAGTAGTACTGGAGGCTGACCGCGGACAGGAACAACTGGCGGCGCGCCCACAGGCCCTGGCCGAACTCCTTCGACGCGCGCAGCTTCTCCACCATCTCCGCGGGGATGGGCTCGTTCGTCTCATGGTGCTTGGCGAAGCTCTTGAGCACCTCCGGCTGCTGCGCCCACTGCTGGAGCAGCATGGACGGCGTCTCCACGAAGTCGCGCTCGGTGGAGATGCCGGAGATGGGCGTCCACTTCTGGTGACCGGAGAAGACGGTGTGCATCAGGTGGCCGAACTCGTGGAAGAACGTCTCCACCTCGTCGTGCGTCATCAGGTCGCCGGGGCGCGGGAAGTTGCACACCAGCACGGCCTCCGGCAGCCGCCTGTCGGCTTCACCGGTGATGAGGTCGAACTGCGCCGCGTGCTTGAACTTGTCGTCGCGCGGGTGCATGTCCAGGAAGACGCGGCCCAGGGGCTTGCCGCCCTCCAGCACGTCGTAGGCCTCCACGTCCGTGTGCCACGTCTTCACGTCCTTCGCCGGCTGGAACGTCACGCCCCACAGGCTGGAGGTGATGCCCATCACGCCGTCCTTCACCCGGGCGTACTCCAGGTAGGGACGCACCGTCTGCGAGTCGAAGCCGAAGCGCTCCGCGCGCACCCGGTCCTCGTAGTAGTCGTGGTCCCACGGCTCTACGACGGTGGCGCCCTTCACGTCCTTCTTCTTGCGCGCCAGCAGCTCCGCCATCTCCTTCTTCGCGCGGGCCTCCGTGGACTGCGCCAACTGGTCGATGAAGTCCGCCGCCGCCTGCTGCGTGCGCGTCATCCGCGTCTCGGTGGTGAAGGCCGCCCAGTTCGCGTACCCCAGCAGCGTCGCCAGCTCGTTGCGCTTCTCGATGAGCTGGCCGAGCACCGCCTGGTTGTTCGGGAACGCGCGCTGACGGTAGGCGCGCCACAGCTTCTCGCGCGCCTTGGCGTTCTTCGCGTACGTCATGAACGGGAAGTAGTCCGGGTAGTTGCTGGTGATGACCACCTTGCCATCCGCGCCCGGCGCGTGCGCCTTCTTGTAGTCCTCCGGCAGCCCGTCCAGCTCCTTGGGCGTGAAGGCCACCTTGCGGATGTCCTCCGCGATGTTCTTGCTGAACTGCTGGCCCAGCTTGAGGATCTCCTCGTTGAGCGCCTTCACCTTCTGGCGCGTGGGCTCGTCGCGGTCCACGCCGACGCGGCGGAACTCCAGCAGCGCGCGGCTCACCCAGTGCTGCGTGGGCGCGTCCGCCTTGGACAGGTCCACCAGCGACAGCGCGTCATAGACGCCGCGGTCCTGGGACAGCGCCACGTTGGCCGCGTCCACCTGCTGCTCGCACTCACGGGACGCGTCGCGCAGGGCGGGATCCGGGTGCACGGATTGGGTGAGGCTCGCGCGGTTGGCCGCGTTCATGATGGCCGTCTGCGCTTCGTCGTAGGCCTTGAGCACCGCCTGCCCGTTCGACTTCGCGTCCAGCTTCTTGAGCGCCACCACCTGCGCCTGGGCGCGCTCCAGGTCCGCCTTGCACAGGGCCTTGAAGGTGTCTGCCGTGCCGGCCAGCGGCTCGGAGCCCTTGAAGGGCTCCAACTGGGGCTTGGACGCGTTGGCCGCGATGCGGGCCTGGGCCTCGCGGTTGTTCTTGATGCTGCCGTTGGAGCAACCCGTCGCGGCGAGCGCCGCCATGACGGTGAGCGCGGGGATTTTCAAAGGGACTTCCTCCAAAAGAAACGACGCGAAACGCCGGCCCGTCATGCCACATCCCCACCCCTGCGCGCCTGTCCGCCGTGAACGGCGCGCCTACCCTCAGGGGGTGGGTCCTGGAGCCTGCCTCCCCACCGTGACGCACCTCGCCTTGAGCGGCGCCCGGCCGCCCGGTACTCCAGCGGCTGCTTCGTTGTCCAAGCAGGTCTCCTGGCCGGAGGTTGACAGACAGATGCGCAAGGCACTCGGTGCGGTCGCGGCGTTGCTGTTGTGGGGCTGTGGTGGCGCGGGGACGGACGTCCCGTCCGCTGCTCCCGGTTCCCCCGAGGGGCTGACGCTCAGCTCGGAGGCGGGCCTGACCCGGGGCACCTGGGGACAGGACGTGTCCTTCTCCTCCCAGGAGGTGGAGCCCGGGGTGTACCGGCTGGAGGTGCGCACGCACGGCCTGACGCTCACCGGCTTGATGGACCCCGCTTCGGGTGTGTCCACGCTGGATGGCTTCGCGGACCAGAACGCGCAGGACACGCAGGTGCTGGACGCGGACCGCGAGGTGCTGGCGGCCTTCTACCAGGCGCTCAACCAGGGCCTGCCCGCGGGCGACGCGGCGACGCCGGAGGCCATGTACCTGCGGCGCGCGGTGGGCATGTGGGCGCAGTACCCCACGAGCGTCACGCTGAAGCGCACGGTGATGGGCGAGCAGGGCCGCGGCTACACGATGCTGTGCAGCTACGCGAAGTGCGCGGGCAAGAACGTGGGGAGCTGCGGCGGCACGTACAACTGGTACTCGTACGCGAAGCATGACTGCGACAAGGGCGGCTTCGACAACGCGAGAAACCAGCAGATTGCCCAGTTGGGTGACCACACGTCGTGCAACGGCGACGAGTACTACATGAACGGCAGCACCTGGGTGTGTGGCGAGCCGGACCACTGGTCGCGTCCCAAGGTGATGGGCAACTGCTTCGGCCGCAGCGGCAGCGGCTGCGGCGGTGACACGCAATACACGGTGGACGCGACGAACCACGACGGCTGCGTGCGCAACGGGCACGTGCTGGCGAGCGGCTGGTGCGACGACCAGTTCGTGTCCGCCTCGGATGACGAGCTGTTCGCGCCCAACTGCTACTGACGGCGGATGGGACGCATGACGCGATGGGTGCTGGGGGCGGTGGGGCTGTGGCTCGCCGCGCCCGCCTGCACGTCCGCGGTGTCCGAGAAGGCGGAGGCCGGGGAGGCGGTGGTGCGCCGCTTCTTCCAGGCCCTGCCCTCCGGCGACTGCGCGGTGTTGGGCCCGATGCTGGTGGAAGGCCAGGGCCTGTCTTCGTGCGAGGACACCGTGAAGGACCTGCGCGAGCACGACCTGCACCTGGTGGACATCGTCGAAGCGAAGGTGGATGGCCGCGACCCGAACGCGGTGCTCGTGCGGGCGCGCGTGTCCCAGGGAGGCAAGGAGCGGCAGGAGCCGTACTTCTTCCGGGTGGAGCGGCAGGCGGAAGGCTGGCGCCTGCGGCTGTGAAGGGCCCGAGGGGCTTGTGAGGGGTACGGACGATGCGACGCCGTGAGCGGGTGATGCTGGTGTGGGGCGCGGGCCTGGTGGGAGCGGTGGTCCTCGCCATCGCGTTCCTGACGTCCCAGGAGACGGGCGCTCCTCCCTCGCTGCTTCCGGAGCTCCAGCAGGCTCCCAGGCCCGTGGAGGCGGCGGTGGTCGCGCCGGAGCGGACGGCGCCGGTGCGCGCGACCGCGCCTGAACAGCCCGGCGCCACGGTGGTGTCACCGAGCCCCGGAGATGTGCCGCCGGAGCCGGAGGTGGCCAACGCCCCCGCGCAACCGAACGACCCCATCGAGGAGGACCAGCCTCAGACGGCGCGTTGGAAGCTGGAGAAGACGGAGCACATCGCGTCGCTGCTGGGGCGGGATGTGACGCGGCTGGAAGGGGAGAAGCAGGAAGCCCGTGCGCGGGGAGACACGGTGCGGGTCGAACAGGTGGAGGCGCTGCTCCAGCGTCACCGCGTCCGGTTGGGTGAGCTGCGCGAGGAAGCCCGGTTGCTCACCAACGCCGCCCGGAACGAACCGCCCGAGCCCTGACGCCACCATCTCCAGTCCGGAGGGAAGCTCCGCGCTGGAGGCCTGAAGGCTTCGGTGCTCCGGAAGGCTTCGGGCCACGAGGCGCCGCCTGCCCGCCTGCCCACCGGAAGGACGGCCAGCCTCTCCGAGGGCACGCGCCGCCGACGCTGTGGGCTCTGAGTACGCTCGCTTCTGGTTTCAGGGACCCACCTGCCGGGCGTACGTGACAGGCGCGGTGCGGCATGCGCATAGAAAAGGGCGTGTCCGTCTCCACCGCGACCGCATCCACCGGACCTGGCCGCTCCACCCGAGGCTCCCGGCTGGCATCCATCGCGGTGGCCAGTGCGCTGTTCATGGAGTTCCTGGACTCCACGGCGCTGTCCACCGCGCTGCCCACGCTGTCGGTGGCCTTCGGCACGGATCCGGTCCACCTCAAGCTCGCGTTGACGTCGTACATCCTCGCCCTGGCGGTGCTCGCGCCCGCGAGCGGGTGGATCGCCGACCGTTACGGTCCGCGCCGCGTCTTCATGGTGGCCATGGGCGTGTTCCTGACGGCCTCCGTGCTGTGCGGCTTCTCGCGGTCCCTGGGCCAGCTCGTGCTCTTCCGCACGTTGCAGGGGCTGGGCGGCGCGCTGATGACGCCCGTGGGCCGGCTCATCATCGTCAACTCGGCGCCGCGAGAGAGGTTGGTGTCCGCGATGAGCTGGTTCACCATGCCCGCGCTGGTGGGGCCACTGCTGGGCCCGCCGCTCGCGGGCTTCATCCTGGGCGTCGCGGACTGGCCGTGGATCTTCTTCATCAACGTGCCGGTGGGCCTGCTGGGCATGTGGGCCGTGGCGCGCTTCGTGCCCGTGCTGAAACAGCCCGACCCGGGCCCCTTCGACAAGAAGGGCTTCGCCCTGGCGGTGGTCGCCATCACCACGCTGATGGGCGCGGCGGAGACGGCGGGCATCGGCCTGGTGCCGTGGCCCGCGCAGTTGGGCATCGCGCTGGTGGCCCTGGGCGCCCTGGCCGCCTACGTGCGACACGCGCTGCGCACGCCGCGTCCGGTGCTCAACCTGCGCCTGCTCCAGGTGCCCACCTTCCGCGCCAGCATGCTGGGCGGCGCCCTGGTGCGCATGGGCCTGGGCGCGACGCCCTTCCTCCTGCCGCTGCTCTTCCAGGTGGGCCTGGGATGGGGGCCGCTGGAGGCGGGGCTCGTCACCATCGGCACGTCCATGGGGGCCTTCGCGTGCAAGCCCGTGGCACCCGTGCTCATCCGGCGCGTGGGCTTCCGCAAGACGCTCATCATCTCCAACCTGCTCACCGCCGCGCTGACGGCCGTGCCCGCCTTCTTCCGGATGAGCACGCCCATCCCCTTCATCATCGGCACGCTCATCTGCAGCGGCTTCATGCGCTCGTTGCAGTTCACCGCCACCAACACGGTGGCCTACGCGGACCTCCCCAAGGAGGCGGTGAGCAGCGCGTCCACGCTGGCCGTGGTGACGCAGCAGATGGCGCTGAGCGTGGGCATCAGCTTTGGCGGCCTGATGCTGCACGTGGCCCGAGGCGGCGGGGACGTGCGCCTCACGCCGGACCGGTTCCTGCTGCCCTTCCTCGCCATCGGGCTCGTGTCGTCGCTGGCCGGGCCCCTCTTCCGCCGCCTGCCCCCTGACGCGGGCGCGCAAATCGGTGGCCGGGCGACAGCGCGCGGTTGAGCCGCCGCTGGCCGTTCACCAAAAGACGTCCGCCGCCGCGCAACACGTCCGCGCGGATCCCCGCTGAAGGGCAGACAGGCAGACGACGCCCCGAGTTCTCCCAGCTTCTCCAGACCGTCCCGACGCACCAGCTTTCCGCCAGGAATCCAACGGAGGGGGACAGGAATGGGTTGGGCGGTACTCACGGGATTGCTCCTGACGGGCATGACGGCCGCGACACCCCCGTCCGCCCTTCCGGTGCGGGGCGGCAACGCGCTGACGTTGCCCGCGCACCGGCACATCGTCCGGGTGTCTCGCAGCGAGGGCTCCGTGCTGCTCGCCGCCGTGCAACAGGGCGGGCTGGACGGGCACGGGCTGCGCATGTTCCGCAGCGACAACGGCGGCGGCACCTGGAAGCTGGAGGGCGCCATCCACGACGGCTCCGCGTATGACCGCGCGGACCTCATCGCGGTGGGCCAGGACGTGGCGCTCGTCTACGCGGTGGAGACGCCGGACAGCACGGGCATTGGCGGCTCCACCCTCCGGGACGTGTACTTCCAGTGGTGGCGCTACAGCGCGTCCAAGGGCCGCTGGAGTCCCCAGACCCCCGTGCGCGTCTTCGACTCCACCAGCTCCAGCACCGCGTACTACCGCGCGGAGCTGGCGCGCGACTCGAAGGGCCGGCTGTGGGTGCAGGCCTTCTTCCGGGAGAAGGACGCCAGCAACACGCTGACCCTCGCGGTGAGCAGCGACGGCGGCTCCACCTTCCGCGAACAGTCCGCGCTCGCGCGCGACATCCCGAAGCGCGGCGGTGGGCGGCTCATCAGCCTGGGCAGCCGGATGATGGTGCTGTGGAGCTCCCACGACGGCCACGACACCACGCACTACCGGATCCGCGATGACAGCGCGTCGCTGTCCACCTGGTCCTCCACGCGCACCGCCTTCTCCGACGGCATCTACCATGGGGCCGCGATGAGCGCGGTGGCGGACGGGAAGGGCGGCCTGCACGTCGTCTACAAGGACAACTCCGAGCGGCTCAACTACCGCCACTTCAACGGCAGCGCGTTCGGCTCCGCGGTGCGCGTGCTGGACGACGGGGACTGGGCCACGCAGCCCGCGCTCACCCGCGTGGGTAGCGCCGTGTACCTCTTCTACAACCAGCCCCGGAGCGACGGCAGCGGCTACCGGCTGTGGGTCCGCGCGCTCTCCTCCAGTGGCAAGCCGGGGGCGGGCAAGGAGCTCGCGTCGGTGTCCGGCTTCGCGGGCTACCCGGCCGCGCCGGAGGTGCTGCCCTCGGGCGTGCCGCTGCTGTGCTTCTTCGGCATCGAGCCGTCGTCCGGCTCCAGCATCCGGCTGTCCTTCTTCTCCACCAGCGCGTCGTCGCTCAAGTCCCAGCCGGTGGCCGCGATGGAAGCGTCTGGGGAAGACGACCGGCGGGTGGCCGCCACCGGAGGCTCCGGCGGACCGTCCTCGTTCGACCCGCCGCAGGACGTGGGGGCGTTGGACAGCGCCCTGACGGGCCCGTCGCAGCAGGCGATCGCCGCCGGGTGTGGCGGTGCCAGCGCGATGCTCGCGGTGGGGATGACGTTCATCCTGATGGAGTGGGGGCGTCGCCGGCGCACGCGGGTCCTGCGCTTCTAGCGGGGGGAGCGTGTCCCCCCGCGACGCGCGGGACGTGGAAGCAGGCCCGCACGACGGGCGCGGGCGGGTCCCTGGGAGTCATCCCGAGGGGCACCGCCCGTGGGCGCGTCTCCCATCTTCACGAGGAAGGGGAGACGCGAAGCCCGTTCGCGCGAACGGCTACGTCGTCGCGGTCGCGGTGTCCTGCTCGTCGCCCGTGTCGGCGTCGTCGCTGGTACCGGTCTCCTCGGCTTCGGCGGGCGCGGTGGAAGCACCCTCCGCGGCGGGATGGCCACCTTCGGGGTGCGGCTTCTTCTGGCTCGGCGGCGAGGCCTTGCGGGCAGCCGCAGCGGCCTGACGCGCCAGTTCACGGGCCTTCTGCGCGACCTTCGGCGTCGGCGCGAGGATCATGAACATCTGCCGGCCTTCCATGCGCGGCATCTGCTCGGCGACGGCCACGTCCTTCAGGTCCTTGATGACGTCATCAAGGATGGCGCTGCCCAACTCCTTGTGCGTGATTTCACGCCCACGGAACTGGATGACGACCTTGGCCTTGTTGCCCTCTTCGATGAACCGGCGGGTGTTGCGCACCTTGAACTCGTAGTCGTGCTCCTCCGTCTTGGGACGGAGCTTCACTTCCTTGAGCTGGATGACCACCTGCGTGCGCTTCGCGTCCGAGGCCTTCTTCTTCTCCTCGTACTTGAACTTGCCGTAGTCCATGATCTTGCAGACTGGCGGCTTGGCCATGGGGCTGACTTCGACGAGGTCGAGCCCCTGCTCCTGCGCAAGCTTCAGCGCTGCTTCGATGGGCATGACGCCGAGCTGCTCGGCGTTCGCGCCAACGACACGGACTTCCCGCGCGCGGATGCGGCGGTTGGTTCTCTGGTCCCGGTTGGGACCGCGACTCTTCTGTTCGCGAATGATGTGAACATCCTCCAAAAAGGGTTGCAGACCCACCACCCGTGAAGGTGTGGCGGGCCCTTCAATGCGGCAGGCCCAAACGGCAAGAACGGCAGGCAGGCAGCCTGTCTGACTCCCGATCGAACCGGTAGACCTCCGGCCCGAGGAGCGTCATGAAGCACGCCTTCTGGCCGGGTGGGCAGGGAGACGTGCAACGGACTCTATCCGGTTCACGACCCCCCAAGGCAAGGTAACGCGGGAGCTGACCCATTCCCACGACCCCCTGTTGCCTATGATGCGCCCCATGGCGAAACGGTCCACCGCATCCGCCAGGGACCCGACAGGCCGCCAACCCTCCGGGGCGGTTGCGCTCGTCGCCTTCCTCATGCTCGCCTGCCTGCCCGTTTCCGGGCCCGAGGAATCCACCCCGCCGGACTCCCAGGCCCAGGAGGTCGTCCAGGGCACGGACGCGCCCGGGGACGGAGCGGCGGTGGCGCTGGTGGCCCGGCGCACGCGCTGTGGAGGGGAGCCGCCGGTCCTCCTCTGTTCGGGCGCCCTCATCGCCCCGGACGTGGTGCTGACGGCGGCGCACTGCCTGGCCCTCTTCGGGGAGGCGGGGCCCTACGAGGTCTTCCTCGGTCCGACCCTGCCTCCGGAGAGCGGAGCCCCTGGGCCCGGAGGTCGGTTCGTGCGCGTCACCCGGGCCGTGGCCCACCCCTCCTATGTCCCTGCCGCCCACGCCTGGGACGCGGCCCTGCTGCGGCTGGCGACGCCCGTGGAGGATGTCCCGCCCTACCGGCTGCCCGGTGGACAGGACCCCCCGGTGGCGGTGGGCAGCCTCGTGCGGGCGGTGGGCTACGGGGACACGAAGGATGCGGCCCGGCCCTCGGGCCAGCGGCGTCAGGGCCTGCTCCAGGTGACCGGCGTGCAGGCCGCGGCCTTCCAGGCGGGCCCCTCTCCGGCCATGAGCTGCGTGGGCGACAGCGGCGGCCCGGTGCTGGGCGGCCCCCAGGGGAACGAGGTGCTCTGGGGCCTGACCGTGAGTGGGGATGTGGCCTGCCGTTCGGAAGCGGTCCAGGTGCGGGTGGACGCGTTGGCGGCTGTCTCTTATTACACATCT
>NZ_RAVZ01000240.1 GCF_003611635.1 Corallococcus terminator | reverse complement strand
CCTGCTGCTGACCGCCGTCGCGCACGCCCAGGCCCCGGCCCGGGCTCCCCTGAAACCCGGTTCGGAGAAGCCAGCGGCGGAGAAGGCCGTGGCCCCCAGGCCTTCGCCTGCGACCGTGGACGCGACCGGCGGCGACTCGTGGATGGGCGTGACGGGCGTCACCGCCAGGGCGGGGGTGGCGGACAGACCGGTGGCGAGCGCGGCCGTCAGGACGGCCCGCGAGAGGGGCTTCAGCTTCATGGTGGGCTCCGGAATGAGACGGCGGGGGCGGGCACCGCGCGCCGCCTGCTCTTGTAACGGACAGGTCCGCCAGAAGGTCTACGCCCCCGGTTGCACCCCTTCCGACGCGGCGTTACGCCCCTGCCCCGTGCGCGTCTTCCACTCCGACCGGTACGCCGTGCCCCTTCCCGAAGGGCACCGCTTTCCCATGGAGAAGTACCGCCTGCTGCGCGAGGCCCTGCTCGCGCGCGGCGTCCTGTCCCCCGCCTCCCTCTTCGAGGCGCCCCTCGTGGACCGAACCGACCTGGAGCGCGTGCACATCGCGCGCTACCTGGACGCCTTCTTCGGCGGCACGCTCACCGACGCGGAGTCGCGCCGGCTGGGCTTTCCCTGGTCGCCCCTGCTCGTGGACAACGCTCGCGCCTCCGTGGGGGGCACGCTGGCCGCCGCTCGCGCCGCGCTGGAGGACGGCTTCGGCGCCAACCTCGCGGGCGGCACGCACCACGCGTACCCCGACCACGGGGAGGGCTTCTGTGTCTTCAACGACATCGCCGTGGCCATCCGCGTCCTCCAGGCCGAAGGCGCCATCCAGCGCGCGGTGGTGGTGGACCTGGACGTGCACCAGGGCAACGGCACGGCGGCCACCTTCGCGGGCGACACTGCCGTCTTCACCTTCTCCATGCACGGCGAACACAACTTCCCCTTCCGCAAGCAGCCGTCGCACCTGGACGTGGGACTGGAGGATGGCGCGGGGGACGCGGAGTACCTGGCCCTGCTCGACACCCACCTGCCCCACGTCCTGGAGTCCGCGCGCGCGGACCTGCTCTTCTTCCAGGCGGGCGTGGATCCGCTGGAGGAGGACACCCTTGGCCGGCTGTCGCTCACCCACGCGGGCCTCAAGGCGCGGGACCTGCGCGTGCTGGGCGCGGCGCGCGAGCGCGGATTGCCCGCGGTGCTCACGCTGGGCGGCGGCTACGCGAAGCCGCTGGCACCGTCGCTGGAGGCCCACGTCGGGACTTATGTGGCGGCCTGTTCGTTGTTCCGCTGACGCCCGCCCTTCCCCCTGGCCGCTTGCGGGCCCTTCTGCCCCAGCCCATGCTCCACACCGCTTCGTCACCCAGGAGAGCCCCCATGCAGCGTCCCCTTTCCCGACTCACCCTCCTTGTCTGCGCCCTGGTCCTGGACATGGGTTGTGGCAGCGGAGCGCCGTACTACCGCCTGGACTGGGCGGGCGCGGACACGGTGACGGTGACGCCCGGCGACTCCGTCCCCTACGACATCGCCGTGCAGCGCATCGCGGACAACCTGACCGAAATGCCCATCCGCGTGACGGGCGCGCCCGAGGGCGTCACCCTGGGCCCGGACTTCGTCCTCCCGGCGGGCGAAACCATCGTCAACACCACCCTCACGCTCGCCGTCTCGGCCACCGTCACCACCTACGGCGTGGGCGGAATCCAACTGGTCGCCGATGATTCGGCCAACGAAGTCACCGCCAGCAGCGGCATCGCCGTGGTCATCCTGCCGCCGCCCGTGACCCAGCCGGACTTCTCCGTCGCCGTGACGCCTCGCCAGGTGGACCTCATCCCGGGCGCGCGCGCCCAGACGACGGTCACGGTGACCCGCGCGGAGGGCTTCACCGGTCCGCTCGTCATCACGCTCGAGTCGCCCACCCAACGCCTCACCGCCGACGCGCTCACCCTGGCCGAGGGCCAGACGAGCGCACAGCTCTTCGTCACGGCGGACCGCTCGCTCAGCCTCGTGCCCGTCGTCACGCGGTTCGTGGCCACCGCCCCGGATGGCCGCACCGCCAGCACCGGCTTCACGTTCAACCTGCGCAGCTTCTAGCCGGCGGCCCCGGCTTCCGCGCCGGGGCCCGCCGCCCGCATCAAGCCACCCTCAGGCCATGTCGAAGAGCAGCGCCTCCGTGGGCGTCTTCGCGGCGAACGCCAGCGCCGTCTCCTCCGACACCGCCGCGCCGTCACCCGCCTTCACCGTCACCCCGTTGAGCGTTGCCTCGCCCTTGATGACCTGGAGCCACGCGTGGCGGCCGGGCGAAAGCACGTAGTCCGCCTTATCGCCTTCTGCGAGCACCGTCGCGGACAGCACCACGTCCTGGTGCACCGTCAGCGACCCGTCGCGCCCGTCGCGGGACGCCACCACGCGGAACTTGCCGCGCCGCTCTTCGTCGTCGAAGCGCTTCTGCTCGTAGCCCGGCGGCAGGCCCTGGCGCTCCGGCAGCAGCCAGATCTGCAACAGGTGCAGCGGCTCATCCAACGGGTTCATCTCACTGTGCAGCACGCCCGTGCCCGCGCTCATGCGCTGCACCTCTCCGGGCCGGATGACCGCCTTCGTGCCCATGCTGTCCTGGTGCTCTACCGCGCCGCTCACCACGTAGGTGAGGATCTCCATGTCCCGGTGCGGGTGCTTGCCGAAGCCCCGGCGCGCCGCGACGGTGTCCTCGTTGATGACGCGCAGGGAGCGGAACCCCATGAAGTCCGGGTCGTAATAGTCCGAGAAGGAGAAGGTGTGGTGGGTGTCGAGCCAGCCGTGGTTGGCGTGGCCCCGCGCTTCGGACGTTCGTACGTAGATCATGGTGTCGCTCCCTGCTTGTTTCACTGCACATCGTGAGGTCCCGCCGCACGCGGGAAGGGCTGTCAGGCCGCCTTGTCCGCAGGCACCGTGGCCGGCACCGCCTGCACATCCAGGCTGATGTCCACCCGCTCGCCCACCAGCACCCCGCCCGCCTCCATCGCCTGATTCCAGGTCAGCCCGAACTGCTTGCGGTCCAGGTGCGTGGTCGCCTGGAACGCGATGCGCTCCGTGCCGAATGGATCCTTCGCGCGGCCCAGCAGTTCCGCGTCCAGCACCACTTCGTGCGTCTGGTCGCGCACCGTCAGGTCGCCCACCACGCGGTAGTGGTCGCCCTTCACCGCCTCCACCCGCTTGCTGCGGAAGATGAGCTTCGGGAAGGCCGCCACGTCGAAGAAGTCCGGCGAGCGCAGGTGGTTGTCACGCGCCTCCACGCCGGTGTCGAGGCTCGCCGCCTCCAACTTCACCTCCACGGAGGCCTTCGTGAAGTCGTCGCCCTGGAGCGTCAGCTTGCCCTCGAAGCGCGTGAAGCGGCCGTGCACCTTCGCCACCACCATGTGGCGCACCGTGAAACCCACGGTGGTGTGCGTCGTGTCGAGCTGCCAGGTCTGGATGGCCATGGGGAAGGTCCTTTGGATTCGTGCAGCGGGTGGATGCCCTCCCCTAGAGCAACCGCCGGGCCATGCTCCAACCCACTGAAACCACTCGGAAACAGCGTCCTCCCGAGGCACCAGTGCTCTCAAATTGAGAATCCACCCACTCAATCAGAGAGGCACTTCCGCCCCTCCCGCCGACGGGGCCGCGCGAAATGGATGGGAGGCCGCCGTCAGGGAGGCGGTACCCGTGTCGTCCCCCCGGCGCTACGTTGAGGACTGCCATGACGCCGACGACCCCCGTTGCACCCCCCGCACGACGCCAGGCCGCCCGAGCGGCCCTCGCCCTGGATGACGAGGCCCTGCTGAAGGTCTGCGACGTGGAGTTCTTCATCGCCTCCGGTCCCGGCGGACAGCACCGCAACACCACCGCCAGCGGCGTGCGCCTCAGCCATCCGCCCACGGAGCTGTCCGTCACCGCGACCGAGCGTCGCAGCCAGTCGCAGAACAAGGACGCCGCCGTGCGCCGCCTGCGCGCGGGCCTCCAGGCCCTCACGTTCGTGCCCAAGGTGCGCAAAGCCACCCGCCCCACCCTGGGCTCCAAGCGGCGTCGGCTGGAGGAGAAGAAGCGCACCTCCGAGAAGAAGGCCGGCCGCGGCGGCCGGGTCGGAGAGTAGGCGGCCCGCCACCCCGCGCCGCGCTACGCAGCCCGGTGCGGACCTCGCAAGGTTTGCGTAGCCGCTGGCTGCGCCCGCCCACAACGCCACGGTTTCTTTCCAGGCCTCCCCTCGGGTGATGGCCGTCGTTGGCGGGGCACACGCTGTGCACACCGAGGGTGGCCCCTGACCCCGAGGGGTTGGCTGGCCCCTCAACCCCCGGTGAACCCTTGGCACACCCTTCCTTCGGAGCCTCCTCCTGGCGGCGCGCCCTGTTGGGCCTCGCGCTGCTGGCGGCCGCGCCCGCGTCGGCCACGGACATCGTTACCTTCAGCCAGGGCTCGCTCATCATCCCCGAGCAGGCCACCTTCCAGCAGGGCTGCGGCAGCCTGTCGGCCTACGGGCTGGTGTGGCGCCTGCTGCAGTCCAACGAGGCGGGCGGCTTCAACGCCGCGCACCCGGTGACGGTGTACCTGGCCATCGACGACACGAAGAAGTCGCCCAACCGGTGCGTGCCCACCAACAAGCACCTGCCGCCCGCGCCCAACAGCGGCGCATGGAATGATCCACAGTGGAATGACGGCTGTGATTTCCACGTGTCGCGCGCGGACGCGGCGCCGGTGGTGCCGGTGCCCCCGCTGGCGGCGCTGCCCGCGACCGGCCTGTTCCCCGAGGCCGAAATCGAGAACTTCACCACCACCACCGGCGAGGCCCGGCCGGCCTTCCGGCGCACGACGCTCGACACCGGCAGCGGCTTTCGCGACGTGCAGTACATGGGCGGCAGCTTCATCATCGACGCGAAGGACGCGAAGAACGCGCTCGACTTCCTGAACTCCGCCGCTGGTCCGGACTCGCCGAACAAGTTCCGCACCGAGTGCTCCTGCAACACGTTCAGCACCGGCAATGGCTGCTTCTACGTGCGCATGCACCAGGCCACCATCGAGTTCAACGCGCCCATCGGCCGTCGCCTCAACCGCGTGCCGCCGAAGATCGCCCTGTTGGACCGGCACGACAACAACACCGGGGACAAGTCCTACGTGAAGGGCGGCATGCTGGACGACTACCTGCGCAACGCGGGCCTGGACTTCCCCGGCGCCGGCGGTTGCCCCGAGGGCACCAGCACCCCGTGCGCCATCAATGGCGGTCGCCCCGGGCTCATCTACGACGCGCTCCACGCCAACGCGGACCTCATCTCCACCGCCGCGTTCCCCAACGGCCTGATCAACGCCATCGACCCGGCGACGCAGAAGCCGCGCTACCGCGTGTTCTGGGCGCCGCACTGGGAGATTGGCGACAGCACCCGCGCCGAGTACAGCGCCAACGGGGACGGCGCCGTCAACCAGCGCGAGAACGTCCTCAACAACATCGCCCACTTCACCGACCAGCGTGGCAACGGCCTCTTCGCCGAGTGCGCCAGCATCTGGTCCTACGAGACGAGCAAGCGCCCGGACAACACGCCCATGGCGCGCTCGCACTTCCAGGGCGACGTGAACTTCGAGATCAACAAGCTGGGCGGCCCCGGCGCCAACTGGGACGGCCGCAACTGCTCCGACCCGGACTACCTGAGCGAGAGCCGCGGCCGGCCGGCCTGCATGATCTACCCCAACCCCGGCGACCCGTTCTCCCAGGTGGGCGACTTCCGCTACAAGAACGTGGCGGGCCAAACGGAGAACTACCGCGCCGCCGCCTACAAGGACGGCGTGCGGCGGCTGGCGGTGAGCTGGAAGGACTACGAGCGCGGCGAGCGCTACGACAGCGCCCCGGATGTGGCGGTCAGCCCCTCCACGCGCGGCCATGACTTCTTCTCCTTCGTCCAGAAGGACAATGATCCGCAGAAGGCGACGGTCGTCTACCTGGCGGGCCACGACTTCAAGGACAGCGTCGCGGGCACGCGCATCGTGCTCAACACGCTGCTCAACCTGGGCTCCGAACCGCTGCAGAGCGAGCGCACCGTCTCCGCCCCGGTGACGCTGGACGACACCAACGGCAGCGACGCGGACGGTTCGCGCGCCCTGCTGTTCAAGACCTCCTACGACGCGGTGTCCGGCTACCCGCCCGGCGCGGACACGTACACCCCCGCGCAGGGTTCGCACTGGGTGTTCCCCTACTACCCGGGCACGCTGCGCGCCCACTCGCTCATCGGGGGCAACGCGCTCTCCACCGGCGAGAACACCCTGGACGACGGCACCCTCTGGAACGCGGACGCGCGCCTGCCCCGCCCGGGCGCGCGCAACCTCTTCACCTACTTCGGCGGCGAGGTGACGGAGAACCCGGTGCTGGGCCCCAACCGCACCGCGCCCCATGGTGTCCTCCAGGTGGGCTGGGTGCCAGAGGAGGTCTCCGGCACGCGCATCAACAGCAGCTACGGCAGCGCCCCCAACCCTGGCTGCGTGGACGTGATGAAGCTGGGCCGCGCCACGTCCCGCGATGGCAGCTTCCGCTATGACTTCGTGCGCGGCCCCGACGGCGTGTGCGACCTGCAGCAGGCGACGCAGTACACGCCGCAGGTGGGCGGCGCCGACTTCGGCGTGCTCAACACGCTGCTCAACCAGACCCAGTTGGCCATCGACTTCCGCGCGGTGACACAGATGCTCCAGCGCGTGCGCGGCTTCTGCTTCGCGACCTCCACCGGCCGCGACGGCAGCGGCACCACGATCCTCGAACCCGCCGACAACCAGTGCAACAACGAGGACGCGGACAACCGCGCGCACCTGGGCGGCTTCATCCACTCCTCCCCGGTGGTGGTGCCCGCGAGCGACAACATCCCCGACAAGGGCAACCCCCGTCCGACGGTGGCCTACGCGGCGGGCCTGGACGGTCAGGTGCACGCCTTCTACGTCTCCGGCGGCAAGCGCTACGACGGCCCCCAGGAGGACCTCCAGTTCCCCAACCCGGACGCTACCGCGCGCTTCAAGACGGACTACGCGGCGGGCTTCCGCAGCGGCTCCACGCCGCCTCCGGGCACGGAGTTGTGGAGCTTCCTGCCGGCCACGCAGCTCGTGGGCCTGCGCAACAACACCGCCCGGGTGAACAGCGCGCCCGTGGTGTTCGACGTGTTCGCGGACTTCGTCGGCACCGGCCGGCGCGAATGGCACACCGTGCTGGTGACCAACGTGGGCCAGACGGGCCGCGACCTGTTCGCCATGGACGTCACCAACCCGCTCAAGCCGGTGCTGCTGTGGCACCTGGTGGGCAGCCACTACAGCAGCGCCAGCGCGCCGCACACCGCCGTGTCACTGGCGGACCGCGGCCAGGGCGGCCTGGACTGGACGTACACCTGGGACGAGGACACCAGCATCTTCCGGCTGCCGCCCGCGGCGGATCCGGGCCGTGGCGCCAGCGGCCTCTACGACTACAGCGGCCTGGGCGGCTCACGCGGCCTGTCAGTGGGCGTGGGCCGGCTGGGGCTGGAGCCCGTCTACACCGTGTTCGTCGCGTCCAGCAGCTCCGGCGCGCCGGGCACTCCGGCCAAGGGCGTGCAGGTGTTCGCCATCGACGCGGCCAACGGCCAGAAGCTGTGGCAGTGGCAGCAGGGCTACACGACGGGCGTGGACAACAGCGCGCCCGCCGCGCCCACCGTGTCGCAGGACATGAGCGGCGCCGCGCGCCTCTACGTGGGCGACATGGAGGGACGGCTGTGGGAGCTGGATGCGTCCACCGGCATGAACGTCAACGTGGCGCGCCTGGGCCCCGCGTGCAGCGAAGCCGCCCCCTGCAAGTACACCGCGATGAACATCGGCGGCCTGCCGGCCACGTCGCAGCCCATCAGCACCAACGTGGGCCTGGCGCGGATTCCCCGCGAAGGGGTGGATGAGGCGTCCGCCTTCGCGAACTACCAGGGCAAGATGGTGGCCCTGGTGGGCACCGCCGGCATGGACTGGGTGTCGGACTCCGTCGCGGGCCGCCTCCACGTCCTCTTGCTGGACCCGGAGTACCGGCTGCCCCTGGGCACGGACGGCAAGCAGTTGGACGGCGTCACGCCCATCCCCGCGAGCGTGGTCCATTCGGAGGCGACCACCTACGGCGTGCTGCGCGAGCCGCCGCCCTTCCCGCTCGTCTTCAGCGCGCCCGAGCACGTCTACGGCAACATCACCATCGCCGGGCGCACCGCGTACTTCAGCACCGCGCAGGAGTCGGTGAACGACCCCATGCTGCTCAGCGGCTCCATCCGGGGCGCAACCTACAGCATCGACCTGGGCGAGGCGCCCACGTCCGCGGGGAGCTACCGGCCGATGGCGGGCACGACGCTGGCCAACTACGGCGGCGTGGCCGTCTACCACCGCGAGAATGGGGGCGCGTCGCAGGACTTCGTGGTGGGCGCGCAGGTCAGCGCGCTGCACGTCACGCGCATCGACAACGCCACCACCGAGGGCCCCTCCAGCCCCAACACGAAGGACTCCGTGAACGGCAACAACGGCGTGCTCTACCAACTGCTCAACTGGAGCCAGAGGTTCTTCGAATGAGCCCCTCCGTCCGCCTCGATACCCATGGCCGCGCGCGCGGCAGTGGCCTGCTGGAGGTGCTCATCTCCATGGGCATCCTGGCCCTGGCCGCCGTGGGCGCCGTGATGGGCATGGTGGCCGCCACGCGCGACGTGAAGGACGGCCAGGTGCTCCAGGGCCGGCGCATGCTGCTGGAGGCGCGCGTCCAGCGGCTGTGGCTGGCGTCGAAGTCGGACCTGCTGCTCCAGGCCGTGGACCGGCCGGGCACCTTCCCGCCCGAGATTCCCTTCGGCACGGCGCCGTGGACGCTGGACCCGAGCGCCCCGGTCACAGCGGACGTGGGGACCGGCGCCTACTTCCGCGTGAAGCCCACCGGCGAGGTGGAGCCCATGACGGGCGTGCCCGCCAACACGCCGTGCGTGGACAGCACCCCGGACTCGGTGCTGCCCAAGGATGTCTACTGCCGCGAAATCCTGGTGACCAAGGGGCTGCCCCGCGACCTGCCGCCCGCGTCCCAGGCGCTGGTGCCCGCGGGCGCCCTGCCCTTCACCGTCTGGACGCGCGTGTTCCGCAAGGGCGACAGCCTGGAGCGCGCCGTCGTCCACAGCGAGGTGTTCGTCCAATGACGCGGGTGCACCGGATGGAAACGAAGCAGGCGCGCGGGCACGCCGTGCCGCGCGGCATGACGCTGCTGGAGACGATGGTGGCCTCGGCGCTGGCCATCATCATCCTCGCCGCCGCCGCCGCCCTGCTGCTGGCGGGCGGGCGCGTGGTGCACAACACGGAGCACGTGGGCGACAGCCACGACCACGCGCGGCTGGCCGGAGAGGCCCTGCTGTCGGCCGTGCGGCAGGCCGGCGCGGGCATGTCCGAGGGCCTCTGGGTGGTGTCCGCGGGCGTGCCCCAGCGCATCAACCCCGTCTTCGGCGGGGACGGCGCGGGCACGGGCCTGCTCACCGCCACCACCACCGGCAACGTGCCGGGCACCGAAGGCACCGACGACCTGTGGCTGGTGGTGCCGGACCGCAACTACCTGGGCCGCGACTGCGCGCCGGGCGCGGCGATGACGGTGGTGCAGCCGGGCACCGGCTCGCTCCAGGTCAACTGCGTAGGCACCCCCAGCACCGCCCCGGCCGCCAACGCCATGCTGGTGGCCAGCAACATGAAGAGCGCCGCGCTGCTCACCCAGGCGACGGTGGTGAGCAGCCCGCCCACCGCCACGGTGAACTACCTGGAGACCGGCGTGCCGGGCTTCTCCAACGCGCCCCACAAGGGCGGCTTCCAGCGCGGGGACCTCGTGTACACCGCGCGGCTGTTGCACTTCTTCATCGCGCCGAACCCCGCCACGGGGGGCCGCAAGGCGCTGATGCGCGCGGAGGGCATCCCCGCCACCGACGCCGCGGGCCGCCCCTTCATGGACATGGGTGACCCGCTGGTGCTCCAGGACTTCGTGGAGGACTTCCAGGTGGCCTTCGGCGTGGACGCGACGAACTCGGGCGACCCTTCCAGCTACGTCTTCCAGGACGGGCTGTCGCCGGAGTTCACCCCGGGCCTGCGCTCGGTGCGCATCAGCGTGGTGGCCACCGGCCGCAATCCCCGGCGCGACACGCAGAACCAGGCGGTGCTCGCCGAGGACCTGCCCATCGCCGTGGAGAACCACACCCCGCCCGCCTCCGCCACCGCGGACGGCTACTTCCGCAGCCTCTTCTCACGCCGGGCCGAACTGCCCAACCTGGCGTCGGCCAGCCTGTGAGTCCGCCCATGTCCCCGCGCCCCTCCTCCCGTTCCGCCCGCGGCGCCACGCTGCTGCTCGTCGTGCTGCTCGTCACCGTGCTGCTGGGGCTGGTGGCGGGCGTGATGGCCTACGCCAGCAGCGAGCGCACCCGCGCGGTGTCCTACAGTCGCGCCGGCCAGCGGCAGAGCTGCGCGGAGAGTGGCCTGCAGCTTGCGCGCGGCTACTTCGGCCGCAACTACGCGCAGTGGAACACCTTCCTCGCCGCGCCGTCCGTCTACGACCCCGTGGCCTCGTCCACCAACACCGCGCCCGCCCTGCCACGCGACCCCACGGCCGCCACGGGCCGCAACGCCATCAAGGCCGCCAACCCGTCGCTGTTCGCGGACCTGGATGGAGACGGGAAGGACGACGTCTACATCTACATCCGCGACAACGAGGACGAGTTCAAGCCGCTGGACAACGACTGGGCGCGCGACAACGACCAGCAGGTGGTGGTGGGCGCGCTGTGCATCAGCGACACGCTGATTCCACGCCGGGGTGACACCAACCAGCAGGACACCACCGGCCTCGCCGTGGAGGGCATCCTCCAGTACAACGGCGGCGGTCAGGCCTACACCGCGCAGAACGCGGGCGGCACCGGCTCCGGGAACCTGAACCGTTGAACGGTCGGGCCTGCGCGTGACGGGCGTGAGAAGCTGCCCGCCATGCCCACGCTCGAAGACGCCATCGCCCTGTCGGTGGCCGCGCACCAGGGTCAGCGCGACAAGGCAGGACAGCCCTACATCCTCCACCCCCTGCGGGTGATGCTGCGCCTGTCCTCGGATGCCGAGCGCACGGTGGCCGTCCTCCACGACGTGGTGGAGGACACGCCCTACACGCTGGAGCGCCTGCGCGAGCTGGGCTACGCGGAGGACATCCTCTCCGCGCTGGACTGCCTCACGAAGCGCGAGGGGGAGAGCTACGAGGCCTTCATCGAAAGGCTCCTGCCCCACCCCCTGGCCCGCCGCGTGAAGCTGGCGGACCTGGAGGACAACATGGACGTGCGGCGGCTGTCCGCCGTCACGCCGAAGGACGCCGAAAGGCTGTCGCGCTACGTGGCCGCCTGGACGCGCCTGCGCGCGCAGTAGTCCCCAGCACGCGCCGGAAAGACGACGGCCCGGCGACCCTCCGTGGAGCGAGGGCGGCCGGGCCGGGAACGACAGACTCCGGAATAGCGCGTTACGCCTTGGCGAGCTGGCGCAGCACGTACTGGAGGATGCCGCCGTTGCGGTAGTAGTCGAGCTCGTTGGGCGTGTCGATGCGGCACACCGCCGTGAACTCGATGGGGCCCTTCTCGCCGCCGGTGGCCTTCACGGTGAGCTTCTTCTGCGGCGCGAGTCCGTCCGCGACGCCCGTGATTTCGAACGTCTCCTGCCCGGTGAGGCCCAGCGACTGCGCGTCCTGGCCCGCGTCGAACTGGAGGGGCAGCACGCCCATGCCCACGAGGTTGGAGCGGTGGATGCGCTCGAAGCTCTTGGCGATGACGGCCTTCACGCCCAAAAGCTGCGTGCCCTTGGCCGCCCAGTCGCGGCTGGAGCCGGTGCCGTACTCGGCGCCCGCCAGCACCACGAGCGGGATGTTGTCCGCCTGGTACTTCATGGACGCGTCGTAGATGCTCATCCGCTCGCGGGTGGGGATGTGCACGGTGACGCCACCCTCCACGCCGGGAACCAGCAGGTTCTTCAGGCGGATGTTGGCGAAGGTGCCGCGCACCATCACCTCGTGGTTGCCGCGACGGGCGCCGTAGGAGTTGAAGTCCTTGGGCTCCACGCCCTCCGCCATCAGGTACTTCGCGGCGGGGCTCGTCTTCGCGATGTTGCCGGCGGGCGAGATGTGGTCCGTCGTGACGGAGTCACCCAGGAGCGCCAGCACGCGCGCGCCCTTGATGTCCTGCACCGCCTTGGGCTCCTTCGGGAGGTTCTCGAAGAAGGGCGGCTTGCGCACGTAGGTGGACTTCTCCTCCCACTGGAAGGTGGAGCCCTTGCTCACCTGGAGCTGCTGCCACAGAGCGTCGCCGTCCATCGCGTTCGCGTACTGGCTGCGGAACTGCTCCGGCTTCACGGCCGTGCGGATCGTCTCCCGGATCTCCTGGTCGGAGGGCCAGATGTCCTTGAGGAACACCGGCTTGCCGTTGGGGTCCGTGCCCAGCGGCTCGTTGTTCAGGTCGCGGCCCACTTCACCGGCCAGCGCGTACGCCACCACGAGCGGGGGGCTCGCCAGGTAGTTCATGCGCACGTGCGGGTTGATGCGGCCCTCGAAGTTGCGATTGCCCGACAGCACCGCGGCCACCACGAGGTCGCCCTCCACCACCGCGTTGGACACGGCCTCCGGCAGCGGGCCGGAGTTGCCGATGCAGGTGGTGCAGCCGTAGCCCACGACGTGGAAGCCCACGGCCTCCAGGTAGGGCAGCAGGCCCGCGTCGCGCAGGTACTCGGTGACGACGCGGCTGCCGGGGGCGAGGCTCGTCTTCACCCACGGCTGGGGCTTGAGGCCCTTCTCCACGGCGTTCTTCGCCAGGATGCCGGCGGCCACCAGCACGGCCGGGTTGGACGTGTTGGTGCAGGAGGTGATGGACGCGATGACCACCGCGCCATGGCCCACCTGGTAGCTCTGCCGGCCGTTCTTCACGGTGACGCTCTGGGCCAGCCGCTCCGGGGGCACCGGGGCCGCGGGGGCCTTGGCGCCGCCCTTGGGGCCTTCGTCGTCCTCGCCCTTGCTCTTGCCGGCGGACAGCATCTCCACGAGCGACGCCTCGTAGCCCGCCTTCATGTCCTTCAGGGGCACGCGGTCCTGCGGGCGCTTGGGGCCCGCGAGGCTGGGCACCACGGAGGCCAGGTCCAGCTCCAGCGAGTCGGTGAAGAGGGGGTCCTGCGCGTCATCCGTGCGCCACAGGCCCTGCTCCTTCGCGTACGCCTCCGTCAGCGCCACGACGTCATCCGGGCGGCCGGTGAAGCGCAGGTAGTTGCAGCTCTCCTCGTCCACGGGGAAGAAGCCGATGGTGGCGCCGTACTCCGGGGCCATGTTCGCGATGGTGGCGCGGTCCGGCAGCGACAGGTTCTTCAGGCCGTTGCCGTAGAACTCCACGAACTTGCCGACGACGCCCTTCTTGCGGAGCATCTGCGTGACGGTGAGCACCAGGTCCGTCGCCGTCGCGCCCGGGGGCAGCTTGCCGGTGAGCCTGAAGCCCACCACCTGCGGAATGAGCATCGTGATGGGCTGGCCCAGCAGCGCCGCCTCCGCCTCGATGCCGCCCACGCCCCAGCCCACAACGCCCAGGCCGTTGATCATCGTCGTGTGGCTGTCGGTGCCCACGAGCGTGTCCGGGTACACCGTGGTGCCCTGGCGGAACGTCACCTGCGCCAGGAACTCCAGGTTCACCTGGTGGCAGATGCCGATGTCCGGCGGCACGACGCCAAAGCCCTTGAACGCGCTCTGGCCCCAGCGCAGGAAGGCATAGCGCTCGCGGTTGCGCTCGAACTCCAGCTCCGCGTTCTCCTTGAAGGCCGCGGTGGTGGCGAACGAGTCGATCTGCACCGAGTGGTCGATGACGAGGTCGGCCGGGTTGCGCGGGTTGATCTTCGCGGGATCACCCCCCATGGCGGCGAGCGCCTCGCGCATGGCGGCCATGTCCACGACGGCGGGCACGCCGGTGAAGTCCTGGAGCAGCACGCGCGCGGGGTGGAAGGAGATTTCGGTCTCCGGGGCCGCCTTGGGGTCCCAGGCGAGCATCTTCTCGATGTGCTCGCGCTTGACGACGCGGCCGTCCTCGTTGCGCAGCAGGTTCTCCAGCAGGACCTTCAGGGAGAACGGGAGGCGGTTCACCGCCGGGTGGGACTTCGCCAGCGTCCCCAGGCTGAAGAGGTCATAGGTGGTCGAGCCCACCTTGAGCTTGGCTTTCGTGCCGAAACTGTCCGTCATGTGCGTTGCCGTCCTTCCGTGCCGGAATGAGGCAACTTCTATGGCCCTCGCACCCGGCATGCAAAGGGTTCCTGCACCGCGTTGAAGGCGGTGGACGGTTGCCTGGAACCCCCTGTTTCCCGGGCCAGCCCCGGAGGTTGCTCAGAGAACCTTGCGGAAGAAGTACAGCACCCGCTCCACGGCCTTCTGCCAGAGGGGCCGGCGCAGGAAGACGGCCAGGTCCACCTCGCGACAGTCGCCGCAGTCCGTGCGGAAGGAATCCTCCAGTTCGCGCCCCAGCCGGGGGTCCGCGAACACCGCGTTGACCTCGTGGTTGAACGCCAGGGACAGCCGCTCCAGGTTGAACGAACCGATGGTGCCCCAGATGCCGTCCACCACCGCCGTCTTGGCGTGCAGCACGCCGCGCTGCCATTCGAAGATGCGGATGCCGGCGCTCATCAGCGGTTCGTAGAACGCGCGCGTGGCGTGCTCCAGGATGGGATGGTCGCTCTTGCCGCCGTTGAGCAGCAGGCTCACCTCCACGCCGCGCTTCGCCGCGTCCTTGAGCGCGGCGACCAGCCGGCGGTCCGGCACGAAGTAGCCCGCGGCGATGAGCACGCTCTGGCGCGAGCGCTGGATGGCGTGCAGGTAGGCGCGGTGGATGCTGCGGCGGCTGGACAGCACCGCCAGCCCCACGTCGCCGCGCTGCGGCCCGGGCTCCGGCAGGCGCACGCCGCCCCGGATGCGCCGCTTGAGACGGCTCAGCCGGTCCTGGAACATCATCCGCCACGTGGCGAGGAAGCGGCGCTCCAGCTCATGCACCGCGGGGCCCTCAATCTTGAGCACGTCGTCGCGCCACGCGACGCCCTGCCCCTCCGGCGCCCAGTGCGCGGCGATGTTCACCCCGCCCGTGAAGGCCACCGTGCCGTCCACGACCAGGATCTTCCGGTGGTCGCGGCGGAACAGGTGGCGCAGCCCGCGCGACAGGCTGAAGGGCTTGAAGGCCCGCACGTCCACGCCGCGCTGGCGCAGGCCCTCGAAGAAGCTCCTGCGGCTGGTCCATGAACCCACCGCGTCGTAGAGGACCTTCACGTGCACGCCGCGCTCGGCGGCCTCCGCCAGGGCCTGACCGAACAGTTCGCCCACCGCGTCGGTGACGAACATGTACGTCTCCAGGCGGATGGAGCGGCGCGCCCGGCGGATGGCCTCCAGCATCTCCGGATAGGCCTCCACGCCGTCGCGCAGGAGGCGGCACGCGTTGCCCTGCAGCGTGGTGTGGCGCTGGGGCAGGTAGTAGCGGGCGAGCAGCCGCCGGGACACCCCGGGGCTCCACACCGGGCCGTGCTCCGGCACCGGCCCCGGGCTCCGGGCCAGGGCCCGAACCGGCCGGGCCCCTGTCGGAACCCGCTCCTCCACCCCGCCCTCCGCCCCCCGAAGCTCACGCATCACCCATGTCAGGGT
>NZ_RAVZ01000023.1 GCF_003611635.1 Corallococcus terminator | reverse complement strand
GCCGTCCGTCGGGCGGCGGCTCTTCCAGCAGTTGGAGCGGTGGTGGCTCCGGCGTCCACTCGTCCGGCGGTGCGGCTTCCAGCGGCCGTGGCTCGGGTGGCCGCGGCTCCGGTGGTGGCAGCTCCCGCGGCGGCAGCGGGAGCGGTGGTGGCGGCTGGGGCGGTGGCGGTCACCGCTGAGGCTGTCCGGTGGGCCGGGTCAGACCTCGACCTGGCCCATCAACCACGCTTCCAGTTCGCCCAGCTCCCGCTCCTGCGCGGGGTGGCGGGAGCGGGCCTCGGCCACGGCCTGCCGCATCCCATCGCGGCTGTGCGGCTTGCCGACCAGCGCCGCCTGCAGGTCCTGCACGAGGTCCGGGTAGAGCGCATCCGAGAAGACCTGCGCGCGGGTGACATGTCCGTTCTCCGCGTCGACGTGGACCTCGAAGAAGCCCCAGGACAGGTACTCCACCATCTGGTGGCTGAAGCGGGGCGCGTTGCCGAAGCGCCAATCCCACGACGCGTAGTGGTCGAACGTGCGCTTGAGCGACGGCTGGCTTTCGAGGAACGAAGGCTCCAGCAGCTCCGGCTCCGCCGTCGCCCCGTGGAAGTCGCAGAACGCGCCAATCATCGCCTCCACCAGCGCTTCGTGTGAGGCCTCCGGCTGGAGGTCGCGGATGTTCATCACCCGCGAGCGCACCGACGCGCTGCCCTTGGACTCCAGCTTCTTCGGGTGCGGCGTGAGGTAGTTGGACAGCCGCGTGAGGTCCGCGCCGATGAGGAACGTGCCGTGGTGGAAGGCGCGGTCCTTCGTCTCGCGGTACGCGCTGCCGCTGATCTTCCGGGGCCCGTCCTCCAGCGGAATCACCAGGTCGTTGCGTCCGGACGCCTGCGCCTTCACGCCCAGGCGCGACAGCGCGTCCAGGAGGATCGTGATGTTGGCTGTCTTGTTGTAGCCCTCCTTGGCGGACAGGAAGGTGAAGCAGGTGTTGCCCAGGTCGTGGAACACCGCGCCGCCGCCGCTGGTGCGCCGCGCGAGGAAGACCTTGTCCTCCTCCATGCGCGTGAGGTTGCACTCGGACCAGGGATTCTGGTTGCGCCCGATGACGACCGTGTTGTCGTTGCGCCACAGGAAGAGCGTCTGCGCGCTGGGGTCCAGCTCGCGGAAGATCCAGTCCTCGGTCGCGAGGTTGAACCAGGGGTTGTACGTCTCCGACAGGAGGATGCGGACGCGAGGTGCTTGAGACATGGGCCCGGAGCATAACCGTGGGCCCGCCGTCCTCCAGGGGACATCCGCCAGGGCCGGGGGGCGATGGCCTCCCGGGACGCGGCCCCGGACAATGGCCTCCAGTCGGGGTGCGCGGGCGGTGTGCGCACCGGGAGGGCCGACCATGCGCGGAGCGTATTCCCTGTCACGTCCCCGGGTGGACGGGCCGGTGGTGCTGTGGGGTGGAGCACTGCCGTCCGGGAGCCTCAAGTACCTCACCTTCTCGCGCTACCTGGCCGCGCTGCCGCCGGGCTCGCGCGGACTGGTGGAGCTGTCCGGTGGGTCGAGCGCGCTGGCGCTGGACGTCCTGGGCCGCGAACGGGGCGTGCCCACGGTGGCGCTGACGGACGCGGCGGGGGAGGCGTACCTCCGGGCCCACGGCTTCCAGGGACAGGTGCGCCACGCGGACTCCATCGCGAAGCTGTGGGAGCACGCGCTGGCGTATGAGCGCGAAGGCTGGTGCTGGCCCCGGCAGCTCACCAACGCCGCGATGGTGGCGTGCGTGGAGTCCTGGGCGTCGGCCCTGAGGGCGCACGTGCGCGAGCGCTTCCCGAAGGTGCGGCGCGTGGTGTGCGGCTTCGGCACGGGCGCGACGCTGGTGGGCCTGACGCGCGTCTTCTCCACCGGAGGCTTCACCGTCACCGGCCTGCAACCCGCGCCGGGCCGACCGCTGCCGGGCTGGCGCACGTGGGCCCACCAGAACCTGGGCCCGGAGGACCTCTTCTTCGCGCACCACCAGCGCGTCCCATTGGACACGGCGGCCCCCGCGTCCGACGGCTTCACCGCGCTCATGGACTGGGCCCGGCGGCAGGCCCGGCCCGAAGAGGTGCTCGTCATCGCGCACAACGCCCGTGAGCAGGTGCCCGCGTACGTCGCCGCCAGCTCCGCGCAGGCCTGAGCGGCGCGCTATCCGTGCAGGGCGCGCAGCCGGGCCTCCACGGCGGCCACTCCTTCGCGCGGAAAGGCGGGCACGTGGGACAGCTCGCGCGTGGCGAGCTGGAGCAGCGCCCGAGCAAGCCCCGGCGAATCCCCCTCCTGAGCGCGTGCCAGCTCACGCCCCACGTCCGGGTACACGCGCTCCACGCGCCGCAGCGGATCCAACCCATCCAGCACCGAAGCCTCCGGCGCGGGGACGTGGCGGGCCAGCAGCAGGCAGAACAGGCGCACCGCCTCATCGAGCCGAGCCCGTCCGCTGAGCACCTCGCCCCGCGTGTGGCGTCCCAGGCCCACCAGCACCTGTGTGAGCCATTGCCCGAACAACCACGCATCATCCGGCGCCGTCTGTTGAAGCTCCCGCGCGGTGGCCTGCGCACGCTCTTCCATGCGCGCGGCCACGTCGCCCCGGTCCAACAACACGCGGTAGCGGTTGACGCGGGCCCAGGACAATTCCTCCAGGTCGAACACCGCGAACTCCAGCAGGTGTCCGTCGCGGTAGACGACCTTCACGCCGTGCGCTGTCTCACGGAAGGCGTGTGAAACCTCCTCCGCGCGCGGCAACCATCCACGCTCCTGTCTCAATGTTTCAGCGTGTCCGGGCTGCGCGATGACGAAGAAGTCATGATCGCTGAAGTCATCCGGCAGGTAGTCCCGCGCCGCCATCGAACCCAGCGCCACGAGCCCCCGGAAACGACCGTCCGCGTCAGCCCTGCGCGTCAACTCCGTGGTGAAGCCCTGGTAGGCGGCGGCGTCCATCGTGCGCTCCTCGGGAAGGCCCTCGCATGATGCCAGCTCAACGCAGGGCGTTGGAATGATGATGCGATGCGTTGGATTGAGATGGCGCAATGCGTCTCAATTCTCAATGCAATGCGTCGTAGAGTGAAGAGGGACAACCCCCGGCGTCTGGCCTGACCCAGATCTGACACGCTTTGCGGCTAAATCAGGGGCTGGCTTGCTTTTTATCAGTGTCTCGCTTTATGGGCTGATTCGCGGGTCAATCCCTCTGACCGGCCCGCCCTCCCATCAGGAGCCTGTATGCGAAACGCTGTCCGGACCCTCGTTCTGACCGTCGCAGTTCTTGCCCTCTGGGCGCAGCCTGCCCGCGCCGCGGATACGTACACGCAGACGAAGTACCCCATCGTGCTCGCGCACGGCATGGCGGGTTTTGACTCGTTGTTTGGCGTGCTCGATTACTTCTACGGCATCGAATCCAACCTGACGTCGGGCGGCGCGAAGGTCTACATCACGCACGTTCCGCAGTTCAACACGAGCGAGGCGCGCGGTGAGGCGCTGCTCGCGCAGGTGCAGAACGTGCTCGCGCGCTCCGGCGCGAAGAAGGTGAACCTCATCGGCCACAGCCACGGCGGTCTCGACGTGCGCTACGTGGCGGCCGTGCGGCCGGACCTGGTCGCGTCGGTGACGACGGTGGGCACGCCGCACAAGGGCGCGGACCTGGCCACCTACCTGCGCGGGAACCTGAAGGGCGGCTCGTTCACGGAGAGCGTGCTCGCGTACTTCGCCAACAACCTGGGCATGGTGCTGGGCCTGCTGTCCGGCCACACGCAGCCCCAGGACGCGATTGGCGCGCTGGCGGCGCTGTCCTCGTCGGGCGCGGCCACGTACAACGCGAAGTTCCCGGCGGGCCTGCCCACCTCCTCGTGCGGCACCGGCGCGGCGACGGGCACCCAGGGCCAGCGCTACTACTCCTGGTCCGGCACGGATCCCTTCACCAACATCTTCGACGCGTCCGACTACGCGCTGAAGCTGTCGTCGTTCTTCTACAGCGAGTCCAACGACGGCCTCGTGGGCCGCTGCAGCTCGCGCTTCGGCACGGTCATCCGTGACAACTACGACATGAACCACCTGGATGAAGTGAACCAGGTGCTCGGTCTCACGGCGTTCTTCACCGACCCGAAGTCCGTCTTCCGCACCCAGGCGAACCGCCTGAAGACCGCGGGCCTGTAGTCCAGGAGCATCCCGCCATGAAGAGCCGCGCCGTCATGCTCGTGGTCGTGCTGTGCGCCCTCCTGGGTGCCGGCGTCTTCTCATGGTGGAAGGTCCGGGTGGAGGACGCGCCCGGACCCGTGGTACCGCCGTCCGCTGTTCCCGTCGCCCAGGCCCCTGGCCCGCATGCGACGCCTGCTTCAGCGCCCGCTGCCGCTGTCCCGACGGCGCAGTCCCCCGGGGACACCCTGCCGCCGCTGCCGGGCTCGCTCCATGACACCGAGGAGGATGGCTCCGTCTTCGTGGATGCGTCCGGACACCTGGTGCCGAACCCGGACCTGCTGCGCTTCTTCAACTACTACCTGTCCGCGACGGGCGAGGAGTCCCCGGCGGTGATCCGCGAGCGCATCCTCGCGTCG
This sequence comes from Corallococcus terminator, assembly GCF_003611635.1. Lineage (GTDB taxonomy): Bacteria > Myxococcota > Myxococcia > Myxococcales > Myxococcaceae > Corallococcus > Corallococcus terminator. Next base: position 43,912 of record NZ_RAVZ01000023.1, on the reverse strand, counting down.
TTGCGCGCGAAGAAGCTGCCCCCCGCCGCCATGGACGAAGCGGTGCAGGTGCTGGACGACTACCTGGCCTACCTCGAAGCGGCCCGGTCGCTGGGACGGACGCCGTCGGCTGGCACGATGGACACCGGCGAGCGCCTGGAGGCCCTGCGCAAGCTGCGCCGCGAGCACCTGGGCGGCAGCGCCGACGGCATGTTCGGCCAGGAGGAGGCGGTGGACGCGGTGGCCGTGGAGCGGCTGAAGCTCCAGAAGGACGCATCGCTGACGGCCGAGGAGCGCGAGAAGCGCATCGCCGCGCTGGAGGAGCGTCTTCCTCCCGCGGTGCGCCAGAGCCGCGAGGAGGCCGCGCGTCCGCTGCGGCAGATGGCCGTGGAGCAGGAACTGGTCGCCGGGGGCGCGACGCCGGAGGACCTGCGCCAGCACCGGCTGTCCACCGTGGGACCGGAGGCCACCGGCCGGCTGGAGGCGTTGGATCAGGAGCGTGCCCAGTGGAAGCAGCGGCTGGCGGACTTCCGCGCGAAGCGCGAGGCGCTGGGCCGCACCCAGACGGATCCGGCCCTGCGTCAGGCCGCCGTGCAGCGGCTGCTCTTTGATTCCTTCACCCCGGAGGAGCGCCTCCGGGTGGAGGCCGCGGACTCCATCGAAGCGGCCTCCGGGGGCGGGTGAGAGGCCCGGCTTTCAGCCAATCTTGAACGGCTTGAGCTCGGAGACCTCTTCGAGCAGCAGCGGCTGCGCGTGCAGGTACGCGGTGGTGCGGCGCTTCTGGTCGATGTCGTCGAACACGCGCTGGATCTGCTGCGGCGTGAGGCCCATCTCCGGGGAGGCCTCCTCGGGCGTGACGCCGTGGTTCTTCGCCCAGAGGATGAGATCCAACTGGGAGTAGTGCACGGAGAAGTAGAAGTCCTCCTGCGACTGCTCCAGGCTGAACGTGTCCGTGGTGGGCTCGCGGTTGAGGATGCCGTCGATGACGCCCAGGTGCCGCGCCAGCTTGTACGTCTGCGTCTTGTAGAGGCTGGCGATGGGCTTCACGTCCGCGGCGCCGTCGCCCAGCTTCACGAAGAAGCCCTGGTCATACTCCAGGCGGTTGGGCGTGCCGGACGCGGCGTAGTTCAGCCGGTCCGCGTGGAAGTACTCCATCATCTTGCGCACGCGCTGCTTGAAATTGGTGGCGGCGACAATCTGGACGTAGGCCTGCGGCGTGAGGCGGAAGCGCTGCTCCTGCCCGTCCACCTGCACCACCACGTAGAAGACGTTGAGGGCGTCCGTGTTGAGCCGGTCGCCGTGCATGACGATCTTCCACTTCATGTCCGGCTGGAAGTCGGGGAACACCGACCGCACCGCCGCGTCGCGCTGCGAGTAGCACCCGGCGGCCTCCAGCACGGGCGCGATGTCATGCAGCGTGTGCTGGATGCCCAGCTTCTCGCAGAGCTCGCGGCCCAGCTTGGAGGACAGCCCGCTGGAGTCGCGCTCCGGCAGCAGGATGCCGAAGACGCGGTCCGGGCCCAGCGCGCGCACGGCGAGCGCGGCGACGCACGCGGAGTCGATGCCGCCGGAGACCGCGACCACGAGCCCGCGCTTGCGCAGCTTCTTGAGCACGGCCTCCTTGAGCCCGTCCGACAGCGACGCGGCCTTGGCTTCCCAGTCCAGTTCCAGCACCTGCTTGTTGAACTTCATCGTCACGACCTCGATTCAGGGGAAGAAAGTGAAGACAGCACGCGCGTGCGCAGGTCGGCCTTGAGCACCTTGCCGGTGGGCCCGCGCGGGAGCGCTTCGGTGAACAGCACGTGGCGAGGCACCTTGTGGGCGGGCAGGGACTCGCGGCAGAAGCGGCGCAGGTCGTCCTCCTTCGGCGTGGCGTCCGGCTTGAGCACCACCGCCGCGCACGCCGCCTCGCCGCCCAGGTCGTCCGGCACGCCCACCACCGCGACCTCCAGCACCGCCGGGTGGCGCGCGAGCACGTGCTCCATCTCCGCGGGGCTCACCCGGTGGCCGCCGACCTTGAGGATCTCCTTCGCGCGGCCCACGAGGAAGAAGAAGCCGTCCGCGTCGCGCCACGCGAGGTCGCCGGTCCACAGCCAGCCGTCGCGGAGGATGGCGGCGGTGTCCTCGGGAGCGTTGAGGTAGCCGGGCGTCACGTTCGCGCCCTTCGCGACCAACTGGCCCACCTCGCCGTCCGCGAGCGGCGCCCCGTCTTCCGCGACCACCGCCAGCGTCACGCCGGGGATGCCCTGGCCGATGGAGCCTGCCTTGTCGGTGGCGCGCGAGGGCGGCAGGTAGCTCAGCCGCGCGGTGGCCTCCGTCTGGCCGTACATCACGAAGAGCTCCGCGGGGTGGAAGGACTCGCGCGTCCAGCGCACCGTGTCCGGGGACATGCCGCCGCCGGCCTGGGTGAGGTAGCGCAGTGGCAGCTTCGACAGGGACTCGGACGCGGCCTGACGGCGCAGCAGTTCGAAGGTGAGGGGTACGCCCGCGAAGCCGGTGCACGCCTCGGTGGCCATGGCCTCCAGCACGACCTGTGGGTACATGAAGCGCGGATCCAGGAACACGGAGCCGCCCGCGAGCAGGTGCGTCTGGAGCACGCTCTTCCCGTAGCAGTAGTGCAGGGGAAGGATGAGCATGGCGCGGTCGCGCGCCGTCAGGCCCAGGTACTCCACGATGGATCGCGTGTTCGCCGCGATGTTGGCGAACGTCTGGACGACGCCCCGGGGCGTGCCGGTGCTGCCGGACGTGAAGACGATGGACGCGGGCGCTTCCGGAGGCAGGGAGGGCAGGGCGGCCAGGGGCGCGGGGACGATGTCCGGATCCACCGCGCCGTCCTCCTGCAACCACGTGGACGTCGCGGGCGTCAGCAGGCCGCGCAGGCGCTCCGGGGGACGGGAGCCGTGCACCACGACGAAGTGGGTGAGGGATGTGCGGCCCGTCCAACGACGAGCGTCCTGGCCGAAGATGACCGCGTGCCGCGCACCCGTCTGCGCGAGGATGCCGTCCAGCGAGTCGGCGCCCGTCTCACGGTCCAGCTCCACCGCGCACGCACCCAGCGCCTGCACCGCGAGCGCCGCGACAGCCGACGCGCAGCCCAGGGGCAGGGCGATGAGGACGCGCGCGCCCGGCTCCACGCCCGCGTCTCGCAGGTGTCCCGCGAGCGCCAGCATGCGTGTTTCGAGCTGGGCATAGGTGAGCCGGGCCCACGGCGAGTCCACCGCAGGGGCATCCGGTGTCGCCTGCGCGTGGGTGCGCACCCAGGTGGGTGCGGTATCCGCGTGGGGATTCATGCAGCCCTCCATCGCAGGCTGTCCGGCACCGATTGTGTGGCGAGCGCCTGGACGAGGACCCACGAACGTGCGGTGTGCATCGGTGTGCTCACGCGGCCTCCAACTGCACCGCGTCCACATCCGCCTGCGGCACCGCGCGCGGGGTGAGGAAGTGATGCGCGAGCAACTGCGTGGACGCCACGGCGAACAGGGCCATGGTGTCCGCTTCGCTCTCCGCGGAGTTCGGCGCGCGCAGCTTCGCCACCAGCCGCTCCACCTTGCGCGCGTCGAAGACGCCCGTGGTGGCCACCGCCTCCGGTGCGAGCAACTCGCGCGCCCAGGCAGGAGCCTCCGGACCCACCAGCGCGCCCGCGATGGGGGCTCGATAGGGGAACTTGCTGCGCTCCAGGATGGACGCGGGCACCCTTCCTTTCGAGTAGCGCTTGAGCAGGTGCTTCTCATCCAGGCCCCGCAGGCGCAGTTGCTCCGGCACGCGCGCGGCGAACTCCATCACGCCCGTGTCCAGGAACGGGAAGCGCCCCTCCACCGCGTTGCCCAACAGCATGCGGTCGCCCTGCGCGGACAGCAGGTAGCCCGACAGCAGCGTGCGCGCCTCCAGGTACTGCGCCCGCGCCAGCGGACGCCACCCGGCCACGGCCTTCGGAACGGACGCGAGCACCGACGCCACCGGATCCTCGTCCGCCACCCGCGCGGCGAACTCCGGCGCGAGGAAGCGCAGGATGCGGCCGCTGTTGCCCCACCGCACCAGATGCGAGAACGCCAGCGCGTCCGGCGTCTCCAGCCCCTGGCCGAAGAACTCACGCAGGAGCTCCACGTTCTGCTGGCTCACCGACAGCGTGGGGTAGAGCTTGCGCAGCAGCAGCGGCCGGTACTTCGAGTCCGGCTGGCGCGCCCAGAACTGGCGCACCTTCGTCTCCTTGAACAGGTCGTAGCCGAGGAACATCTCGTCCGACCCTTCCCCCGTCAGCACCACCTTGATGCCGTGGTCGCGCACCCAGCCACTCAGCCGCAGGAAGGGCGCGGGCGCGGAGCGCATCATCGCCTGCTCCGCGTGGAAGATGACGCCCGGCACCAGCGCGCCAATGTCCCCGTCGCGCATCTCCACCACGCGGTGCTCGGTGCGCAGTTGCTCCGCGACCGTCGCCTGGTGCGTGCGCTCGTCGAACCGCGCGTGCGCGAAGCCCACGGAGAAGGTGCGCAGCGTGCCGCCCAACTGCTCCTGCGCCAGCGCGCACAGCAGGCTCGAATCCAGTCCGCCCGACAGGTACGCCGCCACCGGCACGTCCGCGCGCAGCCGCAGCCGCACCGCGCGATCCAACACCGCGCCCAGCTCCTCCAGCAGGCGGGGCGCGTCCGGCGCATCCGGCGTCACGCCGAAGTCCAGGTCCCAGTAGCGCTGGAGCGTCAGCAGGCCGTCCTGCCACTTCGCGGTGTGCGCGGGCGGCAGCAGCGACACGCCCTCGAACGACGTGCGCGGCGCCACGGGCGCCCAGAGCTGGAAGGTCTGCTTGAGGCCCCGGGCATCCAGCGCGGGGGCGACGAGTCCGCTCGCGAAGAGCGCCTTCGCCTCCGACGCGAAGGCCAACTGGCCCCCCGGCAGCGTCGCGTAGAACAGCGGGCAGATGCCCACCCGGTCGCGCGACATCCACAGCGTGCGGTCGCGCGGATCCCACAGCGCGAAGGCCCACTGGCCCTCGAAGCGTCGCACGCAGTCGATGCCCCACGTGAGGAAGGCCGCGAGGATGACCTCCGTGTCGGAGCGCGTGCGGAAGGCATACGCGCCGGACAACTGCTCGCGCAGCTCCACGTGGTTGAAGATTTCGCCGTTGAAGACGACGGTGAGGCCCGTGGCCTCGTCGCGCATCGGCTGGTGGCCGGAGGCGAGGTCCACGATGGACAACCGCGCGTGCCCCAGCGCGGCGCCGTCCAGCAGCAGGGCCCGCTGCGCGTCCGGGCCCCGGTGCTTGATGCTGGCGGTCATGCGGCGCAGCCGGTCGGCGTGGAGTGCCGGAGCCGTGTCCCCGCCCGCCGCGAAGGTGAAGCCCGCGATGCCGCACATGGTGGGCTCAGCTCGCCTTCGACAGCGCCTGCTTGCGACCCACGAACGCCACCACGCGCGTGAGCGAGTCCAGGTTCTCCGGCACCAGCTCCTTGTCGTCGAGCTTGATGTGGAACTCCGACTCGATGAAGGCCACCAGCTCCATCATGCCGGTGGAGTCGATGAGGCCCTTGCGCAGGAAGGAGTCGTCGTCGCCGAACTCGTCCACGAAGAAGGTGTCGACGATGAAGGTGCGGAGGGTGTCGCGCGTGCTCATGGGGTGGATCCTGTCTGGCGATGGGGTGTGGAAAGGCGGTTATGAGAACAACGCACCCGGCGCGCTTTGCTTGAACACCGGGCGGCGAAGAAGGCCGGGCGCCCTTTAGGTGCCGGTGGCTTCGCGGGCCACCAGGTCCAGGGTCATGCTGCGCGCCGGGTTGCCCATGGCGAGCGAGTCCGGGGGCACGTCCTGCGAAACGATGCTGCCGGCGGACACCACCGACCGCGCGCCAATGCGCACGCCCGGCAGCAGGATGGCGCCGTGGGCCACCCACACGTCGTCCTCGATGATGATGGGTGCGATGCGCTGGCCGTCCCGGTCGCTCACGCGCACGAACGACGCGAACATGCACCGGGCGCCAATCTGCACCGACTCCCACGCTTCCAGGGACACGCCGTAGTTGAACTGGGTCTCCGCGCCCACCAGCAGCCGCGCGCCCGAATAGCAGACCACCGACGTGGGCAGCATGCCGCCCAGGAACGTCAGCTTGTCGCCCAGCTCCGCGTGCCCCTCGTTGCGCGCCGTCACCGGTCCGTACGCCGCCACGCCCTGGCCCAGGCGGAAGGCGCGGAAGAGCCACCGGGCCCGCGCGACGCCCACGGCCCGCTCCGCGCGAGGCAGCACCTCCGTGTGCACCAGCTTGAGGCCCGCGCGCACCACCTGCGCGGCCTCCGCCGTGGAAGGCAGCAGGGGCCTCATCGCGCCACCTCGCGCCGCAGCGCCCGCGCCGGGGAGCCGCCCACCGACACGCCCGCGGGAATGCGGCGGGAGATGACCGTCCCCGACGCCACGCTCGCGCCCTTCTGGAGGTGCGTGCCCGGCAGCAGGATGGCGCGGCTGCCCACCGTGACGCCTTCCTCCACCACCAGCGGCGTCGACTTGGGTCGCTCGTGCCGGTTGCCGCGCAGCGGGTGGTACATGTTGTCCAAGAGCTTGCACCACATGCCCAGGTGGCTGCGCGCGCCCACCACCACGTACGACTGCGCTTCGATGGAGCTGCCTCCTTCGATGGTCACGTCATCTTCAATCACGATGCGAGCCCCCCGCTGCGCATGCAATTCAATGGGCGCCAGCCGCGCGTCGAACACCACGCGGTGGCCCACCTCGACTTCACCCTCGCCGTGAATCCAGACGCGCCCCCAGACGGTGGGAACCGCTCCCACCTTCTTGCAGCGGCGCAATTTCAGACGCGCGACGGTCGGCCCCAGGCCGAGCATCATCATCAAGGGAATGCGCATATGTCAGGGATTGGCCTTCGCGGCGGCCGGGGCCTCACGCGAGGCTTCCGGCAGGGCGCCGAGGAAGGTGATGAACGCGGAGGCCACACGCGCCTGTCCCTGCGCATTGAGGTGGCCGCCGTCGTCCGAGTACGCGGGCACCATCGCCGGGTAGGCGCGGCCATTCACCTCGTACGTCTCCTGTGTGCCGTCGGCCTGGGTCGACTCCAGCGCGGCCAGGTCGAACAGCGGCTCCTTGCCGCCGTACGTCTGGCGCATCAGCGCGTTGAAGGCCTCGCGCGACACGTTCTCCCCGACGCCGAAGACGGACCGGCCACGCAACTCATTGAACCAGGCCTTCGCCCCGCGCTGCACCGTCGTCAGGGGTGCGGTGACGTGCACGAAGGTGACGCCCGGGTGGCGCGTCTTCAGGCCCGCCAGGGTGGCGCGGTACTTCTCGAAGAGGGCCTTCGCGTCGGTGCCCGTGCTGAAGTCGATGTAGCAGAACTTCAGCAGCGCCACGTCCACCTGCTTCGCGAGCCCTCCGTCCAGGAGCTGCGCGAAGTGCGCGAGCTTCGTCTCCGGCTGCTCGTTCTGCCCCACCAGCGCATGCGCGAAGGTGCCGGGCGCGAGCGTCGCCGACGCGTCCTTCACCTCGACGAAGGAGGGCGCTGGCGTGTTCGCCGTGGAGGGCAGGCCGCGCACACCCTCCAGGATGTTGCCGCCCACGGACTGGTGACCGAAGAACACGCGGCGGTGGGACAGCTTCTCCAGGCCCGCGCGCGTCGCGTCTGGCTTTACCTGTGCCGTGGCCGCCGCGCTCTGGGGCAGGACCATGAGCAGCGCGCCAGGCAGGAGCAAGGCACCTAATCGCGCAGGGAAGCCACGGACGGATTGCATATGTGAACGTTTAGACCCTTCCGGCGCCGAGCGTCAAAGGCCCTGGACGCAAGGCTGGATGCATGCCGTCCAGCCCACCACACCGCGCCCTTCCGGAAGGTCCGGCGGGTCGGGATTGCCCCGGAAGTACTCTCGCGGAAAGCCACTATTCGTGCGTCAAGCCAAAGAGCTGACGCAGCCGTCCAAGGATGCGACCTGCCTCGGGGGTGTGGTCCGGTCCGCCGCCGGAGGACAGGGCCACGGCGCGCAACTGGTTGCGGCGCTGGGCCAGTTGCGCGGAGAGCTGGCGGGCCAGTCCGGGGTGGTCGGAGAACAGGCGCGCGAAGGTGGGACGGTCCAGCTCCAGCAGTACGGAGTCCTGGAGGGCCACCACCGTGGCGGCGCGGCGCTCGCCGGTGAGCAGCGACATCTCCCCGATGTAGTGGCCCGGGCCCAGGCGGGTGATCTCCGATTGGAGCGTGCCGGCCCTCACGCTGACCTCGCCCGAGGCCACGACGTAGAAGGTGCCGCCCTCCTCGCCCTCCTGGATGATGCGCTCGCCCTGGCCGAAGCGGCGCACGACGACCTCGCGGTGCAGGCGCTCCAGCTCCTCCGGACCCAGCGGGGCGAACAGGTCCACCTGTCGCAAGAGGTCGCGCACGGTGGTGTCGGCCAGGTCGCGGCGCTTCGTGGTGGCCTCGCGGCGCACGTGCACCGTGCGCTGGGCGTGGGGCAGCTCGATGCCCTCGCGGCGCAGCCGGTACCACAGCCGGGTGTGCAGCTCCTCCTTCACGCTGTCCGACAGCGCGAAGTCGTTGAGGAAGACGCGCACCATGTACTGCACGTTGGAGTCCGTGAAGGACACCGTGCGGGCCATGGGCGGCGGCTGCACGAGGACCTGAGGAATCTCCCGGGCCACGTCCAGCAGCGCCTGCTTCACCTGGTTGGGCGGCGCGTCCAGCGACACGCCCAGTTGCACCTCGATGCCCACGGGCTCGTGGTGCTGGGTGAAGTTCTTCACGTGCTCCTTGCCCACCATGCTGTTGGGCAGCGTGATGACCTCACGCCGGAAGTTGGCGATGCGGATGGAGCGCCACCCGATGTGCATCACGCGCCCGGTGTGCTCGCCGATGCGGATGAAGTCGCCCACCTCGAAGGGGCGGTCCAACTGCAGCGACAGGCCCGCGAAGAGGTTGCCCAGCGTCTCCTGGAGCGCCAGACCGATGACCACCGTCAGCACCGCGGACGTGGCCAGCAGGCCCGCCAGATCCAGGTTGAGCTGGCTCTGGAGGATGGGCACCGTCGCGAGCGCGTACAGCGTGAAGTCGATGACGTCGCGAAGAATCTTCGGCGTCGTCACCGGCGAGCGCATCCGCACGAGCTTCAGCGCGAACGCCACCGCCGCACGGATGACGCCGTAGGCGAACGTGAGCATCCAGCCCACGCTCACGGCCTTGCGCAGCCCGTCCGACGTGCCCGCCTCCGGCAGGAAGCGCGACACCAGCCGCAGCACGAGGAATGCGATGAGCATCCTGACCGCGCCCCGGAGGTCGTCGCGCAGGTCGGGGTCGCGGGTGCTGCCGCGGATGCCCAGCAGGAGCACCGTCAGGATGACCCCCGCCAGCAGGGGGAGATGGCCTTCGAGGAAGTTCAGCACGCCCCTGAATCTGACTGGCCGCGTGCGTGGGGGTCAAGGCGGCGGTTGACGGGTGCTCGCCGAGCGGAGATACACGCCCCCATGACGCTTGCCTCGGTGCAGGGACAGCCCCGCGCGATGGACGCGCTCCAATCCGCCTTGCGGACGGGCTCGGTGCACCACGCCTACCTGTTCGCCGGCCCGGAGGGGGTCGGCAAGGAGCTGGCCGCGGTGGGGCTGGCCCAGGCCCTCACGTGCCCGGAGGCCCCGGAGGTCGGCTGCGGCAAGTGCACAAGCTGCGTGCGCATCGCCAAGGGCCTGCACCCGGACGTCACGTACGTGATGCCGGACGACGAGCGCGTGTCGCGGGGCCTGGCCGGCCGCTCGGACTTCACCGGCACGCCCAGCCGCGAGCTGCGTGTGGAGCAGATACGGCAGCTCCAGGAGCGCCTGGCGCTGCGCGGCCTGGAGTCGAAGCGCAAGGTGGCCATCATCGTCAGCGCCGAACAGATGAACGTCCAGGCGCAGAACGCCTTCCTCAAGACGCTGGAGGAGCCGCCCTCGGAGACGACGCTCATCCTGGTGGCGAGCGCCATGGACCGGCTGCTGCCCACCATCCGCAGCCGGTGCAGCAAGGTGCACTTCGCCCCGCTGCCGGTGGAGCTGGTCGCCGACCACGTGCGGCAGGAGCGCAAGCTGGACGCGGACACCGCCACGCTGGCCGCGGTGATGTCCGGCGGCAGCCTGGGCCGGGCGCTCGCGCTGGACGTGAAGGCGCTGGCGCGGCGCAAGGATGTCATCACCGCGTTCGAGGCCCTCCGGGGCAATGACATCCCGGGCCTCCTGCGCTTCGCGGAAGGCCATGGCGGGTCGCGCGAGGACGCGGACGCGACGCTGGAGCTGCTCTTGTTGTGGACGCGCGACGTGGCGCTCGCGAAGGCGGAGGCGGAGGCGGGGATGGCGAACCGGGACCTGAAGGCGCTGGCGGCGGAGGTGGCGAATCGCACGTCGGAGGCCGCGCTGCACCGGCGCAATGCGCTGCTGGAGTCGGCGCGCGTGGCCATCGGTACGCGCAATGGAGCACCCCGGTTGCAGTTGGAGCGCCTGCTCATCGAGCTGTGCGTGGAGGGCCGTTGAGCGCGGACATGGACGAGGTGCTGGCGGAGGTGAAGGGCGGCAAGGTGTGGCCGCTGTACCTGCTGTGGGGCGAGGAGTTCCTCGTCCGCAAGGGTGCCGACGAGCTGGTGAAGACCCTGGTGCCGGATGCCGCCATGGGGCTGAACCTCGCGGTGCTGGACGCGGCCTCCCCGCGCGAGGTGGCGCAGGAGCTGGCCACGCTGCCGCTGTTCCCCGGGCGCAAGGTGGTGCTCGTCCGGGACCCGGAGTTCATCGCGCCCAAGAAGGGCAAGGGCGACGCGCTGGCCAAGGCGCGCGACGCGTGGAAGGCGGGCAAGCGCAAGGAAGGCGCCCGTCGGCTGCTGGCGCTCGCGGGCCGCGCGGGCTGGGGCGTGGATCAACTGGACCCGCGCGTACCCGGCGCGCCCACGGTGGAGCAGTGGAAGGACGAACTCAACGTGGACCTGGCGGAGGCGGACCTCGCCTTCCTCCAGGAGGCCGCGACCTTCTGCCGCGAGGAGCGCATCAGCGCGCCGGAGGGCGACGCGTCCGCGCTGCTGGAGCTGCTCCAGAAGGGCGTACCCACGGGCCACGCGCTGGTGCTGGCGGCGACGGACGTGGATTCGCGCAGCCCGCTGCTCAAGTTCGCGCAGGACAAGGGCCGCCTCTTCGAGCGCAAGGTGGCCGCGCGGCACAAGGACCTGGACCTCAGTGAGATTGCCCGCGAGTTCCTGGCCCCCCTGAAGAAGAAGCTGGGACCGGGCGCGCTGGAGGGGCTGAAGGAGCGCATTGGCGGCAACATCCGGCTGCTCCAGTCGGAGCTGGAGAAGCTGGCCGTCTACGCCGAAGGGCCCACCATCGAAGCGGCGCACGTGACGCTGCTGGTGCACCACGCGCGCGAGGAGGAGTTCTTCGAATTGACGGAGGCCCTCCAGAAGCGCGACCTGAAGGACGCGCTGTCCTACGCCGAGGACGCGATGGGGCAGGGGACGCACGCGTTGCAGTTGTTGGGCGCGGTGGCCTCCATCGTCCGCTCGCTGCTGGAGAACCACGCCTGGCTGGAGCGCTACGGCGGAGGCCAGCCTCCGAAGAACGGCCGCGACGTGGAGACGCGCATCCTTCCGAAGCTGGAGGCGGAGCTGAAGGCCGCCAGGCGCAAGACGCCCAACGCGTGGGCGCTCGCCTTTGGCATGCAGGCCGCCGCGCGCTACGAGCGCCGCGAGCTGCTCAACGCCCTGGTGGCGTGCGCGGACGCGGACCTGGCGCTGAAGTCCTCCGCCAGCGGGAAGCTCGTCATCGAACGGCTCCTCTGGACGGTCTGCACCCGCCCCTGAGGAGCGGCCAGTCCGGCGGCCGGCATCCGGTGCGTGCGCGCCGGGCCGGGCCTGGGGTAGAGGAGGGCCATGGCGGACAAGCGGCGCTTCGACCTTTTCGCGGACCTCCTCGTCACGCGCTTCCCCCAGGCCACCCGCGTCTATGACGTGGCGGGTGGAATGGGGAAGCTGAACGAGGCGCTCACCCAGCGTGGGCGCACCGTCACCACCTTCGACCTGCGCCACAAGCACCTGCCGGTGCAGTACGCGCAGCGGCCCTTCACCCTGGAAGAGCCGTGCGAAGCGGAGCTGGTGGTGGGCATGCACCCCGACGGGGCCACGCGGATCATCATCGAATACGCCGCGCGCCATGGCCTGGGCTTCGCTGTCGTCCCTTGCTGCTCCGACAATGGGATGCCCTACAAACCGTGGATGCGGCACCTGGCGGAGGTCGCGCGCGACGCGGGCCTCACGGCGGTGGAAGAAGTCGCGCTGCCCATGGACGGACGCGCCCGCGTACTGCTCGGTGCTCCGCGCTGACGCACCCGCCCGGCTGGCTGCATCACGTGCGAGCGACCGCGTGCGGTGTGAAACCCGGCGGTGCTTTGCTCACCAAGAAAAAGCTGTCAGCCATGGATTGCCTGAATAGAGGACACACGCTGCGTGCACTGTCACGGTTGAGGACAGCGCGCGGCGACGTCTGAAATCTCCAGTGGAATCAGCCACCTGGCAATGCCTGCGTAACGGTTGCTTGCACATTTCAGAAGATTTACTGGGCATTCATGTGCCAGCCCGGTTTCGATGCCTTCTCGTGATGCGAGGCATTCCGAGCACTTAAGGCGTTGGCCCGAAGAATGCTCAGTGGAGCGCTGCCACGGCGACACCCCCTTTCGCCTGGCAGGAGGAACCACCTTGGTTCGCACCACTCGTTTCGTTGCCGCGCTGCTGGCCACCCTTCCCCTCGCCGCTTGCGGCGTCGGTGAATCCAATCCCTCGAACGATCAGCAGAAGCCGGATGAAGTCGCGGATGTGCAGAGCGCGCTGAGCGTGATTCCTGGCGCCCAGATTGTCGGAACGAACGCGGACGGAACGCCTCACACCATCCAGGGTCGTCTGGGCCAGGCGGATCGCCCCCTGACGGGCTTCGCCGCGGCGGACGTGCACACGGCCATCGCCGGCTCCATGCCGGGCATCGCGTCGCTGTTCCGCCTGAGCGCGTCGGACCTGCAGGTCCGCCGGGTGTCGGTGGATGAGCAGGGCGTTTCGCACATCCGCTACGCGCAGACGCTGAATGGTCTGCCGGTGGTGGGCGAGGAGCTGGTGGTGCACGTGGATCCGACCGGCGCCATCTTCGGCGCGAACGGTTCGGCCCGCGCCGGTGGCACGCTGTCCGCGCGTCCGCTGGTCGCCGTGGAGGCCGCCCGCACGGCGGCGCTGCGCGACACGCAGGGCACGCTGCTGGCCGTCACGGGCTCGCGCCTGGTGTACGTCCGGTCGCAGGATGACCAGCGCCTGCGCCTGGCGCACGAGGTGACGGTGACGGGCGAGAGCGCCCTGATGCCGCTGCGCAACCGCGTCTATGTGGACGCGCTCAACGGCGCCACGCTGCTGACGGTGCCGGAGATCCACACGGCGCTCAACCGCAAGGTGTACAGCGCGAACAACGGCACCAGCACGCCGGGCACGCTCAAGCGCAGCGAGGGCCAGGCGGCCATCGGTGACTCGCACGTCGACACCAACTACGACATGCTGGGCTACACCTACGACTGCTACAAGGTCCTGTTCAACCGCGACTCGCTCAACAACGCGGGCACGGCGCTCATCAGCACGGTGCACTACAGCCGCAACTACGTGAACGCCTACTGGGACGGCACCCAGATGGTGTACGGCGACGGCGACGGCGTGAACTCCATCGAGCTGGGCAAGGACGCGGACGTCACGGTCCACGAGCTGACCCACGCGGTGACGGAGTACGAGTCCAACCTCACGTACTCCGGCCAGTCCGGCGGCCTCAACGAGGCGATGTCCGACACGTTCGGCGCCGTCTGCGAGAGCCGCGTGAACGGCTGGAGCACCGCGGCGGCCATCTGGATGGTCGGCGAGGACGTCTGGACGCCCGGCACGGCGAACGACGCGCTCCGCTACATGGATGACCCGGCGAAGGACGGCGCGTCCAAGGACTGGGCGGCCAACGTGACGTCCAGCACGGACGTGCACTACAGCTCGGGCGTGCCCAACCTGGCGTTCGCGCTGCTCTCCAAGGGCGGCGTGCACCCGCGCGGTCGCTCCACCATCAACGTGCCGGCCATCGGCGTCGAGAAGGCCGCGCGCATCTGGTACAAGGCCAACACGGACCTCTTCACGGCGGGCACCACGTTCGCCCAGGCGAAGACCTGGACGGTCCAGGCCGCGGTGGCGCTGGGTTACGACGCGGCCACGCAGGCTGCCGTGACGGCGGCGTGGGAAGCGGTGGGCGTGGGCGGCACGGTGACGCCTCCGACCTGCATCGCGCTGACCAACGGCGTCGCGAAGACGGGCCTGTCGGGCGCTTCCGGCTCCGAGACCTCGTACTGCATCGACCTGCCGGCCTCGAAGGCCTCCACCTACGTGCTGAGCGGTGGCACGGGTGACGCGGACATGTACATCAAGTTCGGCTCCGCGCCGACGACGACGTCCTACGACTGCCGTCCGTACCTCTCCGGCAACGCGGAGTCGTGCAGCGCGGCGGCGAAGACGGCGGCGGGCAAGATGTACATCATGCTCCGCGGCTACTCCGCCTACAGCGGCACGTCGCTGAAGGCCACGTACTAAGCATCTCCACGCGCCCGGCGTGACACCACGCCGGGCACCGTGAAGGTCCATCTTCCGCCTCCGGGACGCCATGTCTCGGGGGCGGTCGTGTTTTTGGCGGGCTGCCGGATGCAGGCGCGTCCCGGATGGATCCGCATGCCGCTGAAGGAGGGCGACCGACCCGGCGGGCCGTCCCGAGCCGCGACGCCGGGCGAGCGGGAACGGGGTAGGGTCCCCGGACTTCCCGCAGGAGGATGCATGGGTCGGCGGTTGGGCGTGGTGTTGCTGGCGCTGATGGTGGGCTTCGGGGCCGTGTCGTGCCGGCGCGGCGTGCGTGGGGCGCCTTCGCGCACCTGCGTGGTGCTGTCGGTGGGCGGCACCAAGGGGCTTGCGCACGTGGGCGCGCTGGACGCACTGGTGGCCCGGGGCATCCCCATCGACTGCGTCGTGGGCAACAGCATGGGCGCGGTGGTGGGAGGGCTCTACGCCGCCGAACCTAGGGGCCACCTGCGCGAGCGCTACCGGGCCTTCTTCGCGGACTATGAGCAGGAGACGCGCAAGACGACCGCTGCGCGGGGCGCGGTGGGCGCGGCCGTGGGCCTGCTGGCGGTGCTGGTGTCGGGCGGCGCGCTGGCCCCGGCGGTCGCGGCGGGAGCGCTGGGCGCGGCGGGCGGCGCGGCGACGGTGCCCCGGCTGAGCCATGGGCGTTTCACCCAGGTGCTGGAGCGCTTCTACGCGGGGGCCCAGGTGGAGGACCTGCCCGTGCCGTTCGTCACCTTCCATCAGGCGCCCACGGATCAGGGCCTGCGGCTCATCACCGTGACGCACGGGCCGCTGTCGGAGGCCGTCGCCGCGAGCGCCGCCAACCCCCTGCTGTTCGAGGACGCGACGCTGGAGCGCATCGACCCGGGCGCGGACCGCGTGTCCGCGACCCCCATCCACGACGCCTGCCAGCAGTTCCCCGGCGCCCGGCTCATCGCCATCAACGTCACCGGCGAGCCGGCCTTCTACCGGGGCGACCTGGACTGCGACGTGCGGGAGATCCGCGTGGACGTGCCCGCGCCCCCCGTGGAGGCCTTCACCGGCCGGGGTCCCGCCTTCGAAGCCGCCTACGACGCGGGCCGGGACGCGGTGATGCGGGCCCGGCTGGACTGAGGTCCGGACCGCCGCCGCGAGGACTTCAGGGCGCGGTGAGCAGGCCCTTCACGTCGCGCCAGTCTCCCCGGCAGGGCGAGGTGTCCGTGGCCAGGTAGTGCCCCACGCGGCCGGGCGCCAGCGCGACGATGGCCGCCGAGCGCGTCCCGTACACCTCCGTGTGGATGCAGAGCGCCTGGAGCTGCTGGAGGAAGTCGGCGGGCAGGCCATCTTCCGACAAGGGCCCCGTCGCCGCGTCCCGAGGGGGCAGGGCATGGTCGGCCAGCGCCGCCTGGAGCCCCGTCACCATCTCCGGCCACGGGCGCCCCGCCACGCCCTGTGCGAGTGCATGGGCCCGCGCCACCTTGGGCAGGGCCAGGTTGTCCAGGCTGTCGTTGGGCAGCACATGGACGCCGGGCGGCACGTCCTCGTGGAGCAGGTGCGGATGGCCCGGCCGCGCGTAGGCCACCCGGAGGACGCGCCCGTCGCCGTAGAGGAGGTTGAAGGGCAGGAATTCCGGGGCGGGCAGGGTGCCGAGGTAGCGCTCGATGGCCTCCACCGAACCGGCCTGGAGGGCGCGCAGGACGACCTCGCCCCGGGAGCGGGGGGCCGTGCCCAGGCCGCGGGCGCCCCGCTGGTTCGTCAGGCCGACAAACACCCCTTCGTGGGTTACACCCATCCACGTTCCGCCCCGCTCCACGTCCTGGCCACCCACCACGCGTGGGGATTCGGAGAGGACCTTCGGCCCGTGGGCCGGACGTGCGTAGAACTCATCCCGGTTGGCGGCGAGGACCAGCGGCCACTCGGGATGGACGTCGCGGAGGATGAGGACGGTGCACATGGTGGGCGGTCGATAACATCCACCATCGGGCCATGCACCTCTGGCGGCGCATGTTGGTCGATGACCTCGTTTGCCCGAGCGGCTATGGTCCGCCGCCCTCAGGAGAGTCCATGGCGGAGAGAATCCTCGTCACCAGTGCCCTACCGTACGCGAACGGCGCCATCCACCTCGGCCACGTCGTCGAGTACGTCCAGACGGACATCTACGTCCGCTTCCTCCGCTCGTGCGGTCAGGACGTCGTCTATTTCTGCGCCGACGACACCCACGGCACGCCCATCGAGATCAACGCCGCGAAGCAGGGCATCCCGCCCGAGCAGTTCGTCGCGCGCTTCCACGATGAGCACCAGCGCGACTTCCAGGACTTCGACGTCCGGTTCGACTACTTCCACTCCACCAACTCGCCGGAGAACCGCCAGTACGCGGAGCTCATCTACGGGCGCTTGAAGGACGCGGGCGACATCGACCGCCGCGACATCGAGCAGGCCTACTGCGAGAAGGACAAGCGCTTCCTGCCGGACCGCTTCATCCGCGGCACCTGTCCCAACTGCAAGTCGCCGGATCAGTACGGCGACGCCTGCGAGAAGTGCGGCAAGACGTACAACCCCACGGACCTCATCGACGCGCGTTGTGCCCTGTGCGGCACGCCGCCGGTGCGCCGCAACTCCGTGCACCTGTTCTTCAAGCTGTCGCGCCATGCGGACTTCCTGCAGGAGGTCCTGAAGCGCCCCGGCTTCATCCACCCGGGACTCGCCACCCAGCTCCAGGGCTTCTTCGAGAAGGGCCTGGCGGACTGGGACATCAGCCGTGACGGGCCCTATTTCGGCTTCGCCATTCCGGGGGAGACGGACAAGTTCTTCTACGTCTGGCTGGACGCGCCCATCGGCTACATCGCGACCACGGAGAAGTGGGCGAAGGAGTCTGGCCGCGCGAAGGACGCGCTGGAGTACTGGGACAAGGGCGCACCCACGCGCATCGTCCACTTCATCGGCAAGGACATCGTCTACTTCCACGCCCTGTTCTGGCCCGCCGTGCTGCAGGTCGCGGGGTTCCACATCCCCAATGAGATCAAGGTGCACGGGCACCTGACCGTGAACGGGGAGAAGATGTCGAAGAGCCGCGGCACCATGGTGCCCGCGCGCGACTACCTGGACCTGCTGGATCCCAGCTACCTGCGCTACTTCTACGCGGCCAACCTGGGCGCGGGCGTGGAGGACCTGGACCTCAGCCTGAAGGACTTCCGCCTGCGGGTGAACGGCGAGCTCGTCAACAACGTGGGCAACCTGGCCAACCGCGCGCTGTCGATGCTGGCGGGCCCGCTGGAGAAGAAGCTCGCGCCGGGCCGTCAGGAAGGGGCGGGGCGCACGCTGGTGGAGCAGGCCCTGGCCCGAGTGCCGGAGGTGCGCGAAGCGTTCGAGAAGCTGGAGTACCGCGCCGCCATCAAGATCATCACGGACATTGCTTCCACCGCGAACGCCTTCCTCCAGACCCAGGCACCCTGGGCGCTGGTGAAGAAGGACGCGGAGGCCGCCCGGGCCGACCTGTCGGACGCGGCGGACGTGGCGTACCTGCTGGGCGCGCTGCTGGCCCCGGTGACGCCGCGCGTGTCGGAGCGGCTGTTCGCCCAGTTGAATGCGCCGCCGCTGACGTTCCAGGCGCTGGCCACCGCGAAGTATCCACTGCTGGACCGTTCCCGGCCGCTGGGCACGCCGGAGCCGCTGCTGCCCCGTCTGGAAGAGGACCGGGTCAACGCCATCATCAAGGCCCCTCCGGAATCGGCTGTGGCCGATTCCACCGCCGCCGGGTCTGGGGGCAAGGACAAGAAGAAGGAGAAGAAGTCCGTGGAAGCGAAGTCGCCTGAAGCGCAGCCCGCGGTGCCCACCACGCAGGCGTCCGCCGGCGCCGGTGCGGGCACGGGGACCGCGGAGGCCGGCCCCGCCGCGGACATCGAGTACGCGGACTTCGCGAAGGTGGTGCTGAAGGCGGGACGCATCGTGGCCGCGGAGAAGGTGAAGGGCGCGGACAAGCTGCTCAAGCTGGAGGTGGACCTGGGCGAGGGCACGCCGCGCACCATCGTCTCCGGCATCGCGGAGGCGTACACGGCCGAAGCGGTCGCGGGCCGGCGCGTGGTGGTGGTGGCGAACCTGAAGCCGCGCAAGCTCAAGGGCATCGAGTCGCGCGGCATGCTGCTGACGGCCGGCGCGGGCGGCAAGGACCTGTCCCTGCTGGACCCGGGCGACGTGGCCCCCGGCAGTGACGTGAAGTAGGCGGCTCCGTTCGCGAAAAGGCGTCTGGGGCAGGAAACGCCGGGCGGTGCATCACCGCCCGGCGGCGACGTGAAGGGACTCGGGGCCGGTCCATGCGGCTGCCGGGAAACGGAGTGCCGGGCGATCCATCGGGACCCGGCGGTATCAAGAAATAGCCTGCGGCCGGACGGGTTGTTCCAGGGACACGACACACCGGGCGGTTCACCGCCCCCGGCAGCGAGGTGAGGAGACGTGGTGGACTGGCGTGCCGAACGGGATCGCGCCCTGCTGACCCTGGAGCGCGAAAAGCGTCCAGCGAGCCGGGCCGAGGCGGCGGATCTTCTCTTCCAACTGGCCTCCGAGGAGTCCGCGCACGTCGCGGAGTTCACGGACGCGCTGGTGCGACTGCTCGCGGATTCGCAGCCGGAGGTGCGCCGCTCCGGCGTGAGCCTCGCGTCGGTGGTGCTGCCGCCGGAGCAGCTTCCGGACACGCTGCTGCCCCGCCTGCGCGACGACGACACCCGGGTGCGGCTGGAGGCCACCGGACGGCTGGCGGACCTGGCCCTGCCGCACGCCCGGGGCGCGCTGGCGGGCATGCTGGAGGACCCCACGCCGGAGGTGCGGTTCGAGGCCGCGCGAGGCATTGCCGCCCTCAAGCACCCCGCGGGCCTGGACGTGCTGGTGGCCGCGCTGGACGTGGACACGCTGCGCTTTCGCGCCCTGGGCGCGCTGGCGGAGCTGGAGGACGTGCGGGCCCTGCCGGCGGTGAAGAAGTTGTTCGGCAAGTGGCTCCTGCCCGCGTTCGACAAGACGCAAGCGGCGGGCGTGCTGCTGAAGCTGGGCGCGCCGGAGGGCGCGGACTGGCTGATGCAGCGCACGCGCAAGAAGTGGAGCGCGGACCGGGCGCTCGCGGTGGAGCTGTGCGGCGAGCTGAAGGTGCCGGGTGCGCTGGAGCGCTTGAAGGACATCCTCCAGGACGCGAAGGACCCCTGCCGGGGCGCCGCCGCGCGCGGACTGGGCCGGCTGGGAGATGCGCGGGCCCTGCCCTGGCTGCTCTCCGTCCTGGAGGACCGCGCCGCGCCGGAGGATGATCGGCTGGACGCGGCGGATGGCGTGTGGCGCCTGGGCGTGGCGGAGGGTCAGGAGCGCGTGCGCGCGACCGTGGCCACCTTCGTCTCGGAAGAGGCGCGGCTGGAGCTGGAAGAGCTGTTTCGGGAGGGCTCATGAGACTGGTTGACGCGCATTGCCATCTGGAGCCGAAGGACTACGCGGACGTGGCGGTGGTGCTGGAGCGCGCCCGGGCCGCGGGCCTGGTGCACGCGGTGCTGGTGGGGCAGTTCGAGAACCCCGGGGACTGGGGCAACGCGCTGGAGATCGCCGCCCGTCACCCGGACTTCCTGTCGCCCACGCTGGGCATCCACCCGCACGCCGCCGCCCGCGCCACCGAGGCGGACTTCGAGGAGCTGGAGCGCACCTGCGCCCGTCCGGAGTTGCGCGCGGTGGGGGAGGCCGGGCTGGACTACTACTACGACCACTCGCCCCGCGACGTGCAGGCCACCGTCTTCCGGCGCCAGTGCGCGCTGGCGAAGCGCCTGGGCAAGCCGCTGGTGGTGCACGTGCGTGACGCGCATGAGGACTGCGACGCGGCGCTGGCGGCCGAGGACGTCACCCACGGCGTCATCCACTGCTTCACCGGCGACACGGACGCGGCGCGGCGCTACCTGGACCGGGGCTTCTACCTGTCGCTGTCCGGCGTCATCACCTACAAGAAGACGGAGGCCCTTCAGGACGCGGTGCGCTTCGCGCCGCTGGAGCGCCTGATGGTGGAGACGGACAGTCCCTACCTCGCGCCCGTGCCGCACCGGGGCCGCAAGAACGAGCCCGCGCACGTGCTGGAGACGGCGAAGAAGATGGCGGAGCTGAAGGGCGTGCCGCTGGAGGAGGTGGCTGCCGTCACCACCGCCAACGCGGCTCGCCTCTTCAACCTCACCCTGCGCTGACCGCGCCGGCCAGGACTTCCAGGTCCTGGTCGAGCTGCGGCATGTCCAGCAGCAGCGCGTCCGGATCGTAGAGGAAGTCCGCCTGCTTCAGCTTCAGCAGCGCCTGGAGCGCGGGTTCGCCCGCGTGTCCGCCGAACGAGGCGTAGACGACGCGGCCCCGCTCCAGGTGCAGGTAGCCCTCCAGCGTGTGGTGGCGCAACTGGAGCCTTCCGCTCTTGCGGCCTCCGCCCAGCGTGCGGAGCAGCTCCTTCGGGGGCAATTCGTCAAAGCTGCCACGCACCACCCGGCCCGGGCCGTTGTGCTGCACCCGGTCCTGGAAGAGCGTGTGCACCGTGCGCGCGACCTCCGCCTTGTCGCCCGGCGCGAGCACCGCCGTCGCGCCCGCCATCAGCAGTCGCTCGCGCGCCTGCGCATCCGGCTCGCCCACCACCGCGATGGGCAGGCCCGCGCTCTCCGGCGCGGCGCGCGCGGTCTCCAGCAGGTCCATCACCTCCTGCTGTCCCAGACGCAGGCTCACCACCAGCACGTCGCAGTCCTGCCGCGCCAGGCCGTCCAGCGCGCCGTCCAGCGTGGACAGCGCGTGCGCGACCAACTCCTGCTTGAGCACCGCCTCCAGCAGCTCGCCACGCGTCGTCTCGTCTGGTTCCGCGATGAGGACCTGCCGGCCCTCGCTGGCCAGCCGGTGCACCAGCAGCTCCCCGCTCTGGAGCTGGCCGACGATGTCCGCCACCACCGGGTCGTAGAGGATGCCCGCGTGCTTGCGCAGGTGCTCCAGCGCCTGCTGCTTGGTGAAGACGCGGCCGTGCGCGTTGCCCGGGTTCTTGGTCAGCTCCAGGAAGCTGTCCACCGCGGCCAGGATGCGCGCGCCCAGGGTGATGTCCTCGCCCTTGGCGCCCTGGGGCGTGCCGGAGCCGTCCCAGGCCTCGTAGAGCTGCGCGAGGATGGTGTTCACCTGCGTGGGCAGGTGCACCGTCTCGAAGAGCTTCGTCGGCGCGCGGTAGCTCGCCTTCGCCTGGGCCTTCCACTCCGCGTTCGCCGCGTTGCTCGCCAGCGAGAAGTGCCGCTCCGCGGGCTTGCCCAGGTCGTGCAGGTACGCGGCGATGGAGAGCGCCGCCAGCTCCTTGTGGGGCATGCCCATGCGCTGGCCGACGATGCCCGCCTGCCGCGCAAGCTGCGCCGAGTGTCCCCGGTGCCGGGGCCGGTCCTGCTCCAGCAGGCCCACCATGAGGCTCAGCGTCTCCACGTAGTCGGAGTCGCTGATGAGTCCGCGCGGGCCACCCGGTTCGCGCCGTTGCGTGGCGGCCCGCACCTGGGTGCCGCTGCCCGGCCCGCGCAGCCGCATCCGCGCGTCCGTCTCCAGGCGCATCTGCAGGCTGGTGGTGGTGCTGCGTCCGGGAGAAGTTCCGCTGCGTCCGGAGTCCGAGCTGCCGTTGTTGCTCGCGGGGGCTTCCGGACGCCGGGGCCCACCGCCGTGCGGACCTTCCAACAGCGCGGTGAACGCGGTGGGGTCGCCGTAGTAGTGCTTGCGGATGGCGGCGGAGATGGCGCTGCGCAGGCCGATGTACGCGTAGACCTCCGACATGTTGGTGACGAGTGCGATCTCATCGAGCAGCGACTTGTTCTGCGGCTCGGCGGCCACCACCGACAACAGCTTGCGCTCCGGATCGATGGCCAGCGGAAGCACGTTCTGCGCTTCCGCCAGCCGCACCGGCAGCTTGTCGAGCACCTTCGTGTCGATGCGGACCTTGGCCAGCTTGTCCGCGGTGACGAAGCGGGTCTGGAACTCGTTGGCCAGGAGCCGCAGCAGCGCGGCCTCCTGGAGCAGGCCCAGCTCCACCAGACAGTCCCCCAGCTTGTGGCCGGTGATCTTCTGGTGCTCCAGTCCCTGCTCCACGGCCCCTGGCGTTACGAGGCCGGCCTCAATCAACCGCTCTCCCAGCCGCTTCGCCATGGACTTCAGCCCTCCGAGGAGCCCTCTCCTTCACCACCGGACTTCGCGGGCGCGGACGGTGCCAGCGCGCTGAACGGCTTGAAGGTCAACTCGCCGGGCAGGTTCTTGGCGTCGCGCGGAGGACGATCCTCGCGCGGCGGACGGGCCGGACGCTCCTCGCGGGGCGGACGGTCCTCGCGCGGAGGACGCTCGGCGCGCGGCTCGCGAGGCGGCCGGGGCGGACGCTCCGGACGGGCCTCCTTCGCCTCGGTCGCCGGAGCGGTGGTGCCCTCGGCGCCAGCCGGCGCCTGCGGACCCTTGTCGCCCCGGGCCTTGCGCTTCTCCTCGCGGTGCTTGCGACGGCCGCTGCCGCCCTCCACGGGCGCACGGCCGCGACCGGTGGGCACGGAGCCCTTCCAGAGCGCGCGGTCGTGGGCGCGCAGGTGCTCCGTCCAGCGCTCGTTCGGGTCACGCTGCATCGCCTCCACCCACGAGGAGATGCGGGTGTCGAGCGCGCTGAGCGAGTCGACGATCTGCGCCTCCAGCGTCAGCGGCAGGCGGGCCCCGGTGGCGCCGCCCGTGCCCTGCTGGGAGATCGCCAGGTGCGTCAGGTGCTGCTCCAGGAGGGGAGGGAAGCCGGGGATGCCCAGCGTCTTCTCGCGGATCTTCTGCGCCGCCAGCACCGCGTGGCCCACGAGCCGACCCTCGTCGGTGTTCTCGAAGCCCTTGTCGGACGAACCCTCGCCCGCCTTCATCACGTCGTGCAGGAACGCGCCGGCCAGGAGCAGGTCGCGGTCCGCCATGGGGTAGTGGTCCGACACGCGCAGCGTCAGGCGCATCACTGACAGGACGTGCTCGGCCAGGCCACCGCGCCACGCGTGGTGCACGCCCTTGGCCGCCGGAGCGACGGGCAGTCCCGCAGCCACCTGCGCATCGTCCAGGAACGCCACCAGCAACTGCTTCACGTACGGGTCGTTGACGCGCTCGTTGATGAGCTCGCGGATCTGCCCCACCGCGCGCGGGCCACCGCCGCCCTCGTGACGGGCCTCCGGCTTGCCGTCCACCTTGGGCTCGCGGGGCTCCTTCGCTGCCTCGGGGGCCTTGGCCTCCCTGGGCTCCTTCGCTTCGCGGGGCTCCTTCGCCTCCGCAGCGGGCTTCGCTTCGGCAGGAGGGGCCGGGGGCGGCTCGAACTCCTTGGGGTCGAGCGGCTCCGGATCCAAACGCTCCACGGCTTCCACCACCACCTGGGTGCGGCCGTGGAAGACGATGACGCTGCCCTGCACGAGGACGTAGTCACCGCTCTGGAAGCTGGGCTCGAGCGCGTCCACCTTGTCGAAGACGCGTGCGTCGACGGTGCCGCTCTTGTCGGCCAGGGACAGCGAGAGGAACACCTTGCCGCTGCGCGCGTTCACCTTCTCCTTCTTGGTGACGCGGAAGACGGTGTTGACGCGGTCCTTCTCGCGCAGGTCGACCGCGTACACCTTGCGGACGGTCTCGACGGAAGCCTCCGGGGTGGAAGACGCGGCCTGGGTTTCGTTTTCGGTAGTCATCGCGGCGCGGACACTACCACCGGAGGGGCCCCTCCAGGCGAGACAAGTCGCCATGGGCCCCTCGGGCGTCCGCTCAGCTCACCTCGAGCGCCACCGCCTCCAGGTACTCGGCGCCCGGGGAGCCGACCGGTGTCGGATGGTCCGGAGGCAGGCCCATCCGTACCAGCCGGAAGGCGATGCGCGCCTCCAACTCGCAGGCCGTGGCCACGGCCTCCGTGAACGACCCCAGGCCCAACGGTGGGTGATATCCGACCACCAGGATCCTGCCCCCATGGCGCGTTCGCCGCAGGGCTAGGCGCACCTGTTCGGTGAAGTCCTCCTCGGAGGTCACACCCAGCGTGTCCAGCAGTACCAGGTCGAAGGTGTCCTTGAGGGCCCGCAGCACCGCCAGGGGCTCGCCCTGTTCCACCGTCACCCGGCCGAGCAGGCCGTTGGCCTCCGCGTTCTCGCGTGCCAGGTCCGCGGAGTCCGCGTTGCCGTCGAAGGCGAGGATCTGCCTGGCCCCATGGCGACCCGCGTGGATGAAGAGGCCGCCCACGTTGCAGGCCACATCCAGCACGCGGTCCCCGTTGCCGGTCCGGCTCAGGAAGCGGCGCAGCTCGCGGTGATCGTACCCGTAGCCCGTGCCCCGGCCGTACGTGAGGTCCACGGTGAAGCGCGCGCCCATCTCCAGCAGGCGGCACCAGCGCGGCGGCGTCCCGTACATCACGTGGGGCCGCTGCGCGGGCAGGCCCAGGCCCTGGCGCCTGGGCGTGTCGTTGCGCAGCAGCACGGAGGCCGCCCCCGTCACCTCGCCCAGCGTGCGGGTGATCTCCTCCTGCCGCGCGTCCATGGAGCGCGTGAGCGTCTGCACGACGAAGTGCTGGTCGTACCGGTCCACGATGAGGCCGGGCAGCCCGTCGCCGTCGTCATTGACGATGCGGCAGAAGCGCGGGTCGTCCACCAGCCGCCCGCGGCGCTCGAAGGCGTGGCGCACGTGGCGGGGGATGAGGCCCTCCACGGCCTCGTCTGGCAGGCCCAGGCGGCGCACGGCGTAGGACGCCTCCAGGTCCACGTCTCCCAGGCCCAGGACCTGTCCGTCCTCGTCCTTGAGCTGCATGGGCGTGCCGGGCTCTGGCTCGCCTTCCATGGAGACGATGTCCTCGCGGCGCAGCCAGGGCGCTCCATGGCGAAGCTTCCGGGCGGCTTCTCGGGACAGGTAGGTGCTGAGCAAGGTGCGGTCCTCCTCCAGCGCGATGGAAGGCACCCTGGAGGGCGCCTTCTCTGGAAGATGGGCCGTGTGGGGCCTGCTGTCGGCGGGGGCCCCGCCGCTGCCCTGGAGGGCAGGGGAGGAAGCGTCGTCAGAGGACGGGGGGCGGCCTCTTGTAGGCCTTGAAAGTCACCCGCATGAGCATGGCGCTGACCACCAGGGCCAGCGCGATGCCCATCATGCGGATTTCAGGTTCCTTGCCGGTGATCATCAGCACCAGCGCGAACACGCCCAGGGCCACCGC
The DNA here is from genome assembly GCF_003611635.1 of Corallococcus terminator. Taxonomy (GTDB): domain Bacteria; phylum Myxococcota; class Myxococcia; order Myxococcales; family Myxococcaceae; genus Corallococcus; species Corallococcus terminator. The sequence goes on along the minus strand of NZ_RAVZ01000023.1, from coordinate 18,183 downwards.
TCCCACGACCGTGAGCGTCTGGGACCGGGACGCCAGGGTGCCCTGCGGCTTTCGTGCCCTGGCCAGCACGGGCAGCGAGGAGGCCTTGCGCCACTTCTCCGTGCCGTCCTCGCGCACCTCGTCGTCGGGGTCCACCAGCCCCTGCACGTAGGCGCGCTCAATGTCGCCCAGCGAGGGGAACATCAGCTCTCCGTCAGGGGTGCGCACGCGGTACGCCATGGGTGTGTCCCTCCCCGGCCACCCTGCCCGGAAGGGGAGGGGACCTCAAGTCAGCTCGGTGGCAATCTGCTCAGCGATGCGCAGTCCATCAATGGCGGAGGACACGATGCCGCCCGCGTAGCCGCAGCCCTCGCCCGCCGGGTACAGGCCGCGCATGGACACCGACTGCAAATCGTTGCCCCGGGTGATGCGCACCGGAGAGCTGGTGCGGCTCTCGATGCCGATGAGCTTTCCCTCGTCGCTGATGAACCCGCGCATCTTCTTGTCGAAGGTGCGCAGCGCCGCCTTGAGCGACTGCGTCAGCCGCTCCGGGAAGAGCTGGTTCAGGTCCGTGTGCGCAAGGCCCGGGCGGTAGCTGGTGTCCCCGGGGTCCTTCTTCACGCGGCCGGCCAGGTAGTCCGGGATGGTCTGCGCGGGCGCATAGAAGCGGCCTCCACCCAGCTTGTAGGCCTTCTCCTCCCAGTGCCGCTGGAACTCCAGGCCCGCCAGCGGACCGCGGAAGCCCTCGCGCTCGAAGTCGGCCACGGACACGGACACGACGATGCCGGCGTTGGCGAACTTCGCGTTGCGCCGCGAATTGCTCATGCCGTTGGTGCACTGGAGCCCGTCCTGCGTGGGCGTGGGCACCACGATGCCGCCGGGGCACATGCAGAACGAGTAGACGCCTCGCACCTCGCCGTCCACGTCCAGGTTCTCCGCCAGCTTGTAGTCCGCGGGCGGCAGCTTCGAGTGCTTCGCGGCGGCGCCGTACTGGATGCCGTTGATGAGCGACTGCGGGTGTTCGGCGCGGAAGCCCAGCGCGAAGGGCTTGGCCTCCACGCTCACCTGTCCGTCGGCGGCGAAGCGCTCGTACAGCTCGCGCGCGGAGTTGCCCGGCGCCAGGATGACGCGGTCACTCTCCAGGGTGCGCCCGTCCGCCATCTTCACGCCCGCGATGTGGCCGTCGCGGTAGAGCAGATCGTCCACGCGCTGCTCGAAGTGCACCTGGCAGCCGCCGGCGATGAGCTCGTCGCGCAGCTTCGCCACCGCGCCGGGCAGCAGGTCCGAACCGATGTGCGGCTTGCCCTCGATGAGGATGTGGTCCGGCGCGCCGTAGCGGGCGAACGCCTCGATGACCTTGCGCACCATGGGGTGGTTGATGCGCGTGGACAGCTTGCCGTCCGTGTACGCGCCCGCGCCGCCCTCGCCGAAGTTCATGTTGCTCTCCGGATCCAGGGACCCGTCGCGCATGAGCTTCGCCACGTCCTTGCGGCGCGTCACCACCTCGCGGCCACGCTCCAGCAGGATGCTGCGCACGCCGCGCTCCAGCAGGCCCAGCGCGCAGAACAACCCGGCGGGTCCGGTGCCGATGATCAGCGGCAGCTTCTCCGGCTCCTTTACGCGCGGCAGCATCTCCGGCGGCGGCGGCGCTTCGCTGACATCCGGCGGCAGCTTCGGCGCCTTCCTGCCCGGCGCCAGCTCCACCTCCAACGTGTAGATGTAGCGCGGGCTGCCCTTCTTGCGCGCATCCAGCACCGAGCGCACCACGCGCACGGAGGAGAGGTCGCTTCGGGTGACCCCCAGCTTCTCCGCGGCGCGCTGGCCGAGCAGCTCCTCCGGCTCGTCCAGCCACAGCCCGATGTTGTTCACCCGGTACGCCATCTTGGTTTTGCTCCTCGGTGGGGGCGCGTATGTGCTCCAGCCACCCGTGGGAATGCAAGCACTTGAAAAGACGAGCCGCTCGTCCGCAGGCCCCGGGGTGGGTGCGTACCCGCCGATGCACCCGTTTCCCGCCGTGCGGGCGGAAGGCACGTCCGGGTGCGTAACCCCCTTCGCACCTTCCACTTCCCGTGCCGTCCACTTCCAGGCGTCAACCCCTGGTGACTGTTGGAGAATCCGTTTGGAAGAGAACCTCTGGCACGCCGGTTGAACTCAGCAGCCGAGTGATGACGTGGCGCCCGGGGGTCTGGCGCCGATTCCGGAGGCAATTCCCGTGAGCACCGACCAAAAAGGCACCCGTATCCTGGCGCGCACTTTCTTCAATCAACTGCGCGCAGCCGGTTACACGCCGCACCAGGTCATCGGCATCGCGACGGAGCTGCTGGAGCTGGTCACCACCGACCTGCGTGAAGGCGACAAGGCGGGTGCCGCCCAGCCAACACCCGAGTCCGGGCCCGAGTGGCAGCAGCGCGCGTAGGCCGTTAAGATGCGCGACAGACCCTCGCGGGTGAGCGGGCTCCGGACCGGTTCCGGGGTCCCCGCCCGCAAGGTGGTGGGAGCGAACCGGCGACCGCCGGTTTTTTTGTCCCTACCGCTCGCCCGTCTCCAGACATCCTGGACCTCATGACGCGCCGCGCCTGATGTCTGTCCATGTCGGATGATGTGCCGTGGCTTCAGGGCTGGGGATGGCGCCTGCGCTCGCGGGCCGCTGCCCCGGCGATGAAGAGCAGGGCGGCGGTGAGCGCGGTGAAGACGAGGCTGGCGGAGGTGGGCGCCGTCAACGCGAGCAGGCCGCAGCCGGTGAGGAACGCGAGCACGTCGATGGCCGCGGGCCGGGGCTGGGGCAGCACGAGCACCGTGGCGCACCCGGCCAGGGGCAGGCCCAGCGCGACCTGCCGGAAGATGGCGTCGGTGTTGGTGCGCACCGTCTCCCAGTAGTTGATCAGGATGGCGGCGAAGATGACGACGGTGCCGCCCGCCAGCACGAGCACGCCCGCGGCGGCTGCGTCCTTGGTGAGCCGGGCCTTCTCGTCGAACTGCTGCACGGCCAGATCCACCAACTGCTCCAGCGCGCTGTTGAGGATCTCCGCGAAGAAGATGAGCAGCACGCAGAAGATGAGCGTCACCTTCTCCGCGAGCCCCAGGGGGATGCCGCTGCCCACCAGTCCGACGAGCACGCCGGAGATGAGGTGGATGCGCATGTTGCGCTGCCAGGCGACGGTGTGGATGAGGCCCGCCCACGCATGTCCGAACGAGGCGAACAGTCCGTTGCTGCGGCGGGAGGGAAACTGGGGGCGGTGTGGTGCAGGAACGGTCATCGGAGGGTGAAGGGTGCGGCAGGCTAGCACCCACCGGTCCGATTGCCGCTCCTGAGTGAACGGGTAAGGTCGGTCGCGTGATGCGAACGTCCTTCCCGTCCTGGTCGCGCTCCGTGGCGCTGGCCCTGCTGTGCACCGGTGCCGTCGCGCGAGCGCAGGCCGCCGCCCCTCCAAGCTTCGAAGGAGATGACCTGGGCCTGGAGCCGCCGGGTGTTCACTATCTGCCAGCGCCGGAGCCCCGGGCACACGAACAACGTCGTCTGTCCCCCCAGGAACCGCCGGTGGTGCGGCGGGAAGTGCGCGACGCGAAGGGGCGCGTGAAGACGGCCGGTGTGCCGCAGACGCGCCTGGGCGAGGGCTCTCTGTCCGGCAAGGTCATCTACCTGAGCCCGGGGCACGGCTTCTACCGGGACAACGGGCTGAAGCGCTGGGCGACGCAGCGGGGCAACAGTTGGGGCGTGGTGGAGGACTTCATCTCCGCGGAGGTGGTGTCCCAGGAGCTGCTGCCCCTGCTGGTGGGCGCGGGCGCCACGGTGGTGCCGGTGCGTGAGACGGACCTGAACCCGCTGCTCGCCATCGTGGACGATGGACAGACGGGCTACGCGGAAGGCGGCGACACGGCGCGCTTCCACACCTCCGAACAGAAGGGGTGGGCAGCCCCGCCCGTGCCCATGGGCAACGGCGTGGAGCCCTTCACGCTGGGCACCACGCGCACCCTGGACACCGCGGCCACGGTCACCGCGAGCGCGACGTGGACGCCGGACGTGCCGGCGGACGCGGCCTACAACGTCTATGTCTCCTTCGGCGCGGACCCCACGCGCGCGCAGGATGCGCACTACGTCGTGAAGCACGCGGGCGGTGAGAGCCACTTCCGCGTGAACCAGCGCCGCCACGGCGGGACGTGGGTGTTGCTGGGCCGCTTCTTCTTCAAGGCGGGGCAGCACCCGGACTCGGGCGCGGTGGTGCTCCAGAACGACTCGGCGGCCGGTGCGGGCGCGACGCTGTCAGTGGACGCAGTGCGGTTGGGCGGTGGCCGGGGCCTCATGGGCGACGCGGCGCAGGGACCGCTCGCGCGCCCGCGCTTCGAGGAGAGCGCGCGCTACCACGTGCAGTACAGCGGCGCGCCCTTCACCGTGTACGCACCGACGGGGGCGAACGCGCTGTCCAACGAGCGCAACGCGGACGTGACGGCCCGGCCGCGCTTCGCCGCGTGGCTGCACGAGGAGGGCGAGGACGCCGTCTATGTGGCGTGGCACACCAACGCATCCACCACTGGCAACGTGGTGGGCACGGAGGCGTACGTCTACGGGCCGAACCCGGTGGACGGCACCCTCAACTTCACGGGCGTGAAGGACAGCGACGTGATGGCCAGGGCGCTGCTCGCGCAGATTGAGACGGACATGAAGCGCGAGGTGGATCCGGCCTGGCGGGTGCGCACCCTGCGTTCGGCGAACCTGGGCGAGGTGAACCCCACGCACAACCCGGAGATGCCCAGCGTGCTCCTGGAGATGGCGTACCACGACAACACGGCGGACGCGGCGAAGCTCAAGGAGGCCCGCATCCGCCACGTGGCCGCGCGCGCCATCGTGCAGGGGCTCATCAAGTACTTCGCGGCCCGTGACGGCGTGGCGGTGCACCTGCCGCCGGAGGCCCCGGGCGCGGTGGTGGCCCGCAATGCGACGCCGGGCGCGGTGGAGGTGAAGTGGACCGCGCCGCCGCTGGTCGCCTCGGAGCAGGGAATGGACGCGCCGACGGGCTACCGCCTCTACCAGAGCGCGGATGGCCGGGCATGGGACGAGGGCACGGCGGTGACGAACACCGAGGCCACCGTCACGCTGGCCGCGGGCACGGTGCGCTACTTCCGCGTCGCCGCGGTGAACGCGGGCGGTGAATCGTTCCCGTCCGCCACGGTGGCGGTGCGCGTGGGCATGGGCGTCGAGAAAGAACCGCGCGCGCTGCTCGTCAACGCGTACGAGCGGCTGGATGCGACGGTGGCCTGCGGCGAGACGCTGACGCCGTACGACCTGTCCGCCCCGCTGCGCGTCTTCCTGGAGGCGATGAACGACGGCAGCTACCTGCGCCAGCACGGCGCGGCGTTCGCCCAGGCGGCGCTGGCCTTCGACAGCGCGGCGGGCAACGGGGTGGCGGCGGGACTCGTGTCCCCTTCGGGCTATCAACTGGTGGACTGGTCCACCGGGCGCGGTGGCCTGGGGGGCACCGGGCTGACGCGCACCGAACAGGACGCCCTGCGCGCGTTCGTCACCGGAGGCGGACACCTGATGTTGTCGGGCGGTCGCACCGTGTCCACGCTCGCGGCGGGCAGCGCGGAGGATCAGCTCTTCCTCGCGGACATCCTGCGAGCCTCCATCGTCACGGGGACGCCGGTGCTTCGGCTGGAGGGCTCGGCGGGCGGCTTCCTCTCGGACCTGACCGCCACGCCGCTGGACGACGGGACGCTCGGGGCCTATCCGGTGGGCGTCACCGACGTGCTGGCGCCGACGGGCGGAGGCGCGGACGTGCTGCGCTACGCCGGGACGGCGCTGGGCGCGGGGCTGGTGTCCGGCACGACGCCAGCGGGGCAGGTGCTGGTGCTGGGCTTCCCCTTCGAGGGCCTTGCGTCGAACCGGGAGCGGGCGCGGCTGGTGGGGGCGTTCCTGTTCAAGGCGGGACTGCTCGCCCAGGTGCCGCCCCTGCCGGACGCGGACGTGACGCCGGCGGTGAGCCCCCGGCCGCTGACGTCCTGCGTGGCGGTCCAGGAGCGCAACCCGCACCCTCCCGTGGATCCGCCGGTGGATCCTCCCCCTCCCGAACCGAGGGTCGTTCCGTTGCTGCCAAACGAATATTTCGGCAAGGCGGACACCGGCTGTGGGTGCGGGGCGGCGGAGGCGGGAACGGCCTCCGGGCTCTGGGTGTTGGTCGGGGTGATTGTTCAGCTCCGGCGTGCGCGCGCGAAGGCCCACGCGAAGCGTTGACTCGGCGGGGGCGCCTGCCTACGGTCGCCCGCCTTCTTTACGAGACTCATGACGGGTGGGCCGTGAGGGCCCACTCCTGCTGACCAGGAGAACGGACATCATGGCCACCAAGATCGCCATCAACGGCTTTGGACGTATCGGTCGCTGCATCCTTCGCGCCGCGCTCAGCCGCAAGGAAGACCTCGAGATCGTCGCCATCAACGACCTCGACAAGCCGTCGGCGCTGGCCCACCTGTTCAAGTACGACTCCGTGCACCGCACGTGGCCGGGCGAGGTGAAGGCGACGGACAAGGGCATCGTGGTGGACGGGCGGGAGATCGCCGTCACCGCGGAGAAGGACCCCACGGCGCTGCCCTGGAAGTCGATGGACGTGGACGTGGTCCTGGAGTGCACGGGCCGCTTCACCGGCCGCGAGGGCGCTGAGAAGCACCTCAAGGCGGGCGCGAAGAAGGTCATCATCTCCGCGCCGGCCAAGGGCCCGGACCTGACCATCGCGTACGGCATCAACCACGACCAGTACGACCCGAAGAAGCACCACATCGTGTCCAACGCGTCGTGCACGACCAACTGCCTGGCGCCCATCGCCAAGGTGCTGGTGGACAACTTCGGCATCGAGCAGGGCCTGATGACGACGATCCACAGCTACACCAACGACCAGCGCATCCTGGACCTCACCCACGAGGACATGCGCCGCGCCCGCGCCGCCGCGCTCTCCATGATCCCCACCAGCACCGGCGCCGCGAAGGCCATCGGTGAGGTGCTCCCCGTGCTCAAGGGCAAGATGCACGGCCTGTCGGTGCGCGTTCCCACCCCGAACGTGTCGCTGGTGGACCTGACGGTGAACACCACCAAGAAGGTCACCGCGGAAGAGGTCATCGAGGCGTTCCGCAAGGCGGCGGCCACGCAGCTCAAGGGCGTGCTGGAGTTCAGCGACGCGCAGACGGTGTCGGTGGACTACAACGGCAACCCGCACTCGGCCATCTTCGACGCCACCAACTGCTTCGTGATGGGCGACAACCTGCTCAAGGTCATGGCCTGGTACGACAACGAGTGGGGCTTCTCCAACCGCATGGTCGACACGGCGAAGTTCCTCGTGTCCAAGGGCCTGTAGTCGTCAGGCACGGCTTCGCATTCCGGCACCGTTGGGCTGACCGAGACAGGGCAAGGGGCACCAAAAGATGATCCGCTACATCGATGACCTGCAGTTGACCGGCAAGCGCGTCTTCATCCGCGTGGACTTCAACGTCCCCATGGACGGCCGCCGCATCACCGACGACACCCGCATCCGCGAAGCGCTGCCGACCATCAAGCGCGCGCTGGAGATGGGCGGCAAGGTCATCCTGGCGTCCCACCTCGGTCGGCCCAAGGGCCCGGACCCGAAGCTGTCGCTGGAGCCGGTGGCCCAGAAGCTCGTGGAGCTGCTGGGCGGCAAGCACGAGGTCATCCTCACGGATGACAGCGTGGGCGACGGTGTGAAGAAGCAGGTGAAGGAGCTGAAGGAAGGGCAGGTCGTCCTCCTGGAGAACCTGCGCTTCCACAAGGAAGAGGAAGCCAACGACGAGGCCTTCTCGCGCGAACTGGCGGCGCTGGCGGACGTCTACGTCAACGACGCGTTCGGCACGGCGCACCGCGCGCATGCGTCGACGGCGGGCATGGTGCCGTTCGTGAAGGAGAAGGCGGCCGGCTTCCTGATGCGCAAGGAGATCGAGTACCTGGGCGACAAGGTGCTCAAGAACCCGGCGAAGCCCTTCGTGGCCATCCTGGGCGGCTCCAAGGTGAGCGACAAGATCAAGGTCATTGAAAGCCTGCTGCCCAAGGTGGACGCGCTGCTCGTGGGCGGCGCGATGGCGTACACCTTCCTCAAGGCGCAGGGCATTGAAGTGGGCAAGAGCCGGGTGGAGGAGGGCGACAAGCTGGCGCTGGCGGCGAAGCTGCTGGACACGGCGAAGCGGCTGAAGACGCCGCTGGTGCTGCCCATCGACCACATCGTCGGCACGGGGCCCACGGCGGACAGCGTGGCCAAGGAGACGCCCGACCAGGTCATCCCCGCGGACATGATGGGCCTGGACATCGGGCCCAAGACGCGCGCGATGTTCACGCAGCGCATCCGCGACGCGAAGACCGTGGTGTGGAACGGGCCCATGGGCGTCTTCGAAGTGGCGAAGTTCGCGGAAGGCACGAAGTCGGTGGCGGTGGCCATGTCCATCAACACGCAGGCCACGACGGTCATCGGCGGTGGCGACAGCGCGGCGGCGGTGGAGCAGATGGGCTACGCGGACAAGATGAGCCACGTGTCCACGGGCGGCGGGGCGTCGCTGGAGTTCCTGGAGGGCAAGGAGCTGCCGGGCATCAAGGCGCTGGAGACGAAGTAGGCGGCAACGCACCCGCAGTTCCTCAAACGCGCGGTACCGGGGGAGACACCATGACGGCCCAGGCTCGTCGGAAGATCGTCGCTGGCAACTGGAAGATGAACAAGACGGTGCCCGAAGCGCTCGCGTTGGTGCGGGAGCTTCGCGGCGCGGTGGCGGCGCTGGGTGACACGGTGGAGGTGGTGATCGCGCCTCCGTTCGTGGCGTTGCAGCCCCTGCACATCGCGCTGGAGGGCGCGCCCATCCAGTTGGCGGCGCAGAACTGCCACTGGGAGGCGTCCGGCGCGTTCACCGGGGAAATCTCCGCGGGGATGCTGGTGGAGCTGGGGTGTGCCTACGTCATCGTGGGGCACTCGGAGCGCCGGCAGTTCTTCGGGGAGACGGACGCCACGGTGAACAAGCGGGCGAAGGCCGTGAAGGCCGCGGGCATGACGCCCATCGTCTGCGTGGGTGAGACGCTGGCCGAGCGCGAGGCGAACCAGACGCTCCAGGTGGTGGAGCGTCAGGTGCGCGGGGCGCTGGAGGGCTTCACGGCGGCGGACGTGGCGACGTTCGTGATGGCGTACGAGCCGGTGTGGGCCATTGGAACGGGCCGGACGGCGACGACGGCGCAGGCGCAGGAGGTCCACGCGGCGATCCGGGGCCTGCTGGGCCGGCTGTACGACGAGGGGACGGCCCGCCAGGTGCGCATCCAGTACGGCGGCAGCGTGAAGCCGGACAACGCGGCGGAGCTTCTGGGCCAGCCGGACGTGGACGGGGCGCTGGTGGGGGGAGCGAGCCTCAAGGCGGCCGACTTCGTGGCCATCGTGAAGGCGGCGGGCTAAAGGAAGATTCCCTTTTGGAAGTTGTCACCCGTTGACCACATTGTGTAGGGTGCGCCCTCTTTCCACGGAGCGTCTGGAAGCGCCATGCTGACTTTCTTTACGATCGTGCACGTTCTGCTCTGCGTGTTCATGATCTTCGTCATCTTGCTACAGCCGGGGAAGGACGCCGGCATGGGTTCCGCCCTGGGTGGCGGCGCCGCGACGAGCGCCTTTGGTGGGCGCGGAGCGGTGACCTTCCTGAGCAAGCTGACGGGCATCTGCGCCGGCTTGTTCTTCCTGACGTCGCTGGGCCTGTCGTTCGTGGGCCTGCGCGGTTCCGTGGCAGCGGGGGGCTCGGTCGCGGCTCCTCCGGCGGCCTCGGCACCGGCGACGCCGGGTGCGGCACCCACGACGGGTGAAGCACCGGCGACGACGCCAGCGCCCGCGGTTCCGGGCAGTGTCGAGCAGGAGCGCACGGCGACCCCGCCGGCCGAGGGCCAGCCGGCTCCCGCGCCGATGACGCCCGCGCCGTAGTCGTCAGTCCGTTTCAGGCTCGCGCGTCGGTGATTTTGTCGTTGCGCGAGTCAGCGGGGTTCGGTACATGAGCCCCGCGAGCAGGCCCAGGTGGTGGAATTGGTAGACACACCATCTTGAGGTGGTGGCGCCGTGAGGCGTGCGGGTTCGAGTCCCGCCCTGGGCACTCCGAAGAGAAGCCTCCGAATCGAAAGATTCGGGGGCTTTTTTCGTTTCAGGGGGCGGCCTTCGCCCATTGAAGGTCAATGCTGTCAGGAGGCAGCGCGGTGGGAGGAGCGACGCCGCTAGAGTGAGCGTGTCCCATGCGCCGACCGCTCCAGATCATCTGTGATCCCAACCCGTTCTGTTACGGAGCCATCTCCGCGCTCCGGACGTTGGCGGCGCACCTGCCGGAAGCCTCGTTCACGGTGCTGGCCACAGGGCCGGTGCGGGAGCAATGCGATCCTGCGACGTTCGACCGGATTCTTCCTTGCGATGTGAAGGATCCGGCCTCGGTGCGCCAACACGCTTCCGTCCTGGCCACTGCCGACCTGTACCTCGCCGTGTCAAACAACACGAACATTGGCCTCGTGCAGGAACTGAAGCTCCCCCTGGTCTTCGTCGACATCCTGTTTTGGATGAAGCGACAGATGACCCCCGCCATGCGCCATGCCAGTGGCTACGTCATCGAGAACTTCCCGGGGGTGGATGAGATCCTCGAACGGTATGGCCGGGACATGGTCCCACCGAAGGTCGTGGGCCCTCTCATCGCTCCACCACCTCTCCGACAGTACCGGCGTGCCCCACCCCATCTCCTGGTGAACTACGGTGGCGCTCACTCTCCGGACATCGTTCCGGGGCGGAACACCTGCTACCCGTCCTCGATGACGCGCCTGCTGCGGGAGGTCCTTTCCTCCACGGATCTGGGCTTCGAGGCGGTGACCATCGCGACTGGAGCGAAGGCCGTCGCGCGCATCCGGGAAGAAGGCGCCGATGGTGACCTGCGGGTGGAGACCCTGCCCCAGGAGCGGTATCTGGATGTGCTGGCCTCTTCCAGCCAGTTGCTGACCTCGCCGGGATTGAATGCGCCCTTCGAGGGCTTCGCGCTGGGCATTCCCACCAGCTTTCTCCCTCCCCAGAATCTCACGCAGGTGTGTCAGCTCGCCGTCTATCAGGAGCACGACCTGGCGCCTCGGGGCCTGAACCTCACGGAGCTGTACCCGGATCATCCCGTTGATCCACGGGCTCCAGAGGCAGAGGGAACGGCCCGGTTGCTTGAGTTGGTGGCCCGTTTCGATGCCGACGTCCATGGCCGGGCCGCGGTGCGCGAACGGGTGGTGGCGCAACTCAACCGAGGCCCCGCGGAGCTTGTGCGCCAGGTCTCGGCCCAGGAGGCCTTCATGCGGAAACTCGGTCCTCCGGGCGGAGCAACCGCCGCCGAGGAGATTCGGAAGGTCCTGGCCGCTCGGCCCGCCCGACAAAGAGGTCCGCGGTGAGTGCTTGCACGCTCACGGTCATCATCCCGACACGCCATCGTCCGGGTCTCCTGCGGCGAGCCTTGACCTGCGTCGCGGACCAGACCCGTCGTCCCGACGAGGTGATTGTCATTGACGATGGAGACGTACCCCAGCCTTTCGCTTCCGGCCCTGGGGTGCGTTGGGTTCGTCACGAGGCGCCTCACGGGGCGGCGCGTGCCCGCAACCTGGGCGCTTCGCTGGCACGGGGACGGTTCCTCGCCTTCCTTGACGATGACGACACCTGGGACCCGGCCTACCTATTCGAGGCGGAACACCTGGCGCTCACCAGCCGGCTGGAGCTCGTGCTTACCGCCTTCCTCAAGGTCCGACAGCAAGAGGGGGCGCGGGAGGTGGTGCCGGAGAAGGTTCCACCGGCAAATCTTCATCCGGACGACTTCCTGGTCCGCAATCCCGGTCTCCGGGGGTCGAACCTGTTCATCACCCGCGCTGCGTTTCTTGAGTCGGGAGGCTTTGATCCGTCGCTGCCTTCCTTCCACGACATGGATCTCGGCGTCCGGCTGGCCCGCCTTCCGGGGCTCCGGTACGGACGCAACACGCAACCTCGGGTGTATTTCCACGTCCATCCGGAGCTTCGCTTGTCCACCGCAGGTTCGCCCACCAACGTGGCTGGGATGAGGGCCTTTCTCGCCAAGCACTCCGCGCTCATGGGGCCTGAACGGGTGTCTGCCTTCAGGGAGCGTGCGCGGCGGTTGTTCGGGGTGGATCCATGAAACAACTGTCCTGGCTGGTGGGACCTCCCGCCGCGGGGAAGACGACCTGGGCTCTGGACTTCCAGGCCCTTTCGCCCGCGCCACGTGTCCTGGAACTCGCACAGATGCTTCACCCGTTGGTCGACCCCGCGAAGCCGCGCCAGGGAATGATGCAGGCCAAGGCCCTGCTGATCCAGGCCATCCGACGGGTGGAGCTGGATCCCGCCAATGACGGACTGCCTCCCCTGGTTGTCATCATGGCGATGGTGGAGGAGAAAGCGCTGTTCCCGCTTTCCGAAGGGGAGGAGGTCTTGCTGCTACTGCCCCCGAAAGACGTCTGGGAACGCCAGTTCCTGGGCCGCCTTCCCCACCACGAGCCCGGCAGCCGCCCCATGGGGCTGGAAGAGGCCCTTCGCTGGTATGAAGAACATGTCCGGTGGAAGGCGTTGGGATTGCCAGTCACGCTGCTGACGGGGGCGCTTAGATAGCCAGGTCCGCGCTCATTCGTTGTGCCACCAGGACTCTTCGCGCTCGGCATACCAGGCCACCGTTCTCCGAATCCCCTGTTCGAAGGATACGTTCGGGGTCCACCCCATGTCCCGCGCCGCCGCCGTGCCATCCGCCTGACTGTGCCGCGTGTCGCCACGACGCCAGGGTTCGTAACGCGGAGGCTGCTCGCGCCGGAGGAGGGTGGCGATCTCCTCGTGGAGCATCCGAATGGAGATCCGTCCCCCTGCGGCGATGTTGTACACGTTCCCGAAGCAGGTCTCCCCCGCGACCAATGCCCGCAGGTTCGCGGTGACCACGTTCTCAACGTAGCTGAAGTCGCGCGTCTGCTCCCCATCGCCATGGATGATGCATTCGCCTCCGCGCAGGCAGGCTTCGATGAAGAGGGGAACGACCGCCGCATAGGGAGAGTGGGGCCTCTGTCTGGGGCCAAAGACATTGAAGAAGCGCAGGCCGACGGTCGGCAGTCCGAACCCGCGCGTCCAGGCCTGCGCGAGTTGCTCCAGGGCCGCCTTGGTTGCCGCGTAGGGGCTGCCGGCGGCCATCGGTTGGTCCTCCCGCTTCGGAAGCGTCAGGGACGCCCCGTAGACGGAGCTGCTGCTCGCGTAGACGACCCGTGACACGCCGGCGGCCCGTGCAGCCTCCAGCACGTTGAGCGAGCCCATCACGTTGACGTCGACCACCGACCTGGGGTCGTGCAGCGAGCGCTGCACGGAGTTGAGGGCCGCCAGGTGCACCACGGCCTCGCAGTGACGCATCCCCCGGGCGCACAACTCCGGATCGAGGATCGAACCGACGAGGACCTCCAGGCGAGGCTCGCGCGCTGGGAGGTTGTCCATCCGCCCCGCCGACAGGTCATCGAGGACGACGACCTCGCGTCCTTCCCCGAGCAGGGCCTCCACCACATGCGAGCCGATGAACCCGGCGCCACCAGTCACGAGGATGCTCTTACTCATGTTCGCCTCACCTGGGCCCCCTCTGGGCGGGCCCAGGCTCCGCGAGCATTGCTCACGTGACTCCATGCCGCGGGGCTCAAGCGGCACCCCCACTCGGAGGAGATGGGGACGCAACCCGAGGATGCCAGGGAGTTACGAACTCCCGAGGCAGTCGGAAGAGAGCGGACTCGCGCGTGACGGCTCCCGGAACGCAGGTCAGGGCGCATGTGGCTCCTGCCTGCGCGACGTGACGCTCGGTGGCCGGATCAAAGGCACCATCTGGATATGCGAACGGCGCGGGGGGACCCCCCGACAGCCTCGCGATCCAATCCAGAGAGCTGGAGATCTCCACGGAGGCCTCGGTCTCACTCAAGGCTGGCAAGTGCTGATGGCTCACCCCATGCCCGCCCAGCCGATGTCCGGCCGACGCCAGGCCCGCCAGGTCGCGCTCCGACGGATAGAGCGCTTCTGCCAATCCGTCAGGGACGTCGATGCGCAGTGCCTGGGCCAGCCGCCTGAGAACCTCGCGAACCTGGGCGCGCTCGCCCCGCACCACGAAGCGCTTCAGGGCGCCCATCACCAATGCACCCTTGTCCTCGCGGGTCTCTAGTGAGCCCTGCGCCCGGGTGCCATCGGGCAACTGGAAATCGAAGCGTGGGCACTCCGCATGGTCGAGCAGCCAATAGAAGACATCCACTGGATGGGCTTCCTTCGCCTCAGACAGGAACGCCGGACAGAGAAAGAAGGTCGCGGGAAGTCCCCGCTCCTTGAGCCGGGGTGCGACGAACTCCGCCCATTCGCGGTAGCCGTCATCGAAGGTGAGCACCTGTCCCGGAGGAGGTGGCGCCCCGCGACCAAGTGCGTCCACCACCTCATCGAGCGTTAGGAATGAACCTGCCTCCAGCACCCGGTCAAACTCCTCCGGCGTGAGTGCCGTTCCACGCAGCCGGTAACAGGACGGCAGATCGAAAGCCGTCGACTGGTTCGGTATCACTCGATGCAGCATGAGCACGTCAGTCACTGGTCCTGCCCCGGCATGACGTCAGGCCTCCGTGTGTGGGCCAATCCTGGCAATGCCTTGGTGCCGTTCACCCACCCCTTGGCATCGCGTGAGGCCCCCGCAGTCTCGGTATCCTGTTTCCGATGCGCGCTCATCTCAGGTTTCCCATGGCAGGATGCTATAGATCTTGGAGTGCCGTTCGCGGTCGGTGAGTTCCACCCGTGCGAGCAGACGCCCCTCGGAGAGCTCGAACAACAGCACGGAGGTCTCCGTGCCTTCCGGCTCCCGGTCCGCCCAGCGATAGCGAGGCATTCGATTTCGTCGGAGTTCAGTGAGTCCCACGACGAGCAGGTGGCCATCCGTCCACAATCCGCGGCACCAGCCCGCATGGCCCGTTTCGAAGACGCGGCATCGCACCTTTGTTTCTCCCGCGACCCGGCCATCCCGCATGGGGGCGGCATGTACCCGCCCATCGATGGTCGTCAGCCAGAATGTGTCGGCCGCGAGAAAGCCGTCGTGTGGATTCATTCCGGTCAAGGTCAGCACGGTCTCGAAGGTGCGGAGATCGCGCACCGTGCCATCGTCAAGGCAGGTCACCAGGGTTTGTTTCGAGGTGGGGGAGACATGGTTCGGATGAAGGTGGTCTGGAACCTTGAGTCGGGCAAAAGGCATGTCCCCGCGTCGGGGCCCGAGATCATGGTACCCATCCCCTGTTTGTCGCGGGGGCCATGGCGCCGGTATCTCACCACTCCATCCAGGGTTCAGCACCTCATCCCACCGGGCCGGATCCTGACCGGACATCCTTCGGTGGTTTGCCCAGGCAGGCAGAAGTGCATGCGAGCCGATGAATCGGCCCTCCAGGTCGAGGAGGTCCACTGCATCCAGACCGGTATTGGCGATGTACAGGCGTCCTGACGATTCGGCGACATGATGGATGTCATTGAAGCTCGGCTGATGCAGTACCCCCGAGACTTCAGCGCGTGACGGATCGATGCGGACGACGGCACAGTGCGCGGCGACGTAGAGGTGACCGTCGCTTGCCCTGCAACCGCCCGCGAAGCCCTTGCGTGGCACATTGAGGTGCTCAGGAGGGAGCCAGCGGATGAAGGACTCCGCTTGCTCGCGCTCCAGGTCGACATGCCAGACAACCCCTTCGCCAGAGGAGTCGAAGTATCCGCCAGTGACGAGGAACTTCAGCCCCATGTTGCCCTCCAGGTCGGTAGGATCGCGACCACCTGTCGCGCGAAGTCCGCCAGTCGCTCGGGCAGCGACGGGTCCACGAGAGCATCCACGGCGCACGCCAGCACTTCCACCTGCTCCAGCGCGACCAGACAGGCTCTGGCTGTCGCGGCATGTTCTTCGTCGCGCCACCACCAGGCCTTGGGATGGCTCAGCGCGCTTCGGGCCTGCTCCGCCTCCTGCCGCACGGCCTCTCGTCCGCGGGCGAGCAGGACGCGCCGCGAAAGCACTTCGCGCTCGGCGGTGGATGACGTCACGGGGGACGTGTGCTCCAGAAGTCTTGCGAGCACCACCCCTCGTTCCTGGCCTTCCACGAACGCGCGAAGCGCGACAACGTCCGGCTTGTCTGTGGCGAGCGGCGAGTTGCCATCCCCGTCGCGGCGTCCGTGGAGCAGATCCAGTTCCGCCTGCACGAGGCGGAGCAGGGGTTCTCGCGCGAGGAGGTGGGCCCAGAGCGTGTCGGCACGTCGGGTCATTACCCCCTCCTCGCCACGGAGTAAGGGGTAGGGCACCGCCACCAGTGCGTCCAGGTCGAGGAAAAGTGCGTTGCCCCCCCGGTGACGGCTCGGCGTCAAGGTGTCCACCGGCTGGTAGAGCAGGGGGCGGGTGACCTGCTGACCGTGAGGCACCCGGGTGAATGCCGCGCAGAGCGTTCGAAAGGCATCACGCACCTGCCAGGGGGCTCGTCCCGGCGGCGTCCAGGGGAAAACCGTCCGGAGGTGATCCACCGAGCCTCGGGCATGGTCATAGTAGTAGTCGGGCAGGTGACGAGGACCCGGTGGGGGAGACCAGTTGGAGCCGGGCTCTCGTTCCGCCAGCGCTTGGATGTTTCCGGCCAGGTCGCGCACCTGGACGCCGAGGGTGGCATAGCCTGGAATGGGCGGAGCCCCCGTGCAGGTGCCGAGCGCGACGGACACTTCGGGATGTTCCGCCCAGAGTGCTTCGATTCGGTCGAACAGGTCCTTGATGGGTTCCTCCACGAACCCTTCGGAGGTGTCACGAAGCCTCCGGAAGGACAGGTCGTCGTCCAGCATCCAGACGGCCACCGGCCCTCCGCCATCCCCTGGGTGCGGCAGTCCGAGAAAACCTGTGCGCAGGTGTTCGTGGAGGAGTGCTGTCTGGAGGGCGCGGGAGGCCCCAATGGGGAGCGGAACATCGAGGTTCCCGGGGAGCAGACCGCACCGCTGGGATGGGGCGAGGCGCTCGAGTTCGTCCCGCGCTGTCTGTCGGGTGATTTGAAGTCCCTGCTCACGGGAGTGTTCAAGAACCCCTTCAAGCGCCGTTTCGCGCTCCTGTGCATGCCCCTTTCCGTTGTCGAGGATGAGCACTCCGACCGAGTCCTGCGCACGAACACCAAGGTTTTCGATAAGGGATTGGAGCAACTCCCCGGCGCTTTCAGCCCGGTCGGTGACCGCCAGTGACACGATGACGCGCAGGGAGCGCCGAGGGGGGCGGACGCCCTCCAGGAGGGCGGGGACCCGCTGGCGCAAGGTGTGGAGCGCTCGTTGGATCAATGTCTCGGGCAACCCGAAGGTGAGGTGCAGCAGTTCGGCCATGGCCTCCCAGCCAGGTACCGGGCGCGTGTTCGCGAGACCGCCCGCGAGACGTTGGTAGCGGCCATCCCGGACCGAAGCCCAGGCCCAATCGCTCATGCGGACTGCTTGGAGGGAGGGACTGGCTTCGGGTTGGAAGAACGAGTCATGCGAGCGAGGCTCCGGCGTGAGGCGATAGACGGTCTCCCATGGAAGCTGGGGCAGGGCGCGTCGCAGCCGGTGTCCTTCGTGGCCGTTCCGCTCGAAGCGGAAGGCTGTTCCGTGCGTCTTGAATTCCAATTCCGATTCGTCGAGCGGGAGCGGATGCAGGCAGGGATGCCCGCTTCCGACATCGACGATGAATCTTCCTTCTGGCAGGCGGACTATCCCCACGGCGTGGTCGCCGGGCTCGCGAAGGGTGGCCTCCGCGAGCCACGCCTCGAAGCCCAGGGCGCGAAGAAGCGCGACGAAAGGAGCCGTCAGCACAAGGCAGGTTCCGCCAAGACCGGCGAGGTTGCCCTCCACCGCCGCCTCGACCGAAAGAATCCCAGGCGCAGAGGGCTCCCCGGCCAGCACCGTGAGGTTGTGGAAAGGCAACGCCTGGAGGTAGGCCCGCAGCAGGCACGACAGCCCAGTGGCATCCAGTGAGACGTCCGGGTCGCCAAGTCGTGCGAGGTAGGCGCGTACTGTTTCGGGGCCGAGTCGGGGCAGCATCAGGCCCTTCTAGAGCGCCGATCAGGTTTCCGCCCGAGGAAAGTCGAATACTTACGAGCGCGATCGACGTGGGCTGTCGCCGCGTGATCAGGTCGCCACCTCTCGGAGGTGGCTCATGGAGCGCTGGAAGCCGACT
>NZ_RAVZ01000239.1 GCF_003611635.1 Corallococcus terminator | reverse complement strand
CCCCCATCTCCAATGCCAGATCCACGCCCCCTTCATTGTCTTGCGTGAGGATCCCCACCCGGGCGCTGGCCGACGGCGTCCCCAACGCGAAGCTCGCGGGCCGCGTGATGTTCTCCCCCGTCAGATCCGACCCGCTCTGGAACGCGACCACCGGAAGCTGAAGGCCGAACTGCATCCAATCTGTAACGGAATACGCTACAGCCAGATGCGTGGTCGCCCGACTCCCGACAATCCGGAAAGCCTCACCATCCCGTTCAAAGAGAAGGGGATCGTGCGCGTACTGCATTGCCACGGTGGCTCGATAGTGGCCCGAGGGCAGGAGCTGTCCCAGACTCACGACGAGTGAACCCTCCGCGCCAGGGTTCAGCTCCAGCCGCTCCAGCTCGATGCCGGGCAACGGCGTCTGGGCGAAGGTGGTCGCGGAGAGCAGGACAAGCGACAGCACATGCAGCCGGCACAGGAGGATCCTTCGTTTCATCGCGCTCCCGGAGGGAATTCCTGGCGGGGCCGCCCGAATCCATTTCGCACCGTGATCCATGGCCCCCCGCCCACGTCCAACACTATACCAGGGCGAGGAACAACCAGGACCCTTCGTGAAGAAATGCTTTTTTCACGCCCGCAAGCACTTGCGGACCCAGGCCGCCACGTGTTTCTAATTTGGCAGGCGATCACCCCTGCATTCATCGCAGGCGTCTGGTGAGCCCGGGGGCTTCCGTGACGCGGGAGAGACAATGATCGCGAATGCTGCGCTGCTGGCGAACCAGACGGAATTCGACTTCCAGCTCGGGCCGCACACCGCGGACGATCTCAGCGTCCTGGGCTTCGAAGCGGATGAGACGCTGTCTCAGCCCTACTCCGTCGAAGTCGCCCTGACGCCGAAGCCAGACGTGGAGCTGGACGACACGGCACTGCTCGGCAAGGCCGCGCGGCTCACCGTGCAGTTGGGGGATGGCACCGCCCGCTTCTTCCATGGCGTGGTCGCCCGCATCGACCGCCGGGACGAAGGCACCGGGCCCCAGCGCCGGCGCTACAGGGTGACGGTGGTGCCTCGCCTGTGGACGCTTCGGCACACCCGCCGCAGCCGCATCTTCCAGGAGCTGACCGTCCCGCAGATCGTGCACAAGGTGCTCGAACAGGGACAGGTGGAGCACCGGCTGGCGCTCTCCAGCAGCTACCGCAAGCGCGACTACTGCGTGCAGTACCGCGAATCCGACCTCGCCTTCGTCTCCCGACTCCTGGAGGAGGAAGGCATCTTCTACCTCTTCGAGCACGGCGAGGACGCGCACACGATGGTGCTCGGCGACGCCGCGTCCGCCAACCCGGCGATGATGGGAGACCCCAAGCTCGTCTTCCGCGAGCGCTCCCGGATGGTCGCGCCAAAGGAGTTCATCCACTCGCTCTCCGCGAAGCTGGAGGTCCAGCCCGGCGCGGTGGCGATGCGGGACTTCAACTTCACCCGCCCCGCGCAGGACCTGGGCGCCACCACCTCCGCCGACGACGGCGAGTCCGCCCTGGAGATCTACGACTACCCGGGCCTCTACGAGGATCCCGGCGCGGGCAAGGCGCTCGCGAAGATCCGCCTGGAGGAGCTGCGCGCCCGGGTGGAGACGGTGTCCGGCGCCAGCTACAGCCGGCGCATCTGCGCGGGCCACACCTTCGAGCTGGCCGAGCACCCGGACAGCGCCCTCAACCGCAAGTACCTGCCCCTCTCCGTGAAACACACCGGCCACCAGATCGAAGCCCTGGTGGCGGAGCAGGCCTCGCTGGGCGCGAAGGAGGGCTACCTCAACGAATTCCTCTGCCAGCCGGCCACGGTGCCCTTCCGGCCGCTGCGCAGCACGCCCCGCCCCGTCATCCCGGGCGCGCAGACGGCCATCGTCGTGGGCCCCTCCGGCGAGGAGATCCACACCGACGAGCACGGCCGCATCAAGGTCCAGTTCCACTGGGACCGCGAGGGCAAGAGCGACGACAAGAGCTCCTGCTGGATCCGCGTGAGCCAGGCGTGGGCGGGCCCCGGCTGGGGCGCCCTGTACCTGCCGCGCATCGGCCAGGAGGTCGTCGTCGAATTCCTGGAGGGGGATCCGGACCGGCCCATCATCACCGGCAGCGTCTACAACGGGCAGAACCCGCCGCCCATCGACCTGCCCGCGGAGAAGACCAAGAGCACGCTGCGCTCCAGCTCCAGCCCCGGTGGCGACGGCTTCAACGAGCTGAGATTCGAGGACGCCGCCGGCTCCGAGGAGGTCTACTTCCACGCCCAGAAGGACCTCAACATCGTCGTCGAGAACGACAAGACGCAGCTCGTGGGCGGCAACGAGACGCTCCTCGTCAAGAAGGACCGCAGCCGCACCATCGAAGGCAACCAGTCGCTCGAGGTGAAGAAGAACGACGACTCCGTGGTGGGCGGCAACCAGTCCCTGGCGGTGACGGGCAACCGCTCCACCACCGTGATGGGCAACCACAGCGAGGCCGTAACGGGCGACCAGTCGGTCGCGGTGAGCGGCAACCAGAGCGTGTCCGTCACGCTGGCCTCCGCGGAGACGGTGGGGCTGGGAAAGATGCTCAACGTGGGCGGCGCGCTCGCCGTCACCGTGGGCGCGGCCTTCAACGAGCTGGTGGGCGGCCTCAAGTCCGAACAGGTCGGCGGCGCCAAGGTGGAAGTCGTTGGCGCCAGGAAGTCGGAGACCGTCAAGGGCTCACGCAGCCTCCAGGTCGGCGGTGACTTGTCCGAAGAGGTGCAGAAGTCCCGCACCCTCAAGGTGGAGAAGGATCTGCTGTTGAGCGTGGGCGGCAAGCTCAACCACGCCGTCAAGGACGCCTACACGCTCTCCGCCAAGGAGATTGCCCTGGTGGCCCAGGAGCAATTCACCTTGAAGGTCGGGTCCGCCACCCTCCAGGTGAAGAAGAACGGAGACGTGGTCATCAAGGGCGCGAAGATTGAAGTCACCGCGAGCGGCGACGTGATCATCAAGGGCTCGAAGATCTCCGAGAACTAGGCCGCCATTGCATTCCAGACGCAGCAGTTCCTCCATCCCATGATGCGCACCCAGGAATTCTTCACGCGCGCCATCTCGCTTTGCGTCTGCCTCCTGGCCTCGCTGACGGCCACGGGGTGCGTGAAACGCGTGGCGCAACAATGCGAGACGCCGCCTCCCTTCCACGTGGTGCTGAACGTCTCCGAACAGGTCAACCCGGATCCCCGGGGACGCTCGCTGCCCACGGTGGTGCGGGTCATCCAGCTCAAGGACAGCGCCCGGCTGGAGCGCGCCAGCTTCCGCGACCTGTGGGGCCGCGCCGAGGATCTGCTCAAGGATGATCTGCTTCAGTCCGCGGAGTTCGTCGTCGCGCCGGGCCAGACGAACCAGCGCTGGTTGCAGCGCGACCCCCAGGCGCACTTCGTGCTGACCATGGGCCACTTCCGCCAGCCGCTCGGCTACGCGTGGCGCACGGTGGCGGTGCTGCCGCCGGTGCCGGAGGAGCAGTGCGTGGAGCGTCCGGCGGGCGGCGACCTGGGGGCACCCAAGAAGGGCGACCAGGAGCTGAGATACCGCCTGCAGGGCTACCAGATCGACCTTCTGCTCCAGCCGCCCATGTCCACCTGGGTGCCGGAGCCTTCGCAGCAGCCATCCCCCGGTGTGACGCCGGAGCCCCGGAGAGGTGCATGAAGTCCCCTCAACGCGTCGTGTGGTCGGAGGGCATGTTCATGAGCCCCCACCACCTCCAGCAGATGGACATCTACCACGAGGCCCTGCTGGACACGCGGCTGGGCTCGCTGGAGCCGTACCCGTGGGGCGTGGTGTCCCTGGCGTTCGACATGGAGTCGCTGCGCGCGGGCCTGGTGCAGCTCTCCAGCTTCACCGGCATCCTTCCGGACGGCCTGTCCGTGTCGCTCCAGAGCGGCGACCCCGAGGCCCCGGCCGCGCGCCCCGCGGACGGCGCCTTTCCCCCCGCCCAGCGCGTGCTGGACGTGTTCATCGGCGTGCCGCGTGAGCGCAGCGGCGTGGAGAGCTACGGCGGCACGGACAAGGTGGGCGGCAGCCCGCGCTACACCCCGTCCACGCGGCCCATCAGCGACCTCACGTCGTCCACCTCCATCGTCCCGGTGTCCTTCGGACAGCGCAACGTGCGGCTGCTCTTCGGCACCGAACAGCGCGACGACTACGAGGCCATCAAGATCGCGGAGCTGGAGCGGGACAAGGCCGGCAACCTGACGCTGGTCCCGTCGTACATCCCGCCGTGCCTGCGCATCGACGCGTCCTCGTCCATCACGAACGAGCTGCGCACGCTCCTGCGGCTCTTGGTGTCCAAGCAGCGGCAGTTGTCCTCGCGCCGTCGGCACCGGGACGCGTCCGCGCTGGAGTTCACCGCGTCGGACGTGACGCTCTTCCTGGAGCTCAACGCGCTCAACGGCATCATCCCCGTGGTGCAGCACGCGCTGGACGCGGGCAACCTGCGGCCGCAGTCGCTGTACCTGCTGCTCAGCCAGTTCGCGGGGCAGTTGTGCACCTTCGCGGTGAACGCGGATCCGTCCACCCTGCCCGCCTTCCAGTTCATCAACCTGCGCGCCACCTTCGAGGAGCTGTTCCGGCGCATCGGGGAGCTGATGCACGCGGTGGCGCTGGAGCAGTGCCTCACCGTGACGATGGAGGCCGGAGCGGACCGGCTCTTCCGAGGCAAGCTGGAGGACGAGCGGCTGGAGCGGTGCGGCCAGTTCCTGCTCACCATCCGCAGCGACCTCCCGGAGAAGGTGGTCGCCGAACAGCTCCCGAAGCTGTCCAAGATGGCCAGTTGGGGTGACATCCAGGGCCTGGTGCAGGCCGCCGCGCCCGGCGTGCCGCTGGAGGTGACGTACCGCCCGCCGCCGGAGGTGCCGGTGCGGCCGGGGGTCGTCTACTTCACCCTCTCCATGCAGGACGGCTACTGGAAGAACGCCCTGCGCGACCGGACGCTCGCGCTCTACCTGCCGCAGCCCTTCGACGTGGGCACCACCAGCGTGGAACTGCTCGCCGTCCCCACCTCCAACCGCTAGCCCCTTTCGACCGGGCGCTCCTTCGAGCGTCCCGGCCTGGCCGCCCTCCCATGGACCGAGTCAACGAAGCCACCAAGGATTGCCTCGACGCCGCCATCCAGCTCCGACGTTCGGACGCTGCCTCGGTGGCTCCGCCGGAGAAGCTGCACTTCCAGCTTCGAGGGGTCGTGGACGAACTGCTGCGCCGCTCCGCCGTGCTGGGCTTCAGCCACCAGGACGCGCAGGACATGGCCTACGCGCTGGTCGCGCTCCTGGACGAAGTGGTGCTGGGCAAGCCGGAGCCCTACCGGCAGTTCTGGATGAGCCACCTGCTCCAACTGCACTACTTCAACGAGAACGTGGCCGGTGACGGCTTCTTCAGCCGGCTGCACGCCGTGCGCAAGGATCCGCACCGCGCGGACGTCTTGCGGGTCTACTACCTCTGCATGCTCTTCGGCTTCCAGGGCCGCTACCGCATCCGCGGCGGCGAGCTGGAGCTGATGACGCTCATCGACACCGTGCAGAAAGATTTGCAGCGAGCGCGTCCGTTCGACTTCGACGTGTTGTCACCGCACGGTGAGCGTCCCACCGAAGCGCTGTTCTCCGCGCGCAAGAAGGCCTCCATCGTGTCCATCGCCGCGGGGGCCCTGGTGACCGCGCTGCTGATGTACGGCGGGCTGGCCTTCAGCCTCGACAACACCCTGAAGATGCTCATGAAGGACATCGAGCTCCACGTGGCGAAGAACAACGCCAACGGAGGCGCGGCCCCGTGATCGCCTACCTCCTCTTCTTCCTGGCCCTGCTGGGGTTGGGCGGGGCCGCCATCCTCAAGCTGCACCTGCCTCCGCTGTGGGTCGCGATCGCCGTGGCGGGCGTGACGCTGCTGGTGCTGGGCGGCGCGTGGCTCATCAAGCGCATCCGGGCGCGGAAGGCCGCGAAGAACCTGGAGGGCGCCCTCCAGCAGCAGGCCGCGGAAGAGCTCAAGACGGTGCGGCCGGATCTCCAACCGGAGATCAAGGCAATGCAGGCGGAGTTCACCAAGGCGGTGGAGGCGCTCAAGACCTCCAAGCTGTCGCGCGGCGGCAAGGACGCGCTGGCGGTGCTTCCCTGGTACCTCATCGTGGGCCCGCCGGGCGCCGGCAAGAGCACGGCGCTGCGCAACTCCGGGCTCAAGTTCCCCTACCTGTCCTCCAGCAAGGGCGGCGGCGTCCGGGGCGTGGGCGGCACGCGCAACTGCGACTGGTGGCTCACCAACGAGGCCGTCATCCTCGACACGGCGGGCCGCTACGTCGCCAGCGAGGACGAACGCCCGGAGTGGCTCGCCTTCCTCGACACGCTGATCAAGCACCGCCCGCGCCGGCCCATCAACGGCCTCATCGTGGCGGTGAGCATCGACGAGCTGTTGACCATGGACCCGCAGGCGGCGGGCGAGCTGGGCCAGGGCATCCGCGAGCGCCTGGATGAAATCACCTCGCGGCTGCGCATGCTGGTGCCCGTCTACCTGATGGTCACCAAGTGCGACCTGCTGCCCGGCTTCGTGGAGATGTTCTCCGACCTGCCCCGCTCCGAGCGCGGACAGCTCTGGGGCTTCACCATCCCCATGGACGCGCAGAAGGAGGCGTCCACGGAGCTGCTGTTGCAGCGCTTCGACGAGCTGACGGCGGTGCTGGAGCAGCGCTCCATCAAGCGCATCGGCGAGGAGCGCCAGCAGGAGACGCGCGAGCGCATCCACCAGTTCCCCCAGAAGTTCGACGCGCTCCGCAAGACGCTGTCGGAGTTCGTCCAGCCGCTCTTCCTGGAGAACATCTTCCAGGACACGCCGGTGTTCCGCGGCCTGTACTTCACCAGCGCCACCCAGGACGTGCGCTCGGTGGAGCTGGTGTCGCCCTCCGCGGGGGACGTGTTCGGAACGACGAACGGACGCCCCCAGGCGGAGACCACCGCCGAGGGCCGCAGCTACTTCCTCTGGGACGTCTTCACGAAGGTGATGTTCCTGGACCAGAAGGTCGCCGTGCGCAGCTCGGCGGAGGAGCTGCGGTTGCGCAAGCGGCGGCTCGCGCTGGCGGGCGCGGCCTTCGCGGCGACGGCGTTGGTGCTGTGCCTTCCCACGCTGTCCTTCTTCAAGAACCGGGAGCTGGCGCAGGAGGTGCGCGACGCCATCACGGTGGTGAACGCGGACCGCAAGGACGACATCAGCCGGGTGCAGGACCTCACGCCCCTGCGCAAGCAGCTCCAGGAGCTCACCTCGCACCGCACCGACGGCGTGCCCGTGTGGATGCGCTTCGGCATGTACAAGGGCGACCAGCTCTTCCCCGTCGCGCAGTCCTTCTACAACGCGTCGCTGCGCCGGGTGCTGCTGGGGCTCCAGTACGAACGCATCCAGCAGAGCCTGATGCTCTTCTCCCAGAACCAGGCGCGGCTGGACTGGAAGCCCAGCTCGGACGACTACCGCAAGCACTTCGAAGATCTGAAGATGTACCTGCTCATCACCCAGCCACGCGCGCAGGGGGAGCCGGAACTCGACGACGCCCATCGCGAGTGGCTGGTGCGCAAGATGGTGGAGCACTGGACCAACGTGAAGGGTACGTCGGGCCAGGTCGACCTCGAGCAGACCATCAGCCACCACGCCGCGACGTACATCCGCATGCTCGCGGAGGAGCCGGAGCGGCTGGCCTTCCCGCGCGATGACCGCGTGGTGCGCGCCGCCCGCAGGGCCCTCAACCGTGTGCCGCTGGCCACGCTGGAGCTGGAGCAGATCATCGCCGACGCCGGCCGCGAATATCCCGACGTGTACCTGGAGGAGCTGGTGGGCGCGGTCCCCGCCTTCACGACCCGCGCCAAGATCCGCGGCGCCTTCACGAAGAACGCCTGGGAGAATGTGGTGAGCCCCCGGCTCGCCAGCGCCTTCGAGAACCGGCAGACGTGGGTGCTCGACCGGGACTCGGCGGAGGACGAGAAGGCCACGCGCGCGCAACTGCGCACGGACTACTTCGAGACCTACATCCAGGAGTGGTTCGACTTCCTGCGCTCCATCCGCGTCCAGGAGCCCAACAACCTGGAGCAGACCCAGGAGCTCGTCGACAGCCTGCTGCGCGGCAAACCATCCGCGTACGGCCGACTCTTCAATGCCGTCGTGCACAACGTGCAGTTGGAGAAGAAGGCCCGGGGCGCCAAGGAGAAGGAGGAACCGGGACTGGTGGAGAAGCTGTTCGCGTCGAAGCAGGAGGCGGAGAAGAAGGCTCCGCCCGAGCTCATCGATCCGCGCGCCACCAACGGCGGGGAGGAGCTGCGGCCCAGAGATGTCGAGGCGGCCTTCTCGTCCCTCGTCCGCTTCGTCACCGTGAAGAACGCCACGGACGACATCCAGGAACATCAGACGGCGCTCCAGTTCTACGAGGATCACCTCCTGGTGGTGCAAGCCACGCTGCTCGCGGTGAAGGAGAAGCCCGCCGAGTCGCGCCTGCTCCTCGACAAGATCAAATCCACGAAGCTGCTGGTGGAGGCGCTCATCCGCCAGCAGGAGGGCGCCGCGCCCATCCTTGAACGGCTGTTGATGCCGCCGCTGCGCAACGTGGACATCACCATCACCACCGGCGTGGCGAACGGAAAGAGCAGCCTGTGGTGCGAGCAGGTCGTCACGCCCTATGAGCAGCTCATGGCGGGACGCTACCCGTTCGTCGCCACGTCGCTGCTGGAGGCCCCGCTGCCGGAGCTCGCGGAGTTTCTGCGACCGGAAGGCGGCACCATCCGCAAGTTCTACAAGGATCAACTGCTGGAGGACGTGGCACCCAAGGGCCGCAAGTGGGAGTTCATGGTGCCGCAGAGCGCCTCCAACTACCGGCCGGAGATGCTGACGTTCCTGGAGAAGAGCAGCGCGTTGGCCAGCACCCTCTTCGTGGGGGACTCCGTGGATCCGCTGGTGCGCTTCCAGGTGCGCATCCGGGCCGGCACCTCCGCCGACAACGCCGCGTCGGAGATCTCCGCCGTCTCCTTCACGCTCGACGGCACGGATGAGACGTACCGCAACGGCCCGGACACCGTGTGGAAGCCGATGACCTGGCCAGGCGCGGCCGGAAAGCTCGGGGCGCACATCCACGTGGAGCACGCCTCCGGGGCCACGGGCGACATCGACGAGCCCGGCGAGTGGGGCCTCTTCCGCCTGCTGGAGCGCGTGAAGCGCATCGAACCCAGCGCGGACGGCCGCTACTTCACCGCCATCTGGGAGATCGAGGACATGAAGGGCGCGCTCATCTCCATCGACATCCGCCCGGAGCGCACCAGCAACCCGTTCTTCGGCCTGTCCGGCAACAAGGGCAAGCTGATGCAGATCTTCCGCGACCCCGGCCTCCAGCCGCCCCGTGGCATCGCGCGCGGCGACACGAACTGCGGCAGCGGCAAGCACCTCGTGGCACAGGACGGGCCTCCCTGATGAGGGTGGTCCCGCCCGCACACCGGATCGGCCTGCTCGGCAAGACGCCACGGCACGCGGAGTTCGTCCGGCACAACACGGCCAGCCCCCTCGCCCAGCAGCTCCACCGCTGGTTGGAGGAGGGCATGGCCCGCGTGCAGCGCGCGAGGGCGGAGCTGCCCGCGACGCCGCACCGCTTCGTCTTCACCGCGCCGGGACATCCCGCCGCGCTGGTGGGCGTGGTCGCCGCGAGCGCGGACAGCGTGGGCCGGGGCTTCCCCCTGGCCGTCTTCACGGAGCTGCCCGCGGCGGAGCTGGCGGACCGGTACGCGCTGCTGCCGGAGGCGTACGAGTCCTTCCTCCGGATGGGCACCGAGCTGGTGCGGGACGCACCCCGGCTGGGCATCCCCGAACTGCTGGAGCGGGCGGCGCAGCTTCAACTGCCCCGCCCTGGCGACTTCAAGCTGGCGGAGCGGCTGCGCGCCAGCGTCCTGTCGGAGCACTCCTGCGCGGAGCTGCTCCAGCCCGTGTGCGCGGACGCGCCGCCCGAAGGCCGCTACTACGCGCTGCACACCTTCCTCACGGCCTGCGAGGGCGAGCGTCACCGTGAGCAGGCCCAGGCCCAGGTGGTGCTGGACTGCCCGCTGGACGGGCGCCTGGGGCCGGTGGCGTGGCTGGAGCTGGCGTCGCGGCTCTTGCGCTGGCCGTCGATGTCGCCGGGCTTCCTCTGGTCCGAAGGAGACCGGCCCCGGCTGCTCTTGTGCCTGGGCGCGCCGACCGCCGCCCTCCTCCTGTACGTGGCCCAGCCCGACCTCGCGAGCGCGCAGCTCTGGCCGCTCAAGACCCAGCGCACCGCCGCGCTCGCCAGCGCGAAGCGGGCCTTGAGCCCGGCGCAGCGCGAGGTCCTCGACGCGCCCACCGCCTCCATCGAACAGCTCCTGCGCGCCGTCGCACGGAAGGTCTGACACCCGCCATGACCGCCTCCGCTGAACTCCTTCGCGCGCGCACCCGTCCCTGGCTGGAGCCCATCTCCGAGGACAAGCCCTCCGGCGTGCAGGCGAAGCACGATCCGGCCTACGAGGCCGTGTCCACGGAGGTCGCCAAGCTCGAATCACCCGCGAGCGACGCCGTGGACTGGGCGGGCGTCGTGCGGGGCTCCGGCCAGCTTCTCCAGCACACCACCAAGGACCTCTGGCTCGCGTCCTACCTCGCGTACGGGATGTACATGACGGAGGGCCTGTCCGGCGCCCTCACTGGCATGGTGGTGCTGGCGGAAGTCACCGACCAGTACTGGCCCACCCTCTTCCCGGACGCGAAACGCCTGCGAGGCCGGGCGAACGCGGTGACCTGGTTCGTGGAGCGAATGGGGCGTGTGCTCCCGTCCGTGAAGGTCACGGCCGCAGACAGCGACCTGCTGGGCCAGCTCTCGGAAGCCGCCGCGCGACTCGCGGAATTGTCGCGCGCCCGCTTCGAGGGACAGGGCCCCGCCTTCGGTCCGCTGCTCGAAGGGGTGATGCGGCTGCGCGCCTCGCTCCAGACGCCTGAACCCGCACCAGCCCCCGTCGCCGCGCCCGCGCCCCGCTACCTGGACGGCCTGGGCCACACGCCCGAACAGGAGAAGCTGCTGGGCGAGGTGAGCCGCGCGCTGGAGGCCTACGAAGCGGAGTCGCGCGACTTCCACCGGGAGGTGAGGCAACTGGTGGAGCGCCGCTACAACCAGAAGCGCGCCGCGCTCTCCAGCTCCTACGAGAAGTCGCTCACCACGCTGGAGTCGCAGGAGCGCACGAACCGGCTGGACGCCATTTCCCGGTTCGAGGACTTCCTCCGCCGCTACCCGAACGAGCCGCGCGCCACGCCGGACGTGATGTTCCGGCTGGCGGAGCTGTACTACGAGCGCTCCGCGGACGAGCACCAGCTCGCGCGCAAGGACTACACGGACCGCGTGCGGACGCTGTCGGACGAAGCGGTGGCGGACCTGCCGCCGGAGCCGGAGGTGGACTTCACGCCGTCCATCGGGGTGTACCGCAAGCTGCTCGCGCAGTTCCCGGACTACAAGCTCAACGACGGCTCCCTGTACCTGCTGGCGTACTGCCTCTCCGAACAGCACAAGGACGAGGAGAGCCTCGCCACCTACCAGCAGCTCACCACGCGCTACCCGACCAGCCGCTTCGCCACCGACGCGTGGACGCGCATTGGCGAATACTGGTTCGACGACGACACGGACCCCGCGGCGCTGCGCAAGGCCGCCGACGCCTACACCGCCGCCACGCGCGACACCGGGCACCGGTTCTACGACAAGGCCCGCTACAAGCTCGCCTGGACGTACTACCGGATGGACTGGTTCGAGGAGTCCGTGGACAGCTTCCTGCTGCTCCTGGACCACTACCAGTCGCACCAGCAATCCGGTGACAAGAAGGACGAAGGCGACCTGCGCTCGGAGGCGCTCCAGTACATCGCGCTGTCGCTGGCCGACGAGTCCTGGGGCGGCATGGCCCGGGCCCGTGAGCTCTTCGCGAAGCGCGGCGGACGCCCCTACGAGGCGGAGGTGTACCGCCGCCTGGGCAACGTCTACTTCGACCAGTTGCGCAACGCGGACGCCATCGCCGCGTACCAGCAGGTGCTGACCACGGAGCCGCTGACCGCGGACGCGCCGCGCCTCCAGCAGCGCATTGTCCAGGCCTACGAGCGCGACCGGCGCATGGACCTGTACGCCCTCGAATCCGAGAAGCTGGCCAACAACTACCTGCCCGGCGGCGCGTGGTTCGAGAAGAACAAGAACGACACGAACGCGCTGTCCAACGCGCAGACGCTCGCCGAACAGAGCCTGTTCTCCGCCGCCTCCTACCAGCACCAGCAGGCGCAGGTGTTCCAGAAGGAGGGCAAGACGGAGCAGGCCCAGGCCACCTACGCCGCCGCCGCTCGCGCGTACGGTTCGTACCTGGAGCGCTTCCCGCGCAGCAAGAACGCGTACGCGATGCGCTTCTTCTACGCGGAGAGCCTCTTCAATTCGGACCGGTTCGACGCGGCGGCGCGTTCCTACGAGCTGGTGCGGGACTCCAACCAGGACGACACCTACCGCCACGTGTCCGCGCACAACGCGGTGCTCGCGTGGAAGGCCCAGCTCGACCGGGACGTGAAGGAAGGCCGCGTGCCGGAGCGCAAGCCGCTGCGCTCCTCCGAACGCCCGAAGGACAGCGCGCACGCGCCCGTGGCCCTGGCGGAGACGGAGGCGCGGCTGGTGAAGGCGTCCGACGCCTACGTCGCCCTGCTGCCAAAGGAAGAGGCCGCGCCGGCCATCGCCTACCAGGCCGCGGAGCTGTTCTACACGCAC
This sequence comes from Corallococcus terminator, assembly GCF_003611635.1. Lineage (GTDB taxonomy): Bacteria > Myxococcota > Myxococcia > Myxococcales > Myxococcaceae > Corallococcus > Corallococcus terminator. The sequence continues at coordinate 2,928 of NZ_RAVZ01000239.1, read as the reverse complement.
GACGACTTCGCCCAGGCCCGTCCGCGCTTCGAGCATGTGATCCAGGCGTACCCGAAGCACGCGGTGGCCGGCTACGCCACCAACCTCATCATCGAGTCCTTCCTCGTCGACCAGGACTGGAAGAGCGTGGAGGAGGTCAGCGCGCGGCTGGCCAGCAACGCGCAGGTGGTGGCGCCGAACAGCGACCAGCACCGCGAGCTGACGCGCTTCAAGCTCGCCGGCCGCTTCAACCTGGCCGAACAACTGGCGGCGCAGAAGCGCCACGAGGAGGCGGCGAAGAAGTACCTCCAGTTGGTGGACGAGGCGCCCCGTCATGAGTTCGCCGACAAGGCGCTCAACAACGCGGCGGTGTCCTACGAGGAGCTGCGCCGGTTCGACTCGGCGATGAAGCTCTACGAGCGCGTGTACCGCGACTATCCGAAGTCGCCGTGGGCGCATACCGCGCTGTTCCGCGTGGCCATCAACGCGCACAAGTCCTACGACTTCGACAAGGCCGTCACCAGCTACCAGAAGCTGGTGAAGGACTACCCGTCGGCGGAGGAGCGCGAGGCGGCGCTCTTCAACGCGGCGGCCCTGCTCGAAGGCCAGCAGCGCTACGCGGAGGCCGCGGCCACCTTCCAGCGCTTCGTGGAGCTGTTCCCCCACAGCAAGAACGCGCCGGAGAACCAGTACCGCGCGGCCCGCATCCTGGAGCGGCAGGGCGACACGAAGGGCGAAATCAAGGCGCTGGAGGCCTTCGTCCGCAAGTTCGCGAGCAAGTCCGACCAGGCGGAGCTCGTGGTGGACGCGAAGCGACGCATGGGCAATGCCTGGGCGAAGCAGGGCAACGCGAAGGAGGCCCAGCGCGCGTACGCCGCCGCGGCCGACGAATTCGACCGCCGCCGCCTGAAGCCCGAAACGCAACTGCGCGCCGCCGAGGCCGCCGCCTACAGCCGCTTCCAGCAGGCGGAGGCCGTGTTCCAGCGGTTCGACGCGCTGAAGATCACCGGTGCGAACAAGGCCCTGGAGAAGAGCGTTACGAAGAAGACGGAGGCCTTGAAGGCGGTGAACGAGGCATACGCGAAGGTGCTTTCGTACAAGCAGCTCGAATGGTCGCTGGCCGCGTTCTACCGGCAGGGGTACGCGCTGGAGCGCTTCGGCAACACGCTGCTGGAGGCCCCGGTTCCGCCCGAGGTCAAGCGCATGGGGGACGAAGCCGTGGCGACGTACCAGGGCATCCTCACCGACCGCACCGTCGAGTTGGAGGAGCGCGCGGTGCAGAGCTACGCCGCCACGCTCAAGGAAGCGCGCAAGTACCGGGTCTCCAACGAGTGGACCCGCCGCACGCTCGAAGCGCTCAACCGCTTCCGTCCCAAGGAGTACCCGGTCCTCAAGGAAGCCAAGGGCGCCATCGCGCTGGAGACCGTGTACCCGGAGGGCCTCGTGGGAAGCCTCACCCCTCCCGTGGCTCCCGCGCCCATCGATTCGGTCCAGGCCCCCCGGCTGACGGAAGAGGGCGCGCGATGATCCACGCCAGACGCTTCGCGCTCACCGGCCTCGCGCTCTGGCTGTCCGCCTGCGCCTCCGGCCCCGAGACGCGCACCGCCCCCACGCCCACCGGCACCTCAAGCACCTCCGGGAAGTCCGCCCCCGAAACGGCGCCCGAGCAGAAGCCCCAGGTGGATGCGGCGCCAGCGCCCAGGTCGCTCTCCGGTCAGGAGAAGGACTTCACGCGCGCGGTGGAGATCGCCCGGCGGGGCGAGCTGAGCATGGCGGAGACCGCGCTCAAGGCCCTGCTGGAGAAGTCGCCCAAGCTCGCCCCCGCGTGGACGAACCTGGGCATCGTGCAGGAGCGCCAGGGCCGCCTTCCCGACGCGGAGCGCTCCTACCGGCAGGCCCTGACGTTGGACCCCTCGCTGAAAGCCGCCTGGGACTGCCTCGTGCGGCTGTCCGCGCGCACCGGCCGCGCGGCGTCCCTGGAAGCGGAGCTGCGCGAATCGCTGACGAAGCAGGACGCGGTGGCCCGGCGCACGGCGCTCGCGCTGTCGCTCGTGCTGCAGAAGAAGCACGCGCCCGCCGTCGCCGAGGCCCGTCGCGCGCTCCAGGCGGACGAGCAATACGTGCCCGCGATGCAGGTGCTCGCGCAGGTGTACGCCCGCGAGGGCAAGTACGAGCTAGCGGCCATGGTGCTGGGCAACGCGCTCGCCATCGACGCACAGGACGCGGCCACGCTCAACGCGCTGGGGCTCGTGCACCTGGGCCTCAAGGAGCGCCCGCAGGCGCTGGAGCGCTTCCGTCAGGCCATCGCCCTGCGTCCGGACTTCGCCGAGGCGCGCAACAACCTGGGCACCCTGCTCAACGAGGGCGAGGACTACCCCGCCGCCCGCGTGGAGTTGGAGTCCGCCGTGCGCGCCGCGCCGGACTTCGCCTCCGCCCACCTCAACCTGGGCAACGCCCTGCGGGGTGAAGGCGACTTCGCCAGGGCCCTGGCCGAGTACGAGCGCGTGCTCCAGCTCCAGCCCGACAGCAAGGACCTGTACTTCAACCTGGCCATCCTCCACCTGGACCTGGAGCCCGCCGGCATGGACACGCTGGAGCGACTCCAGAAGGCCAAGTCCCACCTGGCCCAGTACCAGGCCCGGGGCGGCGACGACGAGCGCACCGCCCAGTACGTGAAGGACGCGGACAAGGCCATTGACCGCGAGACGCGTCGCCGTGAGCGCGAACGCAAGGAAGGGCTGCGCAAGGCCGCTGAAGCCGCCGCGAAGCCGCCCGAGTCCGCGACCCCGCCCGACGCGACGAAGCCGCCCGACACCTCGGTCAAGCCGGCCACCACCACCGCGAAGCCGCCCGACGCCTCGGTCAAGCCGGCCGCCGCCACCGCGAAGCCTTCCGACGCCTCGGCCAGGCCCGCGAGCGCCATCGTGAGGCCCGCCGAAGCCCCGAAAC
>NZ_RAVZ01000238.1 GCF_003611635.1 Corallococcus terminator | reverse complement strand
CTCCAGGATGGGAGGAAGCCCGACCGCCCATGCCCCCCAAAGTGCCCGCCAAAGCCGCCTTCTTCGACGTCGACGGGACGCTGGTCCGGACGAACATCGTCCACGTCTATGCCTACTACGCCATGAACCGGGGTTCGCTCCGGGGCATCGCGGGCCGCACCCTGGGGACCGCCCTGGGGCTGCCGGTGTTCGGCATCCTGGATGCCGTCAACCGCAAGGCCTTCAACGAGTTCTTCTACCGCTATTACTCGGGGCTCAGCGAGGACCGGCTCGTCACCATCGCCGAGGACATGTTCGAGGACGTCCTCAAGCCCGCGCTCTACGAGCAGACGCAGGACCTCATCGACGAGGCGCGTCGTGCCGGCTGCCGCATCGTGCTCGTCACCGGGGCCCTGGACTTCACCATGCGCCCGCTGGCCCGGCACCTGGGCTGCGACGACGTCATCGCCAACAAGATGCAGTTCGTGGGCGGCAAGGCGACGGGCAAGGTGATTCCGCCCATCATCGAAGGCGCCAACAAGGCCAACGCCATCCGCGCCTACTGCGAGAAAGAGGGCCTGGCCCTCAACCAGTGCCACGGCTATTCGGACAGCGCCTCCGACTACGCCATGCTCGCCGTCGTGGGGCGCCCCACCGCGGTGAACCCGGACCTGCGGCTGCGCTCGCTCGCGCGCGCCTACAACTGGCCCATCCTGGACTTGAAGTAACCCCCCTCTTCCCCCGGCCCAAGCCCATGCGCCCGCTCAAGACGCTCCAGAAGCTGTACGACGAGGAAAGCCAGGTGGTCATCACGGAGAAGGGCAGCCCTCCCCGGGCGCTCTTCTACGGTGAAGGCTTCCTGCAGGAAGATCTGCCCGTGGGCACCCGGGTCATCTTCCCCCGCCCCCCGCTGGAGGGCGTGCCCAACGTGAAGGCCGCCATCCGCTGGGCCATCAACCACCCGGAGGGCATGGATCCGCTGCACGCGCTCCTGCGCCCCGGCATGCGGCTGACGTGCGTCATCGACGACATCAGCGTGCCCTTGCCGCCCATGGTCACGCCCGACGTGCGCCAGTCCATCCTGGAGGTCGTGCTGGAGCTGTGCGCGGACTCCGGCGTGGACGACGTGCACCTGGTCATCGCCAACGCGCTGCACCGCCGGATGACCGAAGGCGAGATGAAGCGCATGGTGGGCGAGAAGATCTACGACGCCTACTACCCGGACCGGTACTACAACCACGACGCGGAAGACCCGGACGGCATCACGGAGCTGGAGCGCACCAGCCACAACGAAGTGGTGGCGGTGAACCGGCGCGTCGCGGAGAGCGACCTCATCGTCTACGTGAACATCAACTTCGTGCCCATGAATGGCGGGCACAAGTCCATGGGCACGGGCGTGACGAACTACGCGTCGCTCCGGCACCACCACAACCCGAAGACCATCCGCGACTCCGACAGCTACATGGAGCCGAAGGCGAGCGCGCTGTACACGAAGAACACGCGCATCGGGACGGTCATCGACCAGAACCTCAAGGTCTTCCACATCGAGACCACGCTGAACAACCGCATGTTCGGCGCGCCCACGGACTTCCTCGCGAAGAAGGAAGAGGACTACACGGAGGCGGACCGGCTGAAGTTCCAGGCCCTGCGCTTCACGCTGTCCAAGCTGCCCCGCGCCGCCGCGCGCAAGGTGCTCAACGCCATCCCCGCGCCCTACGACGTGACGGGCGTGTTCGCGGGGGCGACGGAGCCCACGCACCAGAAGACGCTGGAGCAGAGCTGGAAGCAGTACGTGGTGCCGGTGGAGGGACAGAGCGACATCGTCATCTTCCCCATCCCGTTCGTCAGCCCCTACAGCGTCAACTCCGTGCTCAACCCCCTGCTCGTGCAGGTGATGGGCCTGGGCTACTTCTACAACCTCAACCGGGGCGTGCCGCTGGTGAAGAAGGGTGGCGTGCTCATCCTCCTGCACCCGGCCTACGACGAGTTCGATCCGGTGCAGCACCCCAGCTACATCGAGTTCTTCCACCGGCTGCTGCCGGAGACGCGCGACTCCATGAAGCTGGAGCACAAGTACGAGAAGGAGTTCGCGGAGAACCCCAGCTACGTGCACCTGTACCGGAAGGGCAACGCCTACCACGGCGTGCACCCCTTCTACATGTGGTACTGGGGCGAGAACGGCCGTCAGCACGTGGGCAAGGTGATTGTCGCGGGCGCGGAGAACAACCACGTTCCGGCGCTGCTCGGCTGGGATCGCACCGACACCCTCTCCGAGGCGATTGAAGAAGCGCGCGGCTTCATGGGGCGCTCGGCGTCCATCAGCCTGCTGCGCATCGCGCCCACGGTGATGGTGGACGTGAAGTGAAAGGGTCGCACACGGACATGGCCACGCCCTCCGAGCTGAACGTCACCGAGGTCTTCACCGGCAAGCGGATTGTCTTCGTCGGCACCACCGGCTTCGTGGGCAAGGTGACGCTGTCGATGTTGCTCTTCCACTACGGCGACGTGCTGGACCGGGTCTACGTCGTCGTGCGCAAGGGCAGCGCCGCGTCCGCGGAGCGCCGCTTCTTCGACAAGGTGGCGCCCAGCGAGCCCTTCCAGCCGCTGCGCGACCGCCTGGGCGACGACGGCGCGATGCAGTACCTGCGCGACAAGTGCACCGTCCTGGACGGCGACATCACCGACCCCTGGGTCGGCCTGGAGGAAGCGGACGTCGCGAAGATGACGGGGCAGGTGCACGCCATCGTCAACTGCGCGGGGCTCGTGTCCTTCAACCCGTCGCTGGAGGTGGGCCTCAACGTCAACACCCACGGCGTGAAGAACGCGGTGGAGCTGGCGCTGCGCTGGAAGGTGCCGCTCATCCACATGTCCACCGCCTTCGTCGCGGGCAACCGCAGCGGGCTCGTCTTCGAGGACGAGCAGGTGGCGGGCTACTTCCCGAAGATGGAGGAGATGGACGGGCGCGACTTCAGCCTGGAGCAGGAGCTGGTGGACGCGGAGAAGACCGTGGCCCGCCTGCGCGACCAGGCGGACGACAAGGCCCTCACGTCCATCTTCCGGCAGAAGGCGCTGGACCGGCTGGAGGAGGAAGGCCGCGACGCCACGGATGAGAAGACGCTGCGGCTGGCCGTGGGCCGTGAGCGCAAGCTGTGGCTGTCCGGTGAATTGGTGCGCGCGGGCATGGAGCGCGCGCTGCACTGGGGCTGGCCCAACACGTACACGTACACCAAGCACCTGGGCGAACAGGTGATGGCCGGTACGCCGGGGCTTCGCTACTCCATCGTGCGGCCCTCCATCGTGGAGAGCGCGGCGCACTTCCCGTTCCCCGGCTGGAACGAGGGCTTCACCACGTCCGCGCCGCTGGCGTACGCGGGCATCAAGGGTCAGCGCGGCATCCCCGCTGGCGACCACGCCATCCTGGACATCATCCCGGTGGATCAGGTGGCGGGCGCCACGCTGGGCATCACCGCGCACGCCATCCAGGTGGAGGAGCGCCGCGTCTACAACCTGGCCTCCGGCGACGTGAACCCGTTCCTCGCCAGCCGCTCCGTGGAGCTGGTGGGCCTGTACCGCCGCCGCTTCTACCGCAACCGTGAGACGGGCAACTCGCTGATGAACTCGCTGCGCTCGCGCATCGAGCCGCAGCCGGTGAGCAAGCAGGAGTTCCAGTTGCTCAGCGCGCCCATGCTGCTCAAGGGCGCGAAGCTGTTGCGCAAGACGCTGGGCGAGGTGCGGCCCGCCTGGGGTGCGCCGCGCATCCAGGCGATGGTGGACAAGGCCGTCACCGCGCTGGACGAGGTGGAGTCGCAGGCCGGCAGCCTGTCTGGCCTCATCGAGCTGTTCCTCCCCTTCCTCTGGGAGAACCGCTACGTCTTCCGCTGTGACAACACGCGCTCCGTCTACGAGCGCATGGTGCCGGCGGACCGCGCGAAGATCGACTGGGCGCCGGAGCGCATCGACTGGCGCGAGTACTTCCTGGGCACGCACCTGCCCGGCCTGGAGAAGTGGGTGTTCCCGGGCCTGGACGAGGAGCGCGAGAAGCGCACCGCCATCCCCGCGTCGCGCGACCTGCTGGAGCTGTTCGAGTCCACCGTGCACGCGTGGCGTCACCGGGTGGCCTTCCGCATGGCCGCGGGCGAGAAGGAAGAGCGCTTCACCTTCGGCGAGGTGCACCGCTACGCCGCGCGCGTGGGCAGCTACCTCATGGCCGCGGGCATCCAGCGCGGCGACCGCGTGCTGCTGGTGTCGGAGAACCGGCCGGAGTGGGCCATCAGCTACTTCGGCATCCTGCGCGCGGGCGCCACCGTCGTGCCGGTGGATCCCGCCCTCACGGAAGCCGAAGTCGTCAACATCGCGAAGCGCGCGGCGGCCAAGCAGTGCCTCATCTCCGAACAGGCCGCGGAGGACTTCCCGGGCCTCTTCACCGCGCTGGGTGAAGGCGTCGGCGTGGCGAGCCTCGCGGAGGCGATGACGGGCGACCCGGCGTACCCGGACCGCATCGGGCCGGTGAAGAAGACGGCGGCCCCCGACGACGTGGCCAGCGTCATCTTCACCTCCGGCACCACCGGCACGCCCAAGGGCGTGATGCTCACGCACCGCAACTTCACGTCGCTGGTCGCGAAGCTCGCGGGCGCGTTCAGCGTGGGCGTGGGCGACGGCGTGCTGTCCGTGCTGCCGCTGCACCACACGTTCGAATTCTCCGCCGGCTTCCTCACGCCGTTCTCCCGTGGCGCGGAAATCACGTACATCGACGAGCTCACGTCGGACCGGCTGGGCGACGTGTTCGAGACGGGCCGCGTCACCGCGATGATTGGCGTGCCCGCGCTGTGGCAGCTCCTGCACCGCAAAATCACGCAGGAGATGGCCGCGCGTCCGCCGGTGGTGGAGCAGGCGCTCAAGGCGCTGATGGCGGCCAACGGGGAGCTGAGAAACCGCAGCTCGCTCAACCTGGGCAAGCTCTTGTTCTGGCCCGTGCACCGCAAGTTCGGCGGCCGGGTGAAGGTGCTGGTGTCGGGTGGCTCCGCGCTGTCGGACGAAGTGCACCAGGCCTTCCACGAGCTGGGCTTCACCATGCGCGAGGGCTACGGCCTGACGGAGGCCGCGCCGGTGCTGGCGGTGTCGGAGGCCACCAACAAGCGCATCCGGGGTTCGGTGGGCAAGGCGCTGCCGGGCATCGAGTTCCGCATCCTCACGCCGGACAACGACGGCATCGGCGAGGTGCTGGCCAAGGGCCCCAACGTGATGGCCGGCTACTTCGGCGACCGCGAGGCCACCGAGGCCGTGGTCAAGGACGGCTGGCTGCACACGGGCGACCTGGGCCGCATGGACGACGAGGGCCGGCTGTACCTGATGGGCCGCGCCAAGGACGTCATCGTCGACGCCAACGGCAAGAACGTCTACCCGGACGAGCTGGAGGAGCTGTACCAGGAGCACCCGCACGTGAAGGAGCTGTCCATCGTCGGCCTGCCGGACGAGTCCGGCGGCGAGAAGGTGGCCTGCCTCTGCGTGCCGGACTTCAAGGACCGTCCGCGCGAGGAGGTGCGCCACGAGTTGGAGGAGCACTTCCGCAAGGTGAGCGCGGGCATGCCCTTCTACCGGCGAGTGAAGACGGTGCGCTTCTGGGACGGCGAGCTGCCCAAGACGTCCACGCGCAAGGTGAAGCGCAAGCGCGTGGTGGAGGAGTTGCAGCGGCTGGACCGCGTCGCGGCCAGCGCGGGGCGCGTGAAGGAGAAGGCGCAGGCGACGCCCACGGGCGGCGTGGCGGACTGGCTCTACCCGCTGGTCGCGGAGGTGTGCCACCGCCCGGTGTCGGACGTGCGTCCGGACGCGCAGCTCATTGGCGATTTGGGCTTCGACTCGCTGATGCTCACGGAGATGTCCGTGGCGCTGGAGGGCGCGGGCGTGCCCCTGCCCGCGATTGAAGACCTGACGCAGGTGCAGACGGTGGAGGACCTGCGCAAGCTGGTGGTGGTGTCCGGCCGCCGGCCCTCGCAGGAGACGCGGGCGCGCGACATCCTCAAGGAGAACGAGCGCGCGGAGGCCCAGGAGATTCCCGTTCCGGAGGCCGTGTCCGCGGTGGGACGGCAGCTCCTGTCCTTCGGGCAGAAGGTGCTCTACGGCGGCGTCTTCGACGTGAAGGTGACGGGCAAGACGTTCATCCCGCAGAACCGCAACTTCCTCGTCATCGCCAACCACGCCAGCCACCTGGACGCGGGGCTGGTGCGCGTGGTGCTGGGCGAGCAGGGCGACCGCATGGTGTCGCTGGCCGCGCGCGACTACTTCTTCGACACGCCGCTCAAGCGCGCGTGGTTCGAGAACTTCACGCACCTCATCCCCATTGACCGGCAGGGTTCGCTGCGGGAGTCGCTGCGGGTGGCGGGTGAAGCGCTCCGGCAGGGCTTCAACGTCCTCATCTTCCCGGAGGGCACGCGCTCCACCACCGGAGAGCTGATGGAGTTCAAGCCGACGCTGGGCTACCTGTCGCTCACCTACGGGGTGGACGTGCTGCCGCTCTACATCCACGGCGCCTACGAGGCGCTGCCCAAGGGCTCCATGTTCCCGAAGACGAAGGAGCTGGAGGTGCACGTGGGCCCGGCGCTGGAGCACGCGTCGCTGAAGGCCCGGGCGCAGGGCATGTCGCGCTCGGAGGGTTACCGCTACGTGACGCACATCGCGGAGGAAGCGGTGCGCACGCTGCGCGCGGGCAAGGTGCTGGACCTGGAGCAGGTGGGCGCGGACCGCGTCTTCACCCCGCCGGCCCGCACCCTGACGGGAGGGAAGGACTCGTGAAGCTGCTCGTCACTGGAGGCACGGGGTTTCTGGGCACGCACCTGGTGCCCAGGCTTACGGCCGCGGGCCACGACGTGCGCCTCATCGCGCGCTCGAAGCCGTCCGGCCCCGCATTCGACAAGACGGAAGTCCTCCAGGGCGACCTGAAGGACCGGGACGCGGTGCGCCGCGCGCTCGTGGGCGTGGACGCCGTCTACCACCTGGCGGGACTCGTCTCCTTCCAGAACAAGGACGCGCGGCGGATGTACGAGCTGCACGTGGACTGCACGCGCGAGTTCCTGCGCGACGTGCGCGAAGCGGGCGTGAAGCGCGTCATCCTGGGCTCCACCTCCGGCACCATCGCGGTGTCGAAGGAGGAGCGCGTGGGCACGGAGGACGACGACTACCCCATCACCACCGTCGCCAACTGGCCCTACTACCTGTCGAAAATCTACGAGGAGAAGCTGGCGCTGGAGTACTGCCGCAAGCACGCCATCCCCCTCGTCGTCATGAACCCCAGCCTGTTGATGGGACCCGGGGATGACCGCCTGTCCTCTACCTGGACGGTGGTGAAATTCCTCAACCGGGAGATTCCGTCCATGCCCGGCGGCGGCATGTCCTTCGTGGACGCGCGCGACGCGGCGGACGCCTTCGTCCAGGCGCTCACCCGGGGCGAGGTGTACGGCCGCCACCTGATGGGCGTGAACATGTCCATGGTGGACTTCTTCGACCGGCTCCAGCGCCTCACCGGCGTGCCCGCGCCGCGCATGAAGCTGCCCCGCGAGCTCAACATCTGGGGCGGCAAGCTGCTGGAGCAGTGGGCCAAGGTGCGTGGCACCGTGGCGAAGATCGACCCGCAAGAGGTCGAGATTGGCGAGCACTGGTTCTACCTGGAGCCCGCCAAGGCCGAGCGCGAGCTGGGCTTCAAGGCCCGCGACGTCCACGAGACGCTGCTGGACACCGTGCAGTACGTCTACGGGAAGATGCCGCCGGACAGCCTGCCCGGCACCCGCGGCCGGCTGGCCGAGACGCGCGAAGGCACCTGAAGCCTTCCGACTTCCGGGAGTGAAGCGGCGCGGTGTCTCCCCTTACGGGGCGGACGCCGCGCCGTGCTGCTTTCCGCTCACCCGCTCCACCAGCCGGGCGGCGCGCGGGTCGGTGTCCTTGCGGTACCAGACCCAGGCGGCGCCGAAGAAGGCGATGCCCACGAGCACGAAGAGGAGCCGCGCCAGGAAGGACGGACCACCCGCTTCGGACGCCATGCGCTTCAGCCCACCACGCGGTTGCGGCCCGTCTTCTTGGCCTTGTAGAGGTTCATGTCCGCCACCTTGATGAACTGGGTGGGCTCCGACATCTCCGGGGCCACTTCCGCCACACCCAGGGAGATGGTGACGGGGATGACCTTGTCCTCGAAGGTGAAGACCTTGTCCTCCACCAGCTTGCGGATCTTCTCCGCGAAGACGCGCGCCTTGTCCGGCCCGTCCTCCGGCATCACGACGGCGAACTCCTCGCCGCCGTAGCGCGCGAAGCACTGCTCGCGGCGCACCAGCCGTTTGATGGACTGGGCCAGTTCGCGCAGGACGTAGTCTCCGGCCAGGTGGCCGTGCACGTCGTTGATCTGCTTGAAGTGGTCGATGTCGAACATGAACATCGACAGCGTGCGCTGGTACCGGTGCGAGCGGCCCATCTCCCGCTCCAGGTACTCCAGGAAATAGCGCTTGTTGTTGATGCCGGTGAGACCGTCCGCGATGGTCAGCGTGTAGATGGTCTCGTGGTACTGGGTCTCGATGTTGTCGCCATCGAGGAACTTGAAGATGGAGCCGCCCACCTTCACCAGATCCCCGCTGCGCAGGGGCTGGGCCTGGAGCACCTCCTTGTCGTTCAGGTAGGTGCCGTTGGTGGACTGGAGGTCCTCCACGAACATCTTCCCCTGGCGACCCCAGATGCGAGCGTGGCGGCGGGACACGTTGTCCAGGTCCACCACGATGTGGTTGTTCTGGTCGCGACCGATGATGAATCCGGCCTCTTCCAGGACATACTTCTTGCCCAGCTCCGGTCCGTGGATCTGCACGAGGCAGCACTCCGTGCCGCGCTCGGGTCCTGGGGTGAGGCTGGAGATCTTGGTGACTCGGGTTTGGTCGCCAGACATCGCGCCGCCCATCCTAGCACGCGGCGTCCAGGGAAGCCACGCAAGGCAGGGGGACCCACCGGGTTGCGCCCCTCCTCCTACATCCTCTGAAACCGGGAGGAAAAGGGGGCGGGTCCGGCGCCTCCCGGGCGCGCGGTTGGGCATTCAACGGAACGCACCGCCGGAGCCGCACGGGCATTGTGGGACGGCGGGCTGGGGCTAACGTGGCTGGCACCTATGTCAAAGCTGCTGGCCATGATCCTGGCGGGAGGCGCGGGCACGCGTCTGGAGCCGCTCACGCGTGAGCGGGCCAAGCCCGCGGTCCCGTTCGGCGGGCGCTACCGCATCATCGACTTCGTCCTGTCCAACTTCGCCAACTCCGGCGTGTACCGGATGAAGGTGCTGACGCAGTACAAGAGCGACTCGCTCAACAACCACCTGTCGCGCGCGTGGCGCATGACGGCGTTCCTGGGCCACTACGTGGAAGCGGTGCCCGCGCAGATGCGCACCGGCGTGGATTGGTACAAGGGCAGCGCGGACGCCATCTACCAGAACCTCAACATCATCACGGACGAGGAGCCGGACCACATCTTCGTGTTCGGCGCGGACCACGTGTACCGGATGGACGTCCGCAAGATGCTGGACTTCCACATCGAGCGGAAGGCCGCGTGCACCGTGGCGGCCATCCCCGTGCCCATCGAACAGGGGCGCGAGTTCGGCATCATCGACGTGGGGCCGGACGGGCGGATGCTCCAGTTCCTGGAGAAGCCCAAGGACCCGCCGCCCATGCCGGGCAACCCGAAGATGTGCCTGGCGTCCATGGGCAACTACCTCTTCAGCACCGACACGCTGGTGAAGGAGGTGGTGCGGGACGCCGCGGACGAGAAGAGCGCGCACGACTTCGGCAAGTCCATCATCAGCGAGCTGTACAAGCACGAGCCCGTGTACGTGTACGACTTCGCCCAGAACACGCTGTCCGGCCAGGAGGACAAGGAGCGCGGCTACTGGCGCGACGTGGGGAACATCGACGTGTACTACCAGTCCAACATGGACCTGGTGGAGGTGGACCCCATCTTCAACCTCTACAACGACCGCTGGCCCATCCACACGCAGCCCAACAACTATCCGCCGGCGAAGTTCGTCTTCGCGGACGCGGACAACAAGCGCGTGGGCAAGGCGACGGACTCGCTGGTGGCCGAAGGGTGCATCATCTCCGGTGGCAGCGTGCACCGCTCGGTGCTGTCGCCCAAGGTGCGGGTGAATTCGTATTCGGAGGTGGAGGACTCCATCCTCTTCGAGAACGTCACCATCGGCCGCCGCAGCCGCATCCGGCGGGCCATCATCGACAAGAACGTGGAGATTCCTCCCGGAATGACCATTGGCTACGACCCGGCCGAGGACAAGCGCCGCTTCCACGTCACCTCCGGTGGCGTCGTCGTCATCCCCAAGGGGATGAAGGTCACCTGACCTTCAGGTCGGGCCTCAAGGCCACGAAGCCAGTCCAAGACGCGCGACGGGCGTCCCGGAATTCCTCCCGGGGCGCCCGATGTGCATCCGAAGCGGTGGGACGCCCGCGCTAGACGAAGGCCGCCTTCACGTCGGGGCGGTTGAGCACGATGAGCGACCAGATGCCCGGGATGAGCGACAGACAGGAGCACGGGCCGCAGCACGGGATGCAACAGATGATGGCGGCGGCCATGGACCAGCCGTAGCTCTGGAGGTTCTTCATCTTCCAGGCGCCGAAGGCCACCACGCCGTTGAGCACCAGCCCGGGCACCGTGAGCAGGATGCGGCCCAGGGGCGACAGCATCCACAGCATCATGTCCTTCCACTGCTGGGGGATGTCCGGGTTGTCCAGGAAGGGCGCCAGTTGCTCCGCGTTCGTGGGGCTCGCCAGGCTCACCAGCGAGTACAGGAGCGTGAGCCCGGCCATCACCAGCATCAGGATGGAGGGGACTGCCAGGTCCTGGGCCGCCTTCGCGCGCGAAGGGCCGGGTTCCGGCGTCGGGGGTGTGCCGTAGGTCTCGTCCATCATCCCTCCACGCGAGGCGTGACACGCGCGACGGCGGAAGTGCCCGCGCCATGCGGAGGGCATTCCACCCGGGCACGGGCACCGCGCGCCAGGACAAACGACCACGCGCCACCCGAAGCCTTCAAAGCCGGGCGGCGCGTGGGGACCGCGCTCAGGCCGGCTGACGCAGGGCCTGGACGGGGCGCTTCTCGAAGGCGGCCAGGGTGGTGGCGATCTCCTGGTTCACCTGGCGGAGCATGTCCTGCTTCTCCCGGAACGGCAGGAAGGCGCTCTTGAAGCCGGAGACGATGATGGTGGTGAGGTCCTCCAGCGACAGGCCCAGCTCGCGGTGGGCGAGCCACAGCTCCTTGGTCACCGTGGTGTCGGTGATGAGGCGGTTGTCGGTGTTGATGGTCACCCGCAGGCCGTAGTCGAAATAGAACTTGAGCGGGTGGGACTCCAGCGACTGGACCGCGCCCGTCTGGACGTTGGAGGACGGGCAGACCTCCATGGGGATGCGGTGGTCGTTGACGTAGTTGAGCAGGTCGCCGTCCTCGCGCAGCCGGGTGCCGTGGCCGATGCGGTGCGCGCCCAGGGAGTGGATGGCCTGGGAGACGGACTCGGGGCCGTAGGCCTCGCCCGCGTGGGCGGTGCAGTTGACGTTGTTCTTGAGGATGAGGCGGAAGGCGTCCAGGTGGTCCTTGGCCGGGAAGCTGGCCTCCGCGCCCGCCAGGTCGAAGCCGACGACGCCGCGGTTCTTGTACGCGACGGAGAGCTCCGCCAGCCGCATGGACGTCTGCGGGTTGATGTGGCGGATGCCGCAGACGATGACGGCGCACTTGATGCCCGTCTCACGCTTGGCGGCCCTCAGGCCCTCCAGCACGGAGTCGATGACCGTGGTCATCTTCAGGCCCTTCTGCAGGTGCAGCGCGGGCGAGTAGCGCACCTCCAGCCAGCGGACGTTCTCCGCGGCGGCGTCCACGGCGAGCTCGTAGGCGGCGCGGTAGAGGGACTCGGCCGTCTGGAGGACGGAGAGCGTCACGTCGAACGCGACCAGGTACTCCTCCAGGCTCTTGCAGACCTGGCCCATGTGGATGGCCTTCGCGAGGCCGTCCTCGGTGTCCGCGAGCAGCTTCACCTTCTGCTGTTCGGCCAGCTCCAGGATGGTCTTGAGCCGCATGGACCCGTCCAGGTGGCAATGCAGGTCCGTCTTGGGGAGCGCGTGGAGCAGCTCCTCCGTCACCGCGAGCGTCGGGGGCGGGATGATGTCCGAGCGCCGGGCGGACGACGGGATGCCGGTGGCATTGGGGGTTTCGTCTTCACGAATCGAGGGCATGGTCGAAGTTCCTTGCTTGCGTCATCCTCCCCCAAACCATGTCGTCCCTCGCCTGTCCACGCCTGCCCTGGTTGCCCCGCCTGACGTTGACGCTGACGCTGGCCGTCATGGCCTGCCAGCGCGCGCCAGTGGACACCGCGTTCCAGTTTTCCAGTGACGCGTCGTCCCGGACGGGGCTCACGGCGGTGGCGGACGGGGTCCTGCTCGGCAACGAGGCAGGCGCGGTGCTGCGCCTGGACCGGGAGGGACGCCCCGTGTGGCGCGTGTCCCTGGGCCGCGAGGTGGCGGTGGCGCCCGTGGAAGCGGGAAGCGCGGTCATCGCCGGAACCGTGGTGGGCGACGTCGTCTGTCTGGCGCTGGAGGACGGCAAGGAGCGCTGGCGCCTGGGCGGCGAGCCCCCCGTGCTGACACCGCCCGTGGTGGATGAGGCGCACCGCTCGGTGTTCCTGGTGGCGCCGGACGGCGCGGTGCGCGCCCTGGCGACGGACTCCGGGCAGGTGCGCTGGAAGCGGCCGGCGCCGAAGCCCCCGGGGTCCGCCGTTCCCGGTCCGGTGCCGGGAGTCCCTCCGGTGCCTGGAGCCCCAATGGAGGGTGGGGCGCCTCCCGCACCGGTGCTGGTGGAGGGCGTGCTGGTGGTGGCGCTCGGGGCGTCCGGGCTGTGGGCGTTGGAGCCGGAAACGGGGGCGCCGCGCTGGTCCCTGCCGGTGACGGACGTGGTGGGGCTGGATTCGGAGCGGGACACCGTCTTCGTCGCCACGCGCGCCGGGCGGGTGCTGGCCCTGTCAGTGAAGGATGGGAGCACGCGCTGGGAGCAGCGGCTGGCGGACGGGGTGACGGGACCTCCCGCGCGGGCCCTGGGCGCGCTGTGGCTGGGCGCCGGGCCCTCGTCGCTGGTGGGGCTGTCCACCTCCGAGGGGCGGGAGGTGGCGCGGGTGGTGCTGCCATCGCCTCTGCTGGAGCGGGTGCAGGTGGGGCTGGAGGACCTGCTGCTGGTGCCCACGTCCGGGCGCGAGGGCCAGCTCGTGGCGCTCCGGGCCCCGGGCTGGACGCCCGCGTTCACGGTGAGGGCGGACACGTCGCTGCGCACCCGGCCCGTGGTGCGCGGTCCGCTGGTGTTCGTGCTGGGCCTGGATGGCCGCGTGCTCGCGTGGCGGCTGCGCGTGCCGCCGCCCACGTGATGCTCCCCGCCGCGCGCGCTTCGGTCCGACAGCGCACGGGCCGGCCCTACGACCCTCTCGCGCCTGACTAACTCACGGGGCCCGGCTGGGAATCCTCCGCGCCCGCGCGGGCCGCGTCCGGCGACTCCACGAAGTCCAGGTCGCGGTGGAACGTCTCCGTCAGCCGCGACAGGGACAGCAGCGCGAGGCCGAAGCAGACGGCGCCCACGGTGAGCGCCGCATGGCCCACCGTGAGGTGGCCCTTGAGGACCCCGAAGCCACTGGCCGCGAGCACCGCGGAGCCGCGCACGAAGTTGGGCACCGTCGTCGCCACGGTGGCGCGGATGTTGGTGCCGAACTGCTCCGCGGCCATCGTCACCAGCACCGCCCAGTAGCCCACGCACAGGCCGATGAGGAAGCTCAGGAAGTAGATGAGCGTGGGGGTGAGCCCGGGCACCAGGCCGTACACCAGCACCAGCGCGAACCACGCGCACAGGCCCAGCCCCACCGCGCGCTTGCGGCTCTGGAGCCACTGGCTCAGCAGGCCGGACAAGAGGTCCCCCAGCGTCAGGCCCACGCTGCCGAAGAGGATGGCGTTGCCCGCCGTCACCGTGCCCTGGACGTTCAGGCCCGCCGTCAGCTCCGGCGCGAAGACGAAGAGGATGCCGGTGGTGAAGTAGATGGGCACGCCCACCCCGATGCAGCAGAGGTACTTGAGGAAGCGCCCCCCTTGCAGGAGCAGCAGCGGGTTCGCCTTCGCGGGGCCGGCCTTGTGGGTGAAGAGGGCGGACTCGGACACCTTGAAGCGGGTGAAGAGCAGCGCGAGGCCCATCAGGCCGCCCGTCACGTAGGCCGTCTTCCAGTGCAGGTGCTGGGCGACGAGGGCCGCCACGACGATGCCCAGCATGCCCAGCGTCGCGACCACGGTGGTGCCCAGGCCGCGCTTCTCCTTGGGCAGGGACTCCGCGACCAGGGTGATGGCCGCGCCCAGCTCGCCCGCGAGCCCCAGGCCTCCGAAGAAGCGGCAGACGGCGTAGCTCGTCACGTCCCAGGCGAACGCGTTGGCCAGGTTCGCCGCCGAGTACAGGAGGATGGAGCCGAACATCACCGACAGGCGGCCCTTCCGGTCCCCGAGCATTCCCCAGAAGAGGCCGCCCACCATCATCCCCGCCATCTGCGCGTTGTAGATGAAGAGGCCCTTCTGGAGGATGTCCGCCGGGTCGGTGAGCCCCAGGTCCTTCAGCGAAGCGACGCGCACCACGCCGAACAACGTGATGTCGAAGAGGTCGACGAAGTACCCGAGCCCCGCCACGAGGACGGTGAGGTTCAGGACCGAGCGCAAATCCTTCAGCCGTGTCATGGCGCGGGATTAAGGGCGTTCACCGGGCGCGGAGCAAGCCTCCGGTGAAACGTCGCATGCCTCCAGGCCTGGAGCCTCGGCTCGAGGTCCTCGATGCGTTCGGAGGGCTCAACGTCCAGGGTGATGGCTTTCGCCTTCCCTCAAACACAGACATCCCTCGCCAGCGGGGCCGCACTCCCCCACCCCGGGAACGATGGGACACCCTCCAGGTCCAGGAGACCAGGCGATGGTGGCCCTGGCCTTCCCGGCCTCCCCGCCGGGGGGTGCAGGACAATCCGCACGAGGAGGTGCTTCCGTACGGATTCCCTGGAAGGTAGGTTTTACTGCATGTCCCAGTGGGCGGTCGGGGTGTGGCAGCGCGTGGTGGGGCTGGCGGTGTTGCTGGCCCTGGGGAGCCCCGCGTGGGCGGCCGAGGCGTGGCGGGCCGTCGCGCGCGTGGGGTCCTCCGAGGACCGCGCACTCCTGGAGCGGGTGCGGGGACAGAGCAGCGACCTGCCCGTGGTGCTGAGCGCGGAGGAAGGTCCTCCGCTGGAGGCGAGTCCCGACGGAGCGTGGCGCGAGGCGGAGCGGGTGGCCTTGCGCCAGGACGCTCGCGCGGTGCTCTGGTTCGTGCGCGACGGGGCGGAGGTGCGCGTGTCCGTGGCGGCGCCCCGGACGGGGCACCTGTTCGTGCGGACCGCGCACGTGGAGGGCACACCCGAAACGCTGACGTGGTCCGTCGGGGCGGAGGCGCTGGCGCTGGCGGTGCGTTCGGCGCTGCGCGCGGTGGACGCGGGGGAACCCCTGGGCGAGATCGTCGCGCCCCCGCCACCCGCGCCCGTGGCGGCGACCGCGGAGCTTCCTCCTCCGCCACCGGAGCCCGTCCCGGTGGCGAGCGCTCCCGTGGACGGGGGCTTCTTGCAGGTGGGGCTGCACGCCGCGCTGGACGGCTACCACCCGGGGGGACAGCAGGGGC
>NZ_RAVZ01000237.1 GCF_003611635.1 Corallococcus terminator | reverse complement strand
TCTAGCTTCGTCGGCAGCGTCAGATGTGTATATCAGACAGCTCATGACCGGGGGGCTCGGGGAAGGTGGAGGAGAAAGCGGCTGCCGTCGGGCAGGCGCTCGAAGGTGAGCTGTCCGCCCTGATGCTCCAGCGCCTGACGCGTCATGGCCAGCCCCAACCCGATGCCCTTGGGCTTGGAGGTACGAAAGGGTTCGAAGAGCCGGCCCTCGGCGCCTTCGGGAGGACCGCCCCCGTTGTCCTCCACCGTCACCACCGCGGCGTCAGCGTCGAAGCGGGCCCTCACCCACACCTGGGGCTGCGCGACCCGGCCCAGGTCCTTGGCCGCCACCGTGGCCTCCATCGCGTTGCGCACCAGGTTGTCCAACGCGGTGGTGAGCAGCAGCGGATCACATGACATGGGGGCCGCGTCCTGGGGCACCTCCACGTCCACGCGCACCTCGTCCGCTTCCGGCAGCGAACGCAGGCCCTCCACCACGTCGCGCACCAGCCGCGACAGGTCCACGTCCACGCGGCGCACGACGGGCGGCTTGCCGAAGTTGAGCAGCGACGTGGCCAGGTGCGCCAGCCGGTCAATCTGGCCGTGCAGCGTGCGCGCCACGAGCCCACCGTCGCCCTCCGGCGACACGAGCCCGGTGGCGGCCTTGAGGCCGTTGAGGGAGTTCTTCACCTCGTGCGCGATGAGGCTGGCGGCGCTGCCCAGCGCGGCCATCTTCTCCTGCTGCGCGGCGCGGTTCTCCACCTCGCGGAACAGGCCGTAGACGCGGCGCCAGTGGATGCTGAAGAGCACCAGCGTGCCCACCTGGAGCAGCGCCAGCACCAGCAGTTGGACGAGGAAGCGGTCGCGCAGTCCGGACAGGAGCGCCGTCTCGTCGGCGGCGAGCAGCAGGTGCAGCTCCGTGCCCGGCACCGGCGTGGCGGTGAGGAAGGTCTCCGGCATCGCGTCCAGCGACGGGGGACGGGTGCCTTCGCGGATGAACTCGCGCAGCTCTCCGGAGGCGCGCGGCACGCTGGCCCACGACGGTGGCGCCGTCGGCAGGAACAGGTCTCCGGAGGCGTTGAGGACGAGCAGCTCCAGGTCACTGCTCAGCGGCCGGCCTCCCGGCAGCGCCGAGTTCGTGTCCAGCAGGCCCGCGAACACCGCCGTGGTGACGCCCGCGCGCACCACCGGCACGGCGACGACGAAGGTGGATGCTCCCGGCGCGATGGCATCCACCACCGGCGTCTGCCGCGCCAGCACCTGCTGGAACCACGGGCGCGTGGCGAAGCCGCCCTGAGAGGAATCCTCCGCGAGCGGCGGGTCGCTCCAGCGCAGCTTGCCCTGCGCATCCAGCACCATCACGCCCGCGTGGAAGAGGCCGGCGCGGGGCGTGGTGAGGTCCTGGAGGTCCTCGGTGGGCAACTCGCGCTTCACGTCCGGGCCCACGCCTTCGGACACGCGCAAGAGTTCCGTCTGGAGCAGCTTCAGGTGCAGACCCAGCGCCTCCGCGTAGACGCGCGCCTCCCGCGTCATGCGCGTCTGGAACTCCGCGCGGGCTCCCGCCACGTCACCGCGGTAGGAGAGCAGAGGGCCCGCGACGGCGACGACCCCCAGCAGCAGCAGCCCCGCCAGCACGGAGCGGACGAACTGCCGCTCCGCCTGCGCGAGTTCCGGCCGGCCGGAGGTCGAGGGCATCACCGGAACCGTGCGCCCGGACTCAGGCGCTCAGCTTGGCGTCCGAGTCCCGGGACAGCTTCTCCGTGAGGTACTGCCCGGAGAAGCACGCGGTGCAGTAGGTGCTCCGCTTCGGATCCTCCACCGCCGCGCCCAGGCCTTCCAGCGACAGGTAGCCCAGGGAGTCCGCCGTGACGTACTTGGCGATCTCCTCCGTGCTGTGGCTGGCGGCGATGAGCTCCGTGCGGCTGGGCGTGTCGATGCCGTAGTAGCAGGGCCACTGCGTGGGCGGCGACGAGATGCGCAGGTGCACGGACACGGCGCCCGCGGCCTTGAGCATCTTCACGATCTTGCGGCTGGTGGTGCCGCGCACGATGGAGTCGTCCACCACCACCACGCGCTTGCCCTTGAGGACGCTGCGCACGGCGGACAGCTTCAGCTTCACGCCGAAGTGGCGGATGGACTGCTGCGGCTCGATGAAGGTGCGGCCCACGTAGTGGCTGCGGATGAGGCCCACGTCGTAGGGGATGCCGCTCGTCTGCGAGAAGCCGATGGCCGCGGGCACGCCCGAGTCCGGCACCGCGATGACCAGGTCCGCGTCCGGCGCGGGCTGCTCGCGCGCCAACTGCATGCCCAGGCGCTTGCGCACCTCATAGACGCTGGAGCCGAAGAGCACCGAGTCCGGCTTGGCGAAGTAGACGTGCTCGAAGATGCAGCGGCCCAGGCGGGGCGCGGGCTTGAAGGGCATGCTGGCGCGCAGCACCCCGTTCTCGATGACGATGAGCTCGCCGGGCTCCAGCTCGCGCACCACCTCCGCTTCGATGAGATCCAACGCGGTCGTCTCACTGGCGACGACGAAGGCGCCTTCCTTCATCTTGCCCAGCACCAGCGGCCGGAAGCCGTGCGGGTCGCGCACCGCGATGAGCTTGTCCTCCGTGAGGAGCAGGATGCTGTAGGCGCCCTCCACCTTGCGCAGGGACTCCACCAGCTTGGCCTCGAAGGTGGGCTGCTTGGAGCGGGCGAGGAGGTGCATCACCACCTCCGTGTCCGCGTCCGACTGGAAGAGCGCGCCGTCCGCTTCGAGCGAGGCCTTGAGCTCCGCCGCGTTCACGATGTTGCCGTTGTGCGCGATGGAGAACTGGCCGCCCGCCCACGCGACGAACAGCGGCTGGGCGTTCTTGAGCTGGCTGCCGCCCGCCGTGCTGTAGCGCACGTGGCCGATGGCCGCGTCTCCCGGCAGTCCATCAATCACCGGCGCGGTGAAGATGTCCGCCACCAGGCCCATCTGCCGGTGCGCGCGCAGGATGTGGCCGTCGGAGGCGACGATGCCGGCGGACTCCTGTCCGCGGTGCTGCAGGGCGTGCAACCCCAGGTACGTCAGGTTGGACGCCTCTCCGTGTCCCACGATTCCGAAGATGCCGCACATGGCGCGCTGCCTTACCCCTTTCGAACTCGAAGCGGAACAGGAACGCACGTCTTCACGGAAGGTATTCCACCTGTCGCAAGACGTCGGCTCCTGTAGGCCAGGCAGGGTGCCGCTGGCCGGAAAGGTAGGCACGGTCCTGAGGTCTGGAGCGGTTAGGCTCCCTCCGGCATGTCCTCTTCCCGGCGTTCCCTGCTTCGTGCCCTGCTGCCCTTTGTCCTCCTAACGGCGGGGGCGGCCTACGCGCTCGCCTCCTGGAACTGGTGTGGGCGCTGGGAAGAACGCACGCCCGTGGTGCTGTCCCAGATCCAGGGCGAAGGCGCCCTGCGAGCAGGTGCGGCGAAGGTGGCCTTGTCGCCGCCCTTCCCGGTGGTGGTGGCGGGCTACTCGCCGCCCCGGCCCGAGGCGAGCCAGGCCGAGCTGCCCCTCCAGGCCCGCGCGGTGGTGTTGGAGGTCGGAAGCGCGCGCGTGGGCGTGGTGTCGCTGGAGCTGCTCTTCGTTACCCCGGAAATCGTGGAGCAGGTGCGCGAGCGCGCCGCGCGGGTGGGCGTGAAGGAGGTGCTGGTGGTGGCCACGCACACGCACTCCTCTTTTGGAGGGTACGACGCGCGCTGGGTGGCCCAGCTTTCCGGGACGGGGCGCTATCTGCCGGCGGCGGTGAGCGCGGTGGTGATGGGCGCGAGCGAAGCGCTGGAGAAGGCCGCCGCTTCGATGACGGACGTCACGTTGGAGGTGGGCGGCGCGGCGGACGCAGGGCTCGTCACCTCCCGCAGCGGCGGACAGGTCCCCGACGGACAGCTCACGCGCGTGGTGCTGAAGGGCGCGAAGGCGCCGGTGGCGGAGGTGCTGGTGTTCGCCGCGCACGCCACGCTCATTCCCCGCAAGCGGGCGCTGGTGGATCCGGACTACCCGGGCCGCCTGAGCGCGCTGCGCGAAGCGGCGGGCAGCGGCGTGACGCTGTTCGTGCAGGGCAGCGAAGGCAATGCGTCCGTGGCCTTCTCCGAAGGGCAGGGGCCGGAGCGGGCCGCGGCCTTCGCGACCCGGCTGTCGGCGCTGGCGGACGGGGCCACCCCGGCGGCGGTGGAGGGGCCGGTGCGGCTGGCCTTCGCGCGCGTGCAGGCGTCGCTGCCCCGGCCGGATTCGTCGCGGCTGGTGCCCACGTTCACCCGCGCGGCGGGGGACAACTTCCTGTGCGCGTCCTCGCCCCGGGAGACGGAAGTGGATGCGCTGGCCCTGGGGCCGCTGGAGTTGCTGGCGATTCCGGGCGAACCCACCACGAGCGCGGGACAGGCGCTGATGGGGCTCACGGGCGCAACCCACGTGCTGGGGCTCGCCAACGGCTACGTGGGCTACCTGGACACGCCGGAGCAGGTGCTCAGCGGTCAGGGCGAGGCCCGGCGCCAGTACTTCGGCCCGGCCCTGATGGAGCGCCTGGGCGCCGCTTCGCGCGTGGCATCCGGGCTGGTGGGCTTCTCCCTTCCGGAATGAGCCCGCTGCCCCTTGCATGGCCCGCCTGCCCGCCTGCCCTACGGACCTCCTGGCGAACGGTCGGCTCGGGAATCCCCGTCGCTGACGTGTGGCCCGCTGCCTACCTTGGTCCGCAGGGCAGCCCGACAGGGGAGGGGTATCGCATGAGGTGGCAAGGCGGACGTCGCAGCTCGAACATCGAGGACCGACGGGGTTCCGGCTTCGGACGCCCGCTCGCGGTGGGCGGTGGCGCCGCGTCGCTGGTGGTGGCGCTGTTGGTGATGTTGCTGGGCGGAGACCCGTCCGACGTGCAGGTGGATTCGCGCTCCCCGTATTCGGATCCGGCGACGGGCGGCTCGGGACGCGCGGTGGATCCGCAGCAGGAGGAGATGAAGGACTTCGTGTCCGTCATCCTCGCGGACACCGAGGACACCTGGCCCGGACTGCTGGAGCCCGTGGGCGTGCGCTACGTGCAGCCTCGGCTGGTGCTCTTCTCGGACGCGGTGCAGTCCGCGTGCGGCGCGCAGCAGAGCGCGGTGGGGCCCTTCTATTGTCCGGGCGACCAGCGCGTGTACCTGGACCTGACCTTCTTCGACGAGCTGGAGAGCCGCTTCGGCGCGCCCGGTGACTTCGGCCGCGCGTACGTCGTCGCGCACGAGGTGGGGCACCACGTGCAGAACCTGCTGGGCACCTCCCAGAAGGTGCAGTCGCTGCGCCGCCGCACGAGCGAGGAGCAGGCCAACCAGCTCTCCGTGCTGACCGAGCTTCAGGCGGACTGCTTCGCCGGCATCTGGGCGCGCCACGCGCAGAAGGAGCGCAACCTGCTGGAGCCGGGCGACATCGAGGAGGGGCTGGGCGCGGCCAGCGCCGTGGGCGACGACACGATCCAGAAGCGCGCCCGGGGCCACGTCGTCCCCGAGTCCTTCACCCACGGCTCCGCCGAGCAGCGCATGACCTGGTTCAAGCGGGGGCTGGAGCAGGGCACGCTGGAGGCCTGCGACACCTTCAACGCGCGTCGCTGAAGTCCCCTGGGAACGTCCCCCGGAAGTACCGGGGGACGCGGCTCCGGCTAACGCGCGCGCGGGGTCCGCGAGGTGCCCGTGCCGTAGAGGGGCTGCTGGAGCTGGTACGTGCCGTTGAGCGGCTGCTGGAGCTGATAGGTCCCGTTCAGCGGTTGCTGAAGCTGGTACGTGCCGTTGAGCGGCTGCTGGAGCTGGTAGGTGCCATTCAGCGGCTGCTGGAGTTCGTAGGTGCCGTTGAGCGGCTGCTGGAGCTGATACGTCCCGACGAGCGGCTGCTGGAGTTCGTAGGTCCCGTCGAGGGGCCGCTGGAACCCGGTGCCGGCTTGGGGCTGATACCAGTAATTGTCCCAGAACGTGCCTTCACTCTGGGTGGTTGTCAGTGATTGCCGGGCATCCAGGCCCTGCGAGTCATTGCCCTGGGGGGCCATCGACGTTTCGTCCTGCTGCGCCATCGCGGTGGTGGCCGCGCCGGACGCGAACGCCACCACCAGGGTCGCCAGGGTGCTTGCGCGCATGGGAAGCCTCTTTTCCGTCGCGGGGAGAGGAAGGGCGGTGCCGCGACACCCCTGGAAGATGACCGCCCGGGTGGGAGCCGGGGACCCCGCGAAGGGGCCAGGGGCGCCCGTCCGGCCGTCCGCCCCGGGACCTTGCGTCACGCCCGGTGCGGACACATTCGAAGCGATAGGCTTACCGCGTGCGCGTGCTTTTTCCGCGTGGCCAAAGGGGCACCGCGTCAAAACACAAACGTGCAACTAATGCTTGTCGCCCGTGTGTCTTTGCTCCGAGCATGCCGCCTTCCCGCTGCTTCGCGGGCCCGGATGTTTCCTCAAGGGTCCCAAGCGGAGCGGCTTCGCGGAGGAATGACATGCCCCGTTTGCAGTGGACCCGCGCTTCGAGCGCCGCCCTTCTGGCCCTGTTGGGGGCCCTTTCGCTGACCGCCTGCTCCGAGGACGAGGAGCTTCCGACCCCGAGGCCGGACGCGGGGACCCAGACGGACGCGGGCACCGACGCCGGCACGGAGCCGGACGCCGGTCCCCCGGTGGACACGGGCATCGCCTGGGATGGCGGCGCGGCGGGGGACTTCTCCTGCGAGGGCAAGACGCAGGCGACGCTGACGTTCACGCCGGGCCAGGAGGAAGCGCTCCAGGACCAGGTGAACACGCTGGCTGAGTGCACCACCATCCAGTTGGCGGCGGGCACGTTCACGTTCGACAACGCCATCACCGTCCGCCAGAACGGCATCACGATCGCGGGCGCGGGCAAGGGCGTGAAGGGCGAGGGCACGGGCACGGCGACCAGCACGGTGCTGGTGTTCACGAACGCGGCCGCGAACTCCAACGGCCTGGACGTGGTGGGCAAGCGCTTCGAGGTGCGTGACGTCGCGGTGTGGAACGCGAAGAAGGACGCGGTGCGCATCGAGTCCTCCACCGACGTCATCATGCGCCGCGTGCGCACCGAGTGGGCGAAGGTCAACGACGAGAACAACGGCAAGTACGGCCTGTACCCGGTGAAGTCGAAGTTCGTCGTCATCGAGGACTGCGAGGCCTACAACGCCGCGGACGCGGGCATCTACGTGGGCCAGACGGAGTACGCCGTCGTGCGCAACAACATCGCGAAGCAGAACGTCGCGGGCATCGAAATCGAGAACACGAAGTACGCCTACGTGACGGGCAACCTGGCCGAGGACAACACCACGGGCCTCGTGGTGTTCGACCTGCCGGGCAACCCCATCAAGGGCACCGACGTCCGGGTGCTGAACAACATCATCATCAACAACAACCGGACCAACTTCGCGTCGGTGGCCGCCAGCAGCAGCACGGTGTCGCAGGTGCCGGCCGGCACGGGCACGTTCATCCTGGCGTCGCGCCGGGTGGAGCTGACGGGCAACACCTGGGAGAACAACAACTCCCTGGACGTGGCGGTGCTGAGCGGCCTGTCCATCGAGCCGGACCCCACGCTGTGGGCGGCGGGTGGCTTCAACTTCGAGAGCGCGGACATCAGCATCCACGGCAACACCTTCAAGGGCGGCAGCGGTGACCTGGTGGACAACGGCAGCCTGAGCGCGCAGCGCCGTCCGCTGGGGGCGCTCGTGGCGGCGCTCTACGCCTACGGCGAGACGCAGGGCGAGCTGCGGGTGCCGCACCTGCTGTGGGACGGCGTGGATCCGGCCGGCCATCCCCGCACGCAGGTGAACCCCATCAACATCTGCTTCAAGGGCAACACCCTGCCCGCGGGCACCCGCAACGCCATCGTGGACCTGGACCTGGCGGGTGCGGGACAGGCCGCGACCGGCGGGGACCTGATTGGCGCGTGGGGCAAGACGCGGCACTACGCCGTGACGGGAACCGCCTTCGACTGCGCGGGCTTCTCTCCCGCGCTGACCATTGGCGACTTCATCAAGTAATCGCGGTCAGGGAGCGTGACACCCATGCGGACGTCGTTCGTGAAGCCCCGTCTCTCCGTGGTGCTGCTGGCCCTCGCGCTGGCGGCCTGCGGTTCATCCGACCCGGAAAACCCGGGGCCCCAGCCCGATGCGGGCACCTCCGTTCCAGATGCCGGAGCGGCGGACGCGGGCGTTCCTGATTCGGGCGTTCCCGATTCGGGGACGGTGGATGCAGGGGTGCCCGACGCGGGCGCTCCGGACGCCGGGGCCACGGACGCGGGCCCGGTGGACGCCGGGCCTCCGCTGGCCATTCCCAACGTGCTGTCGGGCTTCGGTTTGTTCACCGGCAGCCCGGCGGACGGGGGACTGGTGCCGGTGGAGGGCAACGTGCCCTACACGTTGTCCACCGCGCTGTTCTCCGACTACTCGGTCAAGTCACGCACCCTCTACATCCCCGCCGGCAAGGTGGCGCACTACCAGCCGATGGACGCGCTGGACCTGCCGGTGGGGACGCTCATCACCAAGACGTTCGCCTTCCCGGCGGACCTGCGGAAGCCGGACCAGGACGTGCGCTACATCGAGACGCGCGTCCTGGTGCGCCAGCCGTCTGGCTGGGAGGCGTGGCCGTACGTGTGGAATGCTCCTCAAACGGAGGCTGAACTGGCCACCGGTGGCCGCTCGCGCGACGTGACGTTCATCGACCTGCAGGGCAACACCCAGGCGTTCAGGTACTCGGTGCCGTCCAAGAACCAGTGCCAGCAGTGCCACCACCTCCAGGACGAGACGGGGGAGCAGGTGATGCACCCCATCGGCGTGAAGGCGCGCTACCTGCACCACACGAACACGTACGGCGGCGTGGAGCGCGACCAGTTGGAGTACCTGGCGTCGCTGGGCAAGCTGGACGGACTGCCCGCGCCAGCGGAGCTGCCGAAGGCTCCGGACGCGTTCAACCCGGCGGCGGCGGACCTGTCCACGCGGGCGCGCACGTACCTGGACATCAACTGCGCGCATTGCCACAACCCGAAGGGGACGGCGGGCATCACCAGCCAGTTGTTCCTCAACATCGACAACGCGAACCTGTTCACGCTGGGCGAGTGCAAGCGCCCGGGTTCAGCGGGCAGTGGCGTGGGCGGTGAATTCGACATCGTCCCGGGCAACCACGCGGAGTCCATCCTCTGGTACCGGCTGCACACGGAGGAGTCCGGGAAGATGATGCCGCAGATTGGCCGCGTCGTTCACCACGCGGAGGGCTCGCAGCTCATCGCGGATTGGATCGATTCCCTTCCGCCGAAGAGCTGCAAGTAGTTCACGCCGTCGGCGACGGGGGCTGGGTCTCCTCCAGCCCCACGTTGCTGGACGCGCGGTTGTAGACGTCCAGGTCCAGCAGGCCCTCCTCGCGCGCGACGAGCACCGGCACCAGCATCTGCCCGGTGACGTTGGTGAGGGTGCGCATCATGTCCAGCACCCGGTCGATGGCGAGCAGGTAGCCCAGGCCTTCCAGCGGCAGGCCCGCGGCGCTCAGCACCACGGTGGTCATCACCACCGCGGTGCCCGGGACTCCCGCGGTGCCGAAGCTCCCCAATACCGACGCCAGCAGGATGATGAAGAGCTGGGGCGCGGACAGCGACAGGCCGAAGTACTGCGCGATGAACAGCGACGTCATCGCCGGGTAGATGGCCCCACAGCCGTCCATCTTGATGGTGGCGCCCAGGGGCACCGCGAACGCCGCGTAGTCGCGGTTGACGCCCAGGTTGTGGGTGACGCTGCGCAGGGCCACCGGCATGGACGCGAAGCTGGAGGAGCTGACGAACGCCACCTGCATGCCGGGCGCGGCGCCCCGGAAGAAGCGCAGCGGGTTGAGCCCGTGCGCGAGCAGCAGGCCCCCGTACACGAAGATGACGTGCAGCGCGCACGCCAGGTACAGCGTGAGGACGAAGGTGGCCAGGGGTAGGAGCCGCTCGAAGCCGTACGTGCCCACCAGCGCGGCGATGAGGCCGAAGGTGCCCAGCGGCGTCAGCTCCAGCACGAAGCGCGTGACCTGAATCATCGCGTCGCTGGCTTCACCCACGAGTTCGCGCAGGCGCGCGGTGCGCTCTCCCAGCTTCACCAGCGCGAAGCCCACGAGGCCCGCGAAGAAGATGACCTGGAGCATCTTGCCCTCCGCCAGCGCGGCGAAGGGGTTGGTGGGCACCACGTCCAGCAGCACCTGCACCGGGCCGGGCACCTGCCGGGGCTTGTAGTCGGAGGCCACCTGGAGCTGGCCCACGCCCACGCCCGGCTTCGTGAGGGCGGCGGTGCCCAGGCCCACGCCCACGGCCAGCGCGGCGGTGAGGGCGAACCAGAGGAAGGTGCGGCCTCCCAGCTTCGCCATGCTCTTCTGGCCGCGCAGCGCGGACACCGCGTGGATGACGGCGAAGAAGACCAGCGGCGTGGCGATCATCCGGATGAGCTGCACGTAGAGCGTGCCCAGCGGCTGGAGCCACGTGCCCGCCTTCTCGCCCAGCGCCCAACCCGCGAGGGCGCCCAGCACGAAGGCGCCCAGCACGCGCTGCCAGAAGGGGATGCGGAACCAGCGGGCCCAGAGCTTCATCGCGAGACACCTCTCACAGCGTTGGACCGGGAGACCCTAACCGCCTTGCGTCCCTCGCGCCGCGCCGTGGATTGACTTGTCGGACGCGGCCCGTAACGTTTCATGGAATCCAAAGCTCTCTTTGGATTCCAGGAGGCATGCGATGAAGTTCACGAGCAAGGATGTGTCGGCGTTGCTGTCGGACGTCGAGGGAACGCAGGACCTGGTGGGCCACGCCTGTGGCTCGTCGAACATGAACGGCATTGCCTACACGTGGAACGGCACCAACTGGCAGGGCATCTACTACCCGCAGTTCGCGCTGCCGAGGGGCGAGGACAGCACGAGCTGCTAGCGCGAAGGGCTTCACCCTGTCCGGGGCGTGTCCCCCGAGCGCCCCGGATGCCCCCATGGATTTCCACCTCCCTCCCGTGGCTTCAGGTTTTGAGCGAGGCGTCGCCGTGAAGATCGCCGTCGTGGACAGTGGTGTGTCGGTGGGCTTCCTGCGGGAGCACGGCGGACGGCTGGCCGGGGCCGCGAGCTTCACGCTGGACCGGGCCACCCGGCGCCTGGAGTCCCGCGTCCACTCCCGTGAGGAGCTGGAGGCGTGGCGCGGTGGGGATGCCGTCCTGGCCGACCTGGAGGACACGCACGGGCACGGCACTTCGGTGCTGAGCATCCTGATGGACGCAGGGCCTCCCGTGCCGGACGTGGAGTGGTACGTCGCGCGCGTCTTGGACGGGACGATGCGCGGGGACTCGCTGTGCCTGCTCGAAGCGCTGGAGTGGCTGACGAACGAGGTGCGCCCGGAGGTCATCAACCTGAGCCTGGGGACCGTGGTCCGGGCCTTGGAGGCGCCGCTCACGGAAGTGCTCTGGCGCGCGGTGCGACAGGGCACGGTCGTGGTCTGCGCCGCCGGGCCCATGCCGGGCCTGCCCGCGGGGTTGGGTGCGGTGGTGACGGTGGCGGACACGAAGACGGCCCAACTGCTGGGCCGCACGGACACGGTGGACCACATCGAGCATGCGCCCACCGTGCGGCTGTACGCGGCCGGCGCCTGGTGCGAGCGGCCGATGACGAGCAGCTACGCCTGCGCGCTCGCCGTGGCCCGGGTGCTGCGCGAGGGCTGTCCGCCCGACTGGCGGCGAAAGGCCCCTGCTGCCCCCGTGCGCTGACGCGCCGTGCCCCGGGACGTCCTATCCTCGAAGGCATGATCGTCGAATACATCCGCTACACGATTCCCGAGGCCCGGGCGCAGGACTTCGAAGCGGCCTACCAGACCGCGCAGGAGAGCCTGCGCGCCTCGCCGCACTGCCTGGGCTTCGAGCTGTCGCGCTGCCACGACGCGCCAGACCACTACATCCTGCGCATCCAGTGGGACTCCGCGGAAGGCCACATGCAGGGCTTCCGCAAGAGCGCCCACTTCCCGCCCTTCCTCGCTGCCATTCGGCCCTATGTGCCGGACATCGAGGAGATGCGGCACTACGACGTCACCGCGGTGCAGTGGACGCGGTGACGCCGTGTCGCTCCTGGCTCAGGCCGGGACGCGGTCGTGGTCCACGCGGTCCCAGTGGCGGTGCTTCGCGAGCGCCGTGACGAAGGCCTTGCCCAGCGCCTGCGCGGTGCCGGTGACGATGCCGGGCGCGGCCGGATCCACCTCGCACGCCTTCAGCACGTCCGTGGCGCCGGTGGACGCCGCCACCGTCTTGCAGTGGAGGTAGGCCTCCTGCACGAAGTGGCGCGCCTCGCCGTCCTTCTTCAGCGTGGCGACGCTCGCGGCGCCGCCAGGGATGTAGACGCCGTCGTATTCGATGGACGCGGTGGTGATGGCGCTCTTGTCCACCTTCACCGCCTGCCCGTTGGCCGCCTTCACCGTGCCCAGGTGCTTCGCGATGACCTTCACGTGCGCGCCCTGGCCTTCCAGTTCCTTGCGCACCGCCATCAGTTCATCCGAGTCCACGCCGTCCGCCACCAGCACCGCGATGCGTCGGCTCTTGATGCCGCCTCCCTTGCCCAGCTCCATGCTGAGCGCGGGGGACGTGGCGACGGGGCCCTTGGCCGCGGGCGGCTGGGCCGCGGGCGTGGGCAGTCCCAGCCCTTTGGCGACCTCGGTGGCGAGCTTGCCGTCGACCTTGGCGAAGTGCTCCAGCACGCGCTCGCGGATGTGCAGCGTCTCCACCTTGCCCAGCTCGAAGCGACACGCGTCGATGAGGTGCTCCTGCTCCGGCGGGGTGAGGCTGTTGAAGAAGAGCGCGGCCTGGCTGTAGTGGTCCTGGAAGGACTCGGCGCGCACGCGCTGCTTCTTGCCGCTCACCTGCTCCGGCGGGTGCACGTAGCCGCCCTGCTTCTGGGACGCGAGGAACGGGCAGCCCCCGCTCAGCGAGTTCGGGTGGTAGTTGGCCCGGCTGGTGTTGACGGTGTGCCGCCCGAAGCCGTCCTGCTGGTGGTTGTGCACCGGCGCCACCGGACGGTTGATGGGCAGCTCCGCGAAGTTGGGCCCGCCCAGGCGCGTGAGCTGCGTGTCCAGGTACGAGAACAGCCGCGCCTGCATCAGCGGATCATCCGTGAAGCCGATGCCCGGCACGACGTTGGAGACGCAGTACGCCACCTGCTCCGTCTCCGCGAAGAAGTTGTCCGGGTTGCGGTTGAGCACGAGCTTGCCGATGCGCTGCACCGGCACCAGCTCCTCGGGGACGAGCTTGGTGGCGTCGAGCAGCTCGATGCCCAGCTTCTGGGCGTCCGCCTCCTCGATGATCTGCACGCCCAGCTCGTACTCCGGGAAGTCGCCCATCTCGATGGACTCCCAGAGGTCGCGGCGGTGGAAGTCCGCGTCCTTGCCCGCGAGCTTCTGCGCCTCATCCCAGACGAGCGAGTGCACGCCCAGGAGCGGCTTCCAGTGGAACTTCACGAAGCGCGACTCGTTCTGTTCGTTGATGAAGCGGAAGGTGTGGACGCCGAAGCCCTCCATCATCCGGTAGCTGCGCGGGATGCCCCGGTCGGACATGGCCCACATGACCATGTGCATCGTCTCCGGGACGAGTGACACGAAGTCCCAGAAGGAGTCGTGCGCGGTGGCCGCCTGGGGCATCTCGTGGTGCGGCTCCGGCTTGGCGGCGTGGACGAAGTCGGGGAACTTGATGCCGTCCTGCACGAAGAAGACGGGGATGTTGTTGCCCACGAGGTCGAAGTTGCCTTCGTCCGTGTAGAACTTCACCGCGAAGCCGCGCACGTCGCGCACGGTGTCCGCGGAGCCGCGCGAGCCCGCCACGGTGGAGAAGCGCACGAACACGGGCGTCTTGCGCGAGGGGTCCTGGAGGAACCCGGCCCGCGTGTATTTGGACATGGGCTGGTACACCTGGAAGTAGCCGTGGGCCGCGGAGCCTCGGGCGTGCACCACGCGCTCCGGGATGCGCTCATGGTCGAAGCGCATCACCTTCTCACGCAGGTGGAAGTCCTCCAGCAGCGTGGGGCCGCGCGCTCCAATCTTGAGCGAGTCGTCCGTGTGCTCGATGCGCAGACCCTGGTCCGTCGTGAGGAAGTTGCCCGTACCGTCCGAGCGATCCTTCGCGAGCTGGGTGTCCTTGCTCTTCTCGTCGACGTGAACCGCGTCCGGCTGCTTCTGAGAGCTCAACGTGCTGCCTCCTTCAAGGGGGCGTGCACACTGCCCGAGGTTGCGGAGGCCGCGCGTTTCCCGCGCTCCGTCTGCGGGGTGCCAAACGGAGCGCGGCGAGGATGTCGGGTGTTGTTCGTTCCGGACGTTGGCCAGCGAGCGTCAGGCGTCCTTGACGAGGCGCACCAGCATCTTGCCGGTGTTGTCGCCGCGCATCATGCCGATGAAGGCGTCGGGGGCCTTGTCCAGGCCGTCCACGATGGTGGACACGTCGGACACCTTGCCCTCGCGCAGCCAGCCGCCCATGTCGCGCAGGAAGTCCGCGCGGCGGTC
Organism: Corallococcus terminator; assembly: GCF_003611635.1. Taxonomy (GTDB): domain Bacteria; phylum Myxococcota; class Myxococcia; order Myxococcales; family Myxococcaceae; genus Corallococcus; species Corallococcus terminator. Next base: position 1,249 of record NZ_RAVZ01000237.1, on the reverse strand, counting down.
GCCGTGGTCGGAGACGATGAAGCCCTGGAGCGTGAGGCGCTTGCCCACCGCGAGCATCAGGTTGCGCGGACCGGGCGTAGGGGCGGTGGCGTTGTACTGGGAGATGGCGCCGCACAGCACGATGCGGCCGTGGTTCTTCATCAGGCCCAGCGCGGCCTCCAGGTGCTCGCCGCCCACGTTGTCGAAAAAGACGTCGATGCCTTCCGGAAACGCCTTCGCCAGGGACTCGGCCACCGGGCCGGACTTGTAGTTGAAGGCGTCGTTGAACTTCAGTTGCTCGCGCAGGTGCTTCACCTTCGCGTCTGACCCGGCGCTGCCCACCACGCGGCAGCCCTTGATGCGGGCCAGCTCCCCCACGACGCCCCCCACCGCGCCCGCCGCGCCGGACACGAAGACCGTCTCACCGGCGGCAGGCTTGCCGATGTCGAGCAGGCCCACGTAGGCCGTCATGCCCGGCATCCCGAGCACGCCCAGGTACGCGGACAGGGGGCCTACGCTGGGGTCCACCTTCTGGTAGTGCTTCGCGGGCGCCACGGCGTACTCGCGCCAGCCGCCGGTGCCGCCGACGACGTAGTCGCCTTCCTTGAAGTCCGGAGAGCGCGAGCGGACGACCTGCCCCACGCTGCCGCCGTCCAGCACTTCGCCCAGCTTGAAGGGCGGCACGTAGGACTTCGTGTCGTTCATGCGGCCGCGCATGTACGGATCCACGGACATGAAGTGGTTGCGCACGAGCACCTGACCGTCGGTGGGCTCGGGGACGGCGGCCTCCACGAGTTCGAAGATTTCAGGCGTGGGTTCGCCCTTCGGGCGGGACTTCAGGTGGATTTCACGTCCCTTGAGTGGCTGGGCCATGGGGGCTTTCTTGGAGGAGGACCGGCGTCCGCCGCCGGGCGGCCGGCTCTTAACCGCGACCTTTCATCGGGGCAGGGAATTGGGCACGGGGCGTTGGGTGCTGGAAAGGAGCTGCTTCCCGGAAAGACCTGTGGGGTAGGGGACGGTGGTGACGCCCTGGTACGTCAGACGTGCGTGCTACCTCCTTCGACCATGGATAGAGTGATGGGCGGCGAGGACAGGGGAGAATCCATGGCGAAGAAACCCGCGACCTATGCGGACCTGGAGGCGCTCCCGGACCATGTGGTGGGGGAGATCATCGCGGGGGAGCTGTATGCAAGCCCACGGCCTTCGGCCCCCCATGTCACGGCGGCTTCGCATCTGGTGATGGCGGTTGGCGGCCCTTTTGATCTGGGAC
>NZ_RAVZ01000236.1 GCF_003611635.1 Corallococcus terminator | reverse complement strand
CGATGAGGTCGCGCGGCGACAGCGCGGGCGTCATGCGCGCGGCCGGCGGCGGCGCGCTGACGGGGGGCGTCATCACCGGGGCCGGGCGCGGCACGCTCAGGGCCAGGGTGGAGAAGGGCAGGGGTGAAGGGGGCGCACCCACCGGGCGGCTCACCGGCGCGCGGGTGGCCACTGCCTGACCATAGCCGGGCTGGAGCCGGCGCGGCGGGCCCCCGCTCGTGGAGTAGGACAGCGCCGTGTTGGACAGGGAGATGAGGTCGATGCCCGTGCGCGCCAGCAGGTCGGACGCCGCGCAGCGCCGACGGATGATGGCGATGAGCAGGTGCAGACAGTCCGCCTCCCCGGAGCGCGAATTGCTGGCCAGCTCCCTCGCGCGCGTCGTCAGGTCATGCACGACGCTGCCCGTCTCCGCGGGGGCCTCCGTGATGAGCTGCAGGAGCGCGTCCTCGTCCACCCCCTTCTCCTTCAGGAGGAGCTGGGCGCGGTTCTCCACCGTGAAGAGCGCGAGCAACACGTGGGCCGACGTGGGCTTCTGGGCGACGCTGCGGGCGATGTCATGCGCCTCATGAAGAACCTGGGCGAGATCCGTGCTGTCGACCATTCATGCTCCGGCAAGCGTGCAGCCGAGCGGAATACACCGTCCGGGCCCCCGCCGCAAAATTTAGGCTACAGACCGCTACAGGATGGATGCAAGGCACGGTAGAACCCGGGTCCGCTAACGGATTTCGATTGGCTGCCTGCCCATTTCCCGAGTCAATTCACGGGACCGGGCAATCACTCCGGGTGGGCCGCGTATTCCGCCCAGAGACCCCATCCCTATGACCTCCCTTGTACAACCGGCGCGCGTCTTCGTGGATCCCCTCGAGGGCACGCGCTCCGCCGTCGAAGGCCGCCGCTGGCTGTGGCCCATGCTCATCCTCGCCCTGTGCGTCGCCGCCTCCGGGGTCGCGTACGCGCTGCGCTGGGATGCCACCGCGTCCGTGGTGGGGGCCCTGCCGAAGGACGTGGGCGCGCCCACCGTTTCGGAGTCCGACATCGCCGAGCAGATCCAGACCGCCTCGCGCAAGGCGCTGGTGGGCGGCATCGCCAAGGGGGTGCTCGTGATGCCCCTGGCCGTGTTGCTGCTCGCGTGCGTCCTGTGGGTGTGTGCCTGGCTCTTCAGCCGGCCCGCGTCCTTCGGGCAGTTGATGGCGGCGGCCGCGGTGGCCCTGCTGCCCATCGCGCTCTACCACCTCATCTACGCGGTCTGCGCGAGCTTCCAGTACTCGCTCACGGATTTGCGCGCGGCCCGGCTCGTGCCCTCCAACCTGTCCCTGCTCAGTGGCCTGACGCCGAAGATGGAGCGGGTGCTGCGCGGGGTGGACTTCTTCAACCTCTGGAGCGTGGGCCTGCTGGGCGTGGGCTTCTCCACCGCCACCGGGATGCGCCTGGGTCGGTCGCTGCTGCTCGCGCTGGTGCTCTACGTCATGTACGCCGGTATCTTCTTCATCGGTCTTCCCGCGGGCGGTGGTAAGTGAACGCGCTCCTCGTCGTCACGGCGCTGCTCGCCACCACGCCCATCACGCTCGAAGAGACGCGTGCCATGGGCCGCAGGAACACCCAGGCCCTGCAGTCCGTGCTGGATGTGTCGGTGGCGCAGGAGGACGTGCGCGTCGCCCGCTCCGGCCTGCTGCCCCAGTTGCAGTTCAACATGGGCCCGAGCCTCAGGTATCAGGGTCGGCGCCGGGAGGTGGTCACCATTCCCATCACCGAGGACGAGGTCCTCACGCGCGAGGTGGAGAGCAGCTCGAATACCGCCGACAGCTACTTCGCGTCGCTGGGCCTGTCCCAGGTCATCTACAACCGCGCCCTCTGGAAGCAGTTGGAGCAGGCTGGCGTCACCGTGGATGCCGTGAAGAACCAGTCCCTGGAGGAAGCGGACACTTCTGAGCTGGAGGCCATCCGTCGCTTCTTCGCGCTCTTCCTATCGCAGGCGACGCTGGACGTGCTCAAGGCCACCGTGACGCGCAGCGAGGAACAACTGGAGCGCTCGCGAGCCCTGTTCCAGGCCGGCCGCGTGGGTAAGACGGAGGAGATCGCCGCGGAGGTCAACCTGGGCAACGACCGCATCAACGTCGTGCAGCGCCAGAACCAGCTCGTGGCGGACCAGATGCAGTTGGCCGTGTGGCTGGCCCGCCCCGGCACCGACAGGCTCCTGGCCGTGGACCCCGGCGTGTTCCAGCAGGAGCCCGCGCCCGCGCCGCCCCTGGACGACTCCCTGAAGCAGGCCCGGGAGCACCGCGCCCTGCTGCGCGCGCTCCACCAGCGGGTGCGGGTGGCGGAGCTCCAGCGCGCCATCGTGCAGGGGGACTACATCCCGAGGGTGGGTCTGTCCGTCCAATACAACCATGCCAGCCAGGACCTGGGGCCGTTCTTCAGCGAGGCCCGCTTCGGCAACATCTTCAACGGCGGTGTCACCCTGACGTGGGACCTGTTCAACGGCTTCATCACCGACGCGCAGTCCGCGCGGGCCCAGGCCAACATCCGCAAGGCGGAGCTGACGTTCGTCCAGACGAAGCTGGAGCTGGAGGCGGAGGTCGTCCGGGCGCACCAGGTGCTGGACGGGCAGCTTGCCGCCTCGAAGCTCGCGACCACCAACCGGGCGGTCGCAGCGCAGGGCCTGGACCTGGCGGAGCAGCGCTTCCGCGCGGGCGCTGGCTCCACGCTGGACGTGCGTGACGCGCAGTTGAAGCTGACGCAGTCGGAGCTGGTCTTGCTCCAGAGCCGCATCGATGTCGAAATCGCCCGCTATGCCCTGTTCCGGGCCACGGGCATGCTGAATCCAGGAGACTCACAATGACGTGGTGGAAGGCGGCAATCGCCGGTGCGCTGTTGCTCGGCGCGGGGGCCATCACCGTGGGCGGTCTGAAGGACCGGCCGCCTCCGACGCAGGAAGTCCAGGTGGCCAAGGCCCGCAAGGGGACCATCACCCGTACCATCACGGGCGCTGGCAAGGTGCAGGCGGCCACCACGGTGAAGATCTCCTCCAACCTGTCCGGGGACCTCGTGGCCCTCCAGGTGAAGGACGGAGACCCCGTCACCAAGGGGCAGGTGCTGGGACGCATCGACAAGCGCTACTACGAGGCGGCCGTGAAGCAGGCCACGGCCTCCAAGGACGCGGCGCGCTCGGAGGTGCAGGTGTCGGAGGTGGAGGTCGCGCGGCAGAGCGCGGACCTGGCCCGCGTGAAGGGGCTCGCGGAGAAGGGGCTCGCGTCCACGTCGGAGCTGGAGGTGTCCCAGGCGTCGGTGGACACCGCCCAGGCGCGCCTCGCCGCCGCCAAGCAGCGCGTGGCCCAGAGCAGCGCCGTGCTGGACCAGGCCGCCACGGACCTGTCGCGCACCACGCTCCTGTCGCCCATCGACGGCAACGTCATCGAACTGTCGCGTGAAGTGGGTGAGCGCGTGCGTGGCTCCGACTTCTCCGAGGACGTGGTGATGACCATCGCCGCGCTCAACCAGATGGAGGTGAAGTTCGAGGTGGGTGAGCACGAGGTGGTGCACCTGAAGTACGGCCAGCCCGCGGAGGTGTCGCTGGACGCGCTGGAGGGCCAGTCCTTCACCGGCACCGTGGTGGAGATCGCCCAGAAGGCGCTCATCAAGAACCAGGGCACGGAGGCGGAGGTGACGAGCTTCCCCATCACCGTCGCCCTGGACGCGCGGCCTCCCGGCGTGCTGCCCGGCATGAGCGCCGAGGCGCGCATCAGCGCGGAGACGCACGAGGACGCGGTGCTCGTGCCCATCCAGGCCGTCACGGTGCGCTCCGAGCGCTCGCTGCCGGACTACCAGCCCCCGGTGGAGGGCGGTGGCCTCACGGCCAAGCGCCGCACGGAGACCCTGGCCAAGGTCGTCTTCGTGGTGGACGGGGAGAACAAGGCCCAGGTGCGCCGCGTGCGCACCGGCATCGCGTCCGACACGGAGCTGGAAGTGCTTGAGGGACTCCAGCCGGGGGACCGCGTGGTGGAGGGTCCCTATCGCACGTTGTCCAAGGAGCTGGCGAACGGGGACGCGGTGCGCGAACCGGAAGTGCCCGCCGGCGACGGGAAGGGCGGGCGCAAGTCGTGACGACCCCCAATGCTCCGGGCAGTGGCCCCCTCATCTCGGTGGAGGCGCTCACGCGCGCCTTCTTCGTGGGTGGCGAGGAGGTGCGCGCGCTCAGGGGCGTGACCTTCGGCATCAACCGGGGCGAATGGGTGGCCATCATCGGCCAGTCGGGCTCCGGCAAGAGCACGCTGATGAACGTGCTGGGCTGTCTGGATACGCCCACCAGCGGTCGCTACATGCTCAACGGCAAGGACGTGTCGCGCATGGACGACGACGACCTGGCCGTCATCCGCAACGTGGAGATCGGCTTCATCTTCCAGACGTTCCAGCTTCTCCCCCGGGAGACGGCGCTCGCCAACGTGGAGCTGCCGCTCGTGTACCGGGGCATGCCCGCGAAGGAGCGGCGGGAGCGGGCCAAGGCGGCGCTCGACAAGGTGCAGCTCACGCACCGCATGCACCACCGGCCCAACGAGCTGTCGGGCGGTCAGCGCCAGCGCGTCGCCATCGCACGCGCGCTGGTGTCGGAGCCCTCCATGCTTCTGGCGGACGAGCCCACGGGCAACCTGGACTCGGCCACTGGCGAGGAGATCGTCAGGCTCTTCGAACAGCTCCACCATGCGGGGCACACGCTGGTGCTCGTCACGCACGAGCCTAAGCTGGCCGCGCGCTGTCCCCGGGCCATCCGCCTGAGCGACGGTGAGATCATCGCGGACGGGCCGGGTCCGGTGGTCGCGCTGGGCGGCACGGGCGTGTTGCCGCAGGCGGGGCACGCGTGAAGTTCGGTCAGCGCTTCCGGGTGGACGTGCTGGAGGGGGCCCGCATCGCGGTGTTCTCCCTCCGGGCGAACCGGATGCGCACGGTGCTCACGACGCTGGGCATCGGCATCGGCGTGGCGACGCTCCTGGCCATCGTCGGCATCATCCAGGGGCTCAACACGTCGTTCGACAAGCAACTGGCCACGCTGGGCGCGAACACCATCTACGTCTCCAAGTTCCCCTGGGTGATCAAGGGCAACTGGTGGGTGTTCCGCAACCGCAAGAACCTCACGCTGGAGCAGGTGGCGCAGTTGCGCCAGCAGGCGGACTTCATCACCGCCATCTCCCCGGCGGTGCTGCGCTCGTCGGACGTGGCGCACGGCGCGTCGCAGGTCTCCAACGTGCGCGTCAACGGCGTGTGGAGCGACTACCTCACCATCGGCAACTACGAGGTGGTGTCCGGCCGCTTCCTCACCCGCGCGGACGAAGAGGTGAACCGGCCGGTGACGGTGCTGGGCGCGGATGTGGCGGCCACGCTCTTTCCCAGCATCAGCCCGCTGGGGCAGACGGTGCGCATCGACGGGAAGCCCTTCCAGGTGGTGGGCACGCTGGGGCGCAAGGGCAAGGTCGTGTCGGAGAACATGGACATGGCCGTGTACATGCCCTTCAAGACCTTCAACTCCAGCTTCGGCAAGGGGCGGCCCATGCAGATCGCCATCGCCGTGGCGGACGCAGGGCGGATCCAACAGGCGGAGGACCAGCTCGTCGGCATCCTCAGGCGCGTGCGCGCGACGCCGCCGGGCGCGCCGGACGACTTCTCGCTCAACCGGCCGGACACGCTCGCGGCGACCTATGAGCAGCTCACCGGGGCGCTGTACGCAGTGGCCACGGGCGTGGGCCTCATCACGCTGCTGGTGGGCGGCATCGGCATCATGAACATCATGCTGGTGTCGGTGCGCGAGCGGACGCGGGAGATTGGCGTGCGGCGCGCGCTGGGCGCGCGGCAGCGCACCATCGTCATCCAGTTCCTGTTGGAGGCCTCCAGCGTGTCCGCGGTGGGGGGCCTGCTGGGCACGACGGTGGGGTTGGGGACGGCGAAGCTCGTGTCGCTGGTGACGCCGCTGGCGGCGGACGTGCGGCCGAGCACGGTGCTGGGCGGGGTGGCGTTCGCGGCGCTGGTGGGCCTGCTGTTCGGCATCTGGCCGGCAGCCCGGGCCGCGCGGCTGGACCCGGTGGAAGCGCTCCGCTACGAATAGGCGATGCGCGCGTTTCTCGACAACCTGCGGCTGGCGCTGGGCACGTTCCTGGGCAACCCGCTGCGCTCGCTCCTGACGCTGCTGGGCATCGTCATCGGAGTGGCCACGGTCATCACGATGATGGCGCTCATCGAAGGCCTGCGCGAACAGGTGAACAAGAACCTGGGCAGCCTGGGCGCGCACACCTTCGAGGTGACCAAGTGGCCTTCGGGCTTCGGCCGCTTCAACTGGGCGAAGTACGCCCGGCGCAAGCATCTGTACGGTGAGGACGTGAAGGCCATCCTGGAGGCGTGTCCCTCCGTGGGCGCGGCCACGCCCACCGACCAGGCGTGGGGCAAGAAGCTGGCGACGGCCTTCCGGGAGACGCACCCGTCGGTGAGCATCGTGGGCACGGAGCCCACGTTCCTGGAGACCAGCGGGGTGACGGTCACCAACGGCCGCTTCTTCAACGAGACGGAGTCGCTGGACGGCCGCTCGGTGATGGTCATTGGCGTGGACGTGGCGGACGCGCTGTTCCCGGGCATGGATCCGGTGGGCTCCGACGTGCGGCTGCAGGGCCGGCCCTTCCGGGTCATCGGCGTGTTGCAGAAGCGGGGCAGCGTCATGGGCATGGCCAGCCAGGACAACCAGGTGGCCATCCCGATGCGCAACTTCCAGCAGCTCTACGGCAAGCACCGCTCGGTGGAGATCGACGTCCAGGCGCGTGATGGCACCGTGTTCCAGAAGGCGCAGGACGAGGTGGTGAACCTGCTGCGCCGCCGCCGCGACTTGACGCCCCAGGAGGCCAACGACTTCGAGGTGCACACCAACGAGTCGATGACGGCCTCGTTCAACGAGCTCTCCCAGGTCATCGCGATGGCGGGCGTGGGCGTGTGTCTGCTGTCGCTGGTGGTGGGCGGCATCGGCATCCTGAACATCATGCTGATGTCGGTGACGGAGCGGACGCGGGAGATTGGCATCCGCAAGGCGCTGGGCGCGCGTCGCCGCCGCATCCTGGGTCAGTTCGCCACGGAGGCGGTGCTGCTGTCGTTCTTCGGCGGTTTGCTGGGCGTGGGCCTGGGCTTCGGGTTCGTGTTCCTGGGCAAGTGGGTGTTGCTGTTCCCCATGAGCGTGCCCATGTGGGCCGTGGCGCTGTCGCTGGGCATGAGCTGCGGGGTGGGGCTGCTGTTCGGCATCTACCCGGCGTCCCGCGCCGCGAAGCTGGATCCGGTGGAGGCGATGCGCACGGAGTAGGGCTGGAGGGGAGGCCACGAGGTGATGGCGGTGCCCGTCCGTGACCGGTAGCGTGCGGAGGTCCCTTCCGCTCGGGTGATGCACGCATGTCCTTGTTCGCCGCCACGTTGCCGCTGCCTGAAGCCCCCTCGCCGTTCCAGTTGCGCTTGCTTTCGATGGCGGACGCGGACGCGCTCATCGCGATGTATTCGGATGAGGAGGTCGCGCGCAGCCTCAACTTCGAGGTGCCCGTGCGGCCCGAAACCATCCGCAAGAAGCTGGCGGGTGACCTGGAGGTGATGCGCCGGGGAGAGAGCTTCCGCTGGGTGCTGTCCACCCGGGAGGACCCGTCCGCCCTGGGCTACCTGACGCTCTTCAACTGGAGCGCGAAGGACCGGCGCGCGGAGGTGGGCTACATGGTGGCGCGCAAGCTGTGGGGGCAGGGCGTGATGAAGGCCATCCTGCCCGTCCTGGTGCGCTTCGGCTTCGAGCAGATGGGACTGCACCGCATGGAGGCCCTGGTGTCGGTGGCGAATCCGACCTCGCTGCGGGTGCTGACGCGCGGGGGCTTCCATCAGGAAGGCGTGTTGCGAGGCTACCGGCCCTCCGGCACGGGCGACGGGTTCGTCGACATGATCATCCTGTCGATGCTCCAGCCTGAATGGCGTGCGTCCATCGCGAAGTAGGGCGCGCTTCACGGCAGGTCGCGCGCGAACTGCTCCCGGTAGCGGACCTTGAGGGGGCCCAGCTTCTTCGTCCCCCGGTACTCACGGGCGAGCAGGTGCCAGGCCTCGGTGCGCGAAGGCTCCAGCGCGATGACCCGCTCCAGGTGTGCCCGGGCACGGGCATGCGCCCGGGTGTTCGTCGCCAGCACGCCGAGCAGCAGGTGGGCCTGCACGGCGTCCTCACGCGCGGCGAGCACACGCTCACAGGCAATGCGCGCGGGCGCCAGTCGTCCCTTGAGTAAGTGCAGTTCGCATTGCACCAGCGCGACCGACGGGCTCTCCGGATACAGCCGGGCCAGCGTGGTGATGCGCTCACGCGCGGGGCCGGATGAGCCCGCGTGCAGCAGGGCTTCGATGTCGAAGACCTCGCGCACCAGGGCCCCCTCATGCGAAGGCTCCACCGGGTGTTCCGACGCGGGGGCAGTCGGCGTCCCGGTGTTCGCGTCGGGCCGCGCGGGCAGCGCCACCTGGCGTCGGATCCGGGCGGCCTGTTCAAGCACCGTGGCCGAAGCGGCCAGCCCCGGCGCCCGTGCCGCGGCTTCTTCCGCCCACGTCAGGCCGTGTGCCCGCAGGAAGAGCCCCGCCAGATCCGCCCACAGCGAGGGCTCCGCGTCGGTCCGGGTCTCAAGGTTGCGCCGGGCCGCCAGCAGGCTGTCCTGGGCCGCGTCGAACCGGCCCGCGTGCAGGTGCAGGAGCGCGACGTTCATGCGCAGCGAGGGCTCCGAGGGAAATCGCGCGGTGGCCCGCTCACAGCGCGCTCGGGTTGTGTCGAGTGCTGGCGTGAGGTGCACGGCGAGGTAGCACGCCAGCAGTTGCACGCGCTCGTCATGGGGATGCCTCAGGGCCAGCGGCTCCAGGGCCTCGGCGGCCAGCTCCGGCCGGCCCGCCTTCTCCAGCGCGATGACCTCCGCGAGGCGTTGGCGTTCCTCCGGCGTCAGCGACCTCGGTGTTCCCTCCGGTCCCAGCACCACGCTGGCCGCGAGGACCCGTTCGGTCCACGCGAGGAGGAAGTCGCGCTCGGGCCCCTCCCATGCGGGGCCGAGCATGCCCTCGAGCACCGTGCGCAGCTCGCGCGCCCACGCGCGTTGTGACTCCAGCTCCACCCGGGCCCGGGGCAGGTGGCGCAAGCCGGCGTCGAGCAGCGCGATTGTCCGGGCATCGAATCCCGTCCAGGCCGCGCCGTACTTCGCGGACATCCACCCGCGCACCTCGCGCACGTGAAGCGCGCCCAACGTATGGGCCCACTCATGCAACAGCGCCGAAACCTCCAGGTGCCGACGCGCCTCCGTCGGCACGGTGGCGCTGATCCCCCGCAGCACGCAGTGGCGTCCCAGCACGCGCGCGAAGCCCAGCTCATGCTGGGATTCACTGAAGGCCGAAGGCGCGGACACCAACCCGACGACGAGGTCCACGTCCTCGCCCGCGTCCAACGCTTCCAGCGCATCGACCACCGGCTCCAGCGCGCCTTCGGAGCCGCGCCGGTCCCACGGCCGCGCCGACTCCAGCTCGAACGTCACCCGCAGCGGCTCACGCACCGCTTCGCTCGCACGCTGGAGCGAGGCCGCGAAGGCGCGCTCCCAATGAAGCACCTGCGCGCGGTGATCCGCGTCCGCGTACACGCGAACCCGCAGCGCGCGACGGGGAAGGGCAGGGGGCTCCGACACGGCTTCGGAAACCCGTGTGCGCGTGGGCTCACGCGGCCGGTCCGCGGAGGCGCAGTGCACGCACATCAGCCCCACGACGACGAGGGCGACACTCCGGAGCCAGCGCGGCGTCCGCTGGGACCCGGATGTCATGGGTTGGGGCTTTTCGGAATCAGGTGGAATCAAGACCCAACCTGGCAGGGGAGGCGGTGGGCCTGGGAGGCCGTCACCGCCATCACCCGGGGGGTTGGGGCAACTTCAGGCCGCGGCGTCTTCTTCCTTCGACGGCTCCGCGCCATTGACGATCCAGTCGATGGCCTTGTGCTCCCAGTCCGGATCCTTCGACGCGTCGATGTAGCGCTCCCACTCGTACACGCCGCTCTGCTTCGCCATGCGGACCATCATCAGGCGGGCCACGGTGCTGTCGAGCACCACCGTCGAGCGAGCCATGCCGTTCTGCTTCAGCCAGCCCATCGCCGTCTTGATGATCTCCTGCGTCTCCGGCGGATTCGCCTTCTGTCCGCGGATGTCCACCAGCAGGCCGAAGGCCCGGCCCTTCTTCACCGCCACCTTCATGCGAAGATCTTCGAACCAGGCCTTGGCCTCGGCAGGCGTGATGTAGCCAGACCCATTCATTCGGAAGCCGTACTCCGTCCGCAGATTCTCAGCCATGACATCCCCCACGTTGGATATGTGGTGTGTGCGAGTGTTCCGTGCGAAGCGTGCATGAGCGCCGCGCACCTCTGAGCCTAGCCCACTCAACGTGCTGATGGATCCACCCGCGAGTGCGCTGCGTACGCGCGGGCGCGAGCCCCTCGCCCCGGGTGAAGACGGACGCCGTCCAACCCTGGACGTGGCAATCCGGCTCGAAGTCCCAAAATCCAGCCGCATTCGAACTTTCCAGTGATTTGCTTCCCACTGGTCAACTTCTCTGCTATTAAGAGGATGCATCTTTGCAGCATCCCCGCAACACTGGGGCTGACATCGAGGGTTACCCCGGACTCGGTGACAGTGACTCGGCGTGCAGTCGTCGAGTCTGACAGGACCCGGGGCCTTGGAGACGTTTTCAGATGTCGACCTCCTCGCTCGCTGAGCTGCCTTCCATCTCCTCGACCGCGTCGGCCTTGACGCCCGAGGTTCCGCTGGAGGCGCTCCGAAACGAAACGCCGTCTGCCACGCCCAACCGGGTGAACGCGCTCCAGGCGCGGCCGGGTGACCCCATTCCGATGTACGGGGACACGAACGCGCGCGGCTTCAAGACGGTGGAGGAGCTGTCGGTCACCGATTGCGTGATTGCCCACCTGGAGGCCGAAGAGGTGGACGCGGTGTTCGGCGTCCCGGGCGGCAACATCGCGCCCTTCCAGCAGGCGCTGCGCAAGCACGACTCCATGCGTTTCATCATCGCCTCGCACGAAGCGGGGGCGGCGTTCATGGCGGACGGCTACGCGCGCGCCACGGGCAAGCTGGGCGTGTGCATGGTGACGGCGGGCCCGGGTGCCACCAACGCGCTGACGGGCGTGGCCTCCGCGCACCTGGACGGCGTGCCGCTTCTGGCCATCAGCGGCAACGTTCCCACGGACCGCTTCGGCCTGATGGCGCTCCAGGAGAGCTCCTCCACGCACGGCGTGAACACGGTGGAGATGTTCCGCCAGGCCTGCGCCAGCTCCGTGGGCATCGCGGACGCGCAGAGCTTCCCCCGGCTGCTGGCGCGCTCGCTGCGCACCGCGCAGGGGCTGCCCGGGGGCGCCGCTCACCTGAGCATCCCGTCGAACATCGCGCGTCAGCCCATCCACCGCGTCTCGGTTCCCACCACGCGCGGCGCCTTCCGGGCGCGTCCGCCCTCCGCGCCCTTCGAGGATCTCCGCGCCGCCTTCTCCCTGCTGCGCACCGCGCGCCGTCCGCTCATCTTCCTGGGCTCCGGCGCGCGCGAGGCGATGGGGGAGCACGGTGAGGTGTTCAACGCGTTCATCACCCAGCACGGCATTCCGGTGGCGACGAGCGTGCGCGCCAAGGGGCTCTTCTCCGAACGGGAAGCGCTCTCGCTGGGGGTGCTGGGGCTCGCGGGCAGCAAGCGCTCCGAGACCTACCTGCGCGATGGGGTGGACGTGCTCCTGGTGCTGGGCAGCCGCCTGGGCGAGTGGGCCACCCGCAGCTTCCACAAGTACTTCCAGGCGGTCCACCACGTCATCCAGGTGGACGTGAACCCGGCGAACATCGGTCAGTTCCTGCCGGTGCGGCTGCCCATCGTGGCGGACGTGGGTTCGGTGGTGACGGGCCTGGCGGAGCTGGGCCAGATGATCGGCCCGTCCAGCGGCGCGCGGGTGAAGGAGCGCTGGTCGCAGGTGGTGGCGCTGAAGGAGCCCGCGCTTCCCACGCGCGCCCCGCAGGCGGAGAACACCGTCAAGCCGCAGCACCTGATCGCGGAGCTGGACAAGCACCTGGGTCCGGACATGGACCTGTACATCGACATGGGCAACTGCTCGGCCTGGACGGCGCACCTGCTGCACGTGACGCCCCCGGCGCGCATCTTCTACCCGTGCGGCCTGTCGTCCATGGGCTGGTCCTGCGGCGCCGTCGTCGGTGGCAAGCTGGGCCGTCCGGAGCGCAGCGCGGTGGCCGTCACCGGCGACGGTGCGTTCCTGATGAACGGCGTGGAAGTGCTCACCGCCTCGCGCTACCGCCTGGGCACGGTGACCCTGGTCCTCAACGACAACTACCTGGGCACGGTGAACCACGGCGAGCACGTGCAGGACCGGGCCTACCCGCTGGAGGACGAGTTCTACAGCCTGGGCAACCCGGACCTGGAGCGCTTCGCCGAGTCCCTGGGCGCTCGCGTCCACTCGGTGAAGGCGCCGGGGCAGTTGGACGCGATGCTGCCGGAGGTGCTGCGGCTCGCGGACGAAACGGGTCAGCCGCAGGTCATCATCGCGCACATCGACTACCGCGAGGTGCCGCCCTACGGCGAACGCTTCGCCGCGGTGGCGTCGGACGCGAAGTAGCGCCGCATGGTGTCCGCCCCCGAATGCGCGTTGCTGGGCTTTGGCGCCGCGGTGCCAGCCCAGGTCCGCCACAACGATGATCCGCTGTTCGAACCGTTGCGGCGCGCGGCCGCCGCCGAGGGTGGCGGGGGCGAGCACGCGTTGTTCTACGGCAGCCGGGAGCGCCGGGTGCTGGGGCAGGGCGAGTCGCTGTCGTCGCTCACCGCGAAGGCAGGCGCCGCCGCGATAGCGGACGCGGGGCTGACGGCCGCGCAGGTGGAGCGGCTGTATGGCTACCTGGCCGTTTCGGAGTTCATCGCCCCGAATCAGATCTACGCCGTGCACCGGGAGCTGGGGCTGGGGCAGGGCACGTGGGTGGTGCCGGTGAACTCGGAGTTCGCCAACTTCCTGATGGGCGTGGTGCTGGCCTGGGAGGCCCTTCGCGCGGGCAGCCTCCGTCACGCGCTGGTGGCGGTGGGCTCCGCCTGGACGCGCAACATGGACTACAGCCAGGGGCACTCCCACGTCATCGGGGAGGGCGCGGGCGCGGCGGTGGTGGGCTTCGCCGGAGCTGATTCCCGGTGCGTCCTGGTGGACTGGGCCGCGGACACCTTCAGCAACGAATACGGCGCGATGGTGCTGACGGTCCGGCCGGAGTCGGGGCTTGCGCACCCCACCTATGGCATCTCCTCCGCCGAGGGCATCCGGGCGTTCATGTCGTCCGGGATGGACGGGCCGCCCCGGCTGGTGGCGCGACTGCTGGCGAAGCACGGCGTATCGCCCGACGAGGTGACGCTCATCTCGCATCAGGCCACGCGCAAGCTGATGGACCACTGGGCGCAGGCCATCCGTCCGCGCGAGTACCTGGATACCTTCGAGGACTACGGGAACATGGTGCACGCATCCATCCCGGTGACGCTGGCACGGTTCCACCGTGAGCTGCGCACGAAGTACCTGGTGATGGTGGGGCTGGGCATCGGCGCGCACCAGATGGCCATGCTGGTGCGCGTCTGAGGCGTGGGCGCTACTGGTCGTCGCAGGGCGTGCCCAGCCGGATGCCCGTGTAGACGCCCAGCTCGTTGTAGATGAGCGGCAGGTTCTGCTCCACGGGCACGTTGCGCAGGGTGACCTCCTTGCGCGGGTTTTCAATCCACACGGGCGTCTGGGCGCGGTCGATGACGAGCCGCAACTGGCCCTTCTTCGTGGTGAAGATTTCGCCTTCGGAGTCCGCCACCACGTTGGTCATCTTCTGGGGCTTCAGGTCGCCGCGCGGCCCGATGAAGACCCGGAAGTTGCGCGACTCCTCGGCGGTGAAGCCCTTGTCCACGTAGTAGTACGTGCCGTTCGAATCGCGCAGCAGCGCGTGCGGGACGTACTTCTGCGGGTTGGGCGCGTACGTGGCCTTGCGCAGCAGCTCGCGCGCCTCCGTGCCGGGGAGCATCTCCAGGGGTGCCTTGCGCTCGCCACAGCGCAGCGAACAGGTGCGCTCCTTCGCGTCCACGGACAGCTCCGAGTGCACGCGCAGGTCCATGCCCTGGTAGTCGGCGGTGCCCTTGCGGTTGAAGAAGCGCGGATCCATGAACAGGGTGCCCGGCAGGAAGCCCGGGGGACGCGGCACGACGACGAGCTCCTTGCCGTCGCCGTAGAAGAGCTGTTCGTCCAGGTCTTCGGTCTCCTCGCGGGGCACGGCGACGACGTAGTGGCCCTTGCCGTCGGTGCAGACGGAGGTGGCTTCCAGGAGCATGCGCTGCCCCAGGTTCTCCGCCTTGCCCCAGGGCGGTTCGACGGCGACGGAGGTGCTCGAACCGAGGAGCACCGCCACGGTGAGGACGTGTTGAAGGTTCATGGTGTGCGGGCGTGGGGCTAGAGGTGCTTCTTGAAGTAGCGGGTGGCGGCCTTCTCCTGGTTGGAGGCTTCCGTGTTCGTGGTCCACACGAAGCGGTCTCCTTGCAGGGTGGGTTCCAGGCCCGCGCCGAAGCGGCAGTCGATCCGCTGGAGGCGGGCCTTCACCGTGCGGCGGGCTTCCTCCGACGTGGTGCACATGGCCTTCAGCGCGGTGAGCGGGAAGGCGCAGTAGCGGGTGATGTTCGCGTCCTTGAGCAGCGTTTCGGTGACGGAGGCCCAGTCGATGGCGCCCGCCACGGTCGTGGCGCAGGCGGTGTTCATCTGCTGGAGGGCTTCGGCGTAGCTGGTGTCGTGGGTGGCTTCCTCGGCCTTGCGGTCGAAGGCCATCAGCTTCGCGAGCTGGCCGCTCTGGGTCTGCTGCTGGTGCTGCGCGTAGACCTCCTCCGGCTTGAGCTTCTGGGTGCGCGCCTCGTCGTACTGGACGGTGATGCCGTTGCCGGGGCCGCCGGGGAAGTGCAGCTCCGCGCGCGGACCCACCAGGGTGAACGGCGAGTAGTTCCGACCGTGCCACTGGGTGGTGTAGCTCAGGCGGGACGTGCCGACGCTGCTCCAGTCCTTGAGCGTGTACGGGAGCACCAGGCCGTCCAGCACGGAGCCGGTGCCCTGGATGCGCACGAGGAACTTCTTCTGGTCGCGGGGCGTGAGCGGCACGACCGCCACCAGCTCCCCCTGCGGACCCACGAACACCTTGCCAGCTTCGACGGGCGCCGCGGCACGGGCGGGCAGGGTGCCCAGCACGGCGCAAAGCGCGGCCATTGCGACGACGACTCTCACGCGATTCCTCCCCCTCATCCCACGCGAGAACACCGCTGTGTTCTCGCGCGTGGGTGGGTCCAGCTCAGAGACTCAGGTCTACTTCGTGCTTCTGACATTCCCGCTCGGCCTTGCGTTGCAACGACTTGGGAAGTTTTTCCCACTCGGTGCGAGCGTTGCCCAGGTCCTTCTGCCTGCAGCGAAGTTCGGTCAGCAGCAACTGGGCGGCCAGATTGCTTTCTTCCTTGATGCTGCGCTGCGCTTTGCGGACTGCCTCTCCCAAGTTTCCGCTCGCGAGGGCTGCCCGCGCCTGATTCAGGGCGTCGATTGAAGGGGCCTTGGTGGGCTCATCGCCCAGCTTCTTCTGCGTCGCCGTGGCCACCGGCGGTTTTACCGGTGGCTTCACCGGGGCGATGGACGGGGGTGGCGTGGGAGTGGTCGTGGGC
>NZ_RAVZ01000235.1 GCF_003611635.1 Corallococcus terminator | reverse complement strand
AGACAGCCGGAGGGACCGTCCGGGCCCGCGTTCTTGAGCAACTGTTCGAAGCGGCTCCACTCCTCCTTGAAGTTCGCCGGGTCCGGGAGGCCCTGCTCGCGGTGCTTCAGCGAGGGGGCCCAGCGCAGGGTGTACGCCTCGCCGACCTGGAAGTTGGGCGGGGCCGGCACGCCGTAGGTGGCCGGGTCGAAGAAGGCGTCGTCCAGGTCCTCGAAGCCGTACGCGCGCGCCTTGTTGATGAAGTTGGGGATGATGCCGGTGGGCGCGTGGTAGCCCAGGATGTGGCCGTGCTCGTCCTTGCAGACGGGCGTGAAGACGAAGATGTCCTGCGTGCGGTACTCGCCCTTCTCCGTGAGGGGGAGCACTTCCGACAGGGCGATGGTCTTTCGGCTGCCGTCGTGGAGACGCTCGCAGCAGATGACGAAGTTGATGGCGCTGGCCACCTGGGCGCGCACGGCGACCATGGGCAATTCCACGGACGACATGAGGCACAGGGATTCAATGCGGCGCAGCGTGTCCGTGGGCGTGTTCGCGTGCGTGGTGGCCAGCGAACCGCCGTGACCGGTGTTCATGGCCTGCATCAGGTGGAAGGCCTCGCCGCCGCGGACCTCGCCGACCACGATTCGGTCCGGGCGCAGACGCAGCGCGGAGTGCAGCAGGTCTCCCATGTCCACGCCGCCCTTGCCGAACTTGTCGGGGGGGCGGGATTCGAAGGCCACGATGTGGGACTGGTTGAGCTGGAGCTCGGCGGAGTCCTCGATGGTGAGGATGCGCTCCTCGTCGGGGATGAGGGACGAGACGATGTTGAGCAGCGTCGTCTTGCCGGAGCCGGTGCCGCCGGCCACCAGCATGTTGAGCTTGGTGGCGATGCCCGCCTCGATGAGTCGCGCCATGGGCTTGGTGAGCGACTTGAACTTCATCAGCGAGTCGATGCTGAGCTTGTCCTTGAAGAACTTGCGGATGGAGATGGTGGTGCCGTTGCGCGCGATGGGCGGAATCACCACGTGGATACGGCTGCCATCCGGGAGGCGCGCGTCCAGGCGGGGGCGCTCGTCGGTGAGCGGGCGGCCGACGAACTGGGCCATGTTGCGCGCGGCACCAATCAGGCCTTCCTCGGAGAAGAAGGCATCCGTCTTGGTCAGGCGGCCCTTGCGTTCGATCCACACGTCGGTGGGGCCGTTGATCATGATTTCCGACACCGACTCGTCGTCCAGGTAGGGCAGGACGGGCTTGAGGAAGGCGCGGAGCGACTCGGTGTACATCGTCATGGCGGGAGCAAGGCTAGCGCGCCCGGGCCCAGGCCCCAAGCACCTGACCTGACTGCCTGCTCGCTTTCCTGTCAGCGCTCCAGAATCATGGGGGCCATGTGTGAGGGGGACGGGACCATGAGACGCCTGCTGCTTCTGGGGATGGTGCTGTTCATCGGGTGCATGCGACGCCAGGGTGCTTCGCCTACGCCCTCATGGGTGGAGGACCCGTCCATCGTCCTCCCGGACTTTTCCTCGCGGGTCGCGCTGTCCACCGACGCGCCGGAACAGATGTACGCACTGGACGGAGCCCTGCTTCGCGCCGTGGTCCTCGCGGCAGATGCGTTCCTTCCCCCGGAACACGAAGGGCGCTCGTGCTGGAACCGGCGGGAGTCCTACCGCTTCCGGATCCTCCGTGAAGGAGACCTCGCCTTCGTCCGCATCGACGCGGATCCTCGTGCCTGTACTCCTGGCCCACGCCTGCTGGATGGAGGCGCCACCTACGCGGTCAGGATTTCCGAGGGCCGAATCCTGCGCAGCCTCCATGACGGCGAACCCGACGGCACGCCCGTTCCCGGCAGCCCCGATGCGGGCGTCTCCGCCACACCCCCAGAGACGTCCATCCCCGTGGGGGATACCTCCTGGGGCGAATCGCATCCTGCGCTCCCCGCGCAGTGGCTGGACGCGGGGACGCGCCCACCCTCTGTTCCTTCTCCCTGACGGTCGTCCCCGTCCCCGCCGTGATGTTCGCCGTGCGGCACCCCGGCGCGATCACGGCGGCCCCAGTGTCCGAGGCGCGGGGTAGGGTGGGGGTTCTGGGAGGGTCACAACGATGCTTGCGGACGGGTTGCCCGAAGACTGGAAGCAGGTGCTGCAGGACGCCATCCATGCACCGTCGTTCAAGGAACTGGAGCGCTTCCTCCGGGAGCAACGCGCCGAGCACACCGTGTTCCCGTCGGAGGCGGACATGTTCTCCGCGTTCCGCCTCACGCCCTACGCCGACGTGCGCGTGCTGCTGCTGGGCCAGGACCCCTACCACGGCCCGAAGCAGGCCCATGGCCTGGCCTTCTCCGTCCAGCCCGGCGTGCCCCCTCCGCCCTCGCTCGTGAACATGTTCAAGGAGCTCCAGAGCGACGTGGGCGCACCCAAGCCCCGCGACGGGTCGCTCATCCCGTGGGCGAAGCAGGGCGTGCTCCTGCTCAACACCGTGCTCACCGTCCGCCAGGCCGAACCCAACAGCCACGCGAAACACGGCTGGGAACAGTTCACCGACGCCGTCATCCGCGCCGTGAGCGAAAAGCCCGACCCCGTCGTGTTCCTCCTCTGGGGCAAGCCCGCCCAGAAGAAGAAGTCGCTCATCGATGCGAAGCGGCACGTCGTCATGGAGGGCACGCACCCGTCCCCCCTGTCCGCCAGCAAGGGGTTCTTCGGAAGCAAGCCCTTCAGCGAAACCAACGCCGCGCTCGAGGCCCGGGGCCAGAAGTCCATCGACTGGCGACTTCCCGGGTAGGCTCGGGACGTCGGAGGGTTGGCTATAGTGCCAGCCCATCATGGCCACGACGTTCCTCGAAGATGCCGCCCGGACCCAGGCCGCCGAAGCTGTCGCGGCCATTGAAACGCAGACCTCCGCCGAGGTCGTGGTGGCGGTGCGCTCCAGTTCCGGCCACTACGCCCAGACCGATGCCCGGGTGGGCGCGGGCCTCGCGTTCGCCGTGTTGATGGTGCTCCTGTTCATCCCGCAGGAGATCCACCTCGCCGTCTTCCCGCCGGTGGTGCTGCTCGCCTTCTTCGCGGGCACGCTGGCCAGCCGGGGCCTTCCATCGCTGCGCCGCGCGCTCACCTCGCGCAAGCTCCAGGAAGAGGCCGTGCGCACCACCGCCCGGGCCGCCTTCACCGAACTGGGCGTGTCGCGCACGTCGCGGCGCACCGGCATCCTCGTGTTCGTCTCCCTCTTCGAGCGCCGGGTGGAGGTCGTCACCGACTACGGCGTGGACACCGCGGCGCTGGGCACGGAGTGGCAGGAGGCCCTCGCCGCGCTCTCCGCCGCGCTCATGGCCTCTTCCTCGCCCGAGCCCTTCTTCCAGGCCCTGCGCCGCGTCCAGGCGCCGCTCGCGCGCGTGCTGCCGCGCATGGAAGACGACGTCAACGAGCTGCCGGACATGCCCGGGGTGGTGGCGTGAGGGGCTCGAAATCCTTCCTCCTCGCGGTCGCGCTGTTCCTGGGGCTGGGCTTCAGCGCCCTTCCTGAATCCGAGGCTCGCCCCGGTGGCGGCGGTTCCTACCGGGGCTCGTCGTCCAGCAGCCGGAGTTCGTCGAGCAGCCGGAGCTACTCCAGCAGCCGTTCCTCCAGCAGCCGTTCCTCCAGCAGCTCCAGCAGTCGCGGTTCGTCCACCTACTACGGGAGTTCGGGCTCCTCGTCCCGGGGCGGCGGCGGTGGCGGCCTGGGCTTCTGCCTCATCCTGGGTCTCGTCGGCGTGGTGGTGGTCTTCGCCGTGGTCCAGGGGAGCAACGACCTCCGGAAGAAGTCGCGCGACTGGAGCACCTCCGCGCCCCACGGGCCTCCGCCTTCCCGGCGCCAGATTTCGCTGCGCTCGAAGCTCGCGGGGCTGGGCCGTCTGGGCTCGCGCGGTTCGGATGGGCAGGTGCGGCCGTTGGATCCGGACTTCTCCATCGTCCTCTTCGAGGACTTCGCCTCCTCACTCTTCGCGAAGGTGCACGAGGCGCGCGGTGGGGATCGCCTGGACACGTTGAGCGCGTACCTGTCCGACGAAGCCACCGCTGCGCTCCGGGCGCTGGGGAGTCCCCGTCAGGTGACCGCCGTGGTGGTGGGCGCCATGACGTACCACGAGGTGTCCGGCGTGGCGCCGGGCAGCCCGCGCGTCAGCGTGGCCCTGCACTTCGAGGCCAACTACACGGAGGTCTCCGGCACCGAGCAGAGCTTCTACGTGCACGAGGCGTGGGCGCTGGAGCGCTCCACCTCCGTGCGCTCACGTCCCCCGGAAGAGGCGCGCGTCTTCAAGTGCCCGAACTGCGGCGCGCCGCTGGACGCGGTGCACGGGCACCTGTGCTCGTACTGCAACACGGTGGTGAACACCGGTGAGTTCGACTGGGTGGTGACCTCCGTGGTGTCACTGGAGCGCGAGCGGCGCGGCCCCCAGCTCACCGGCACCACCGAGGAGCAGGGCACGGAGCTGCCCACCTTGCGCGACCCCAAGGCGCAGGAGGCGCTGACGGCGCTCACGCAGGAGGATCCGAACGTCACCGCGGTGGGCCTGCGCCGCCGGCTGGAGTTCATCTTCCACGAGATGCAGACGGCGTGGTCGAAGCGCGAGTGGCAGGGCATGCGGCCCTTCCTCAGTGACAACCTCTTCCAGACGCAGTTGTACTGGATCAACGCCTACCGTCAGGCGGGCCTGCGCAACATCACGCAGAACGCGCGCATCACGAAGCTGACGCTCGCGCGGGTGACGCGGGATGCGTACTACGACGCCGTCACCCTGCGCGTGCACGCCATCAGCCTGGACTTCACGGTGCGCGACCAGGACGAGAAGGTCGTGGGGGGCAGCCGGACGAAGGAGCGGGCGTACTCCGAGTACTGGACGCTGATCCGCGGACGCGGCGTGAAGGGCATCGCGGACACGAAGAAGCAGTGCCCCTCGTGCGGTGCCCCGCTGTCCATCAACATGGCGGGCCACTGCACGCACTGCCAGGCGCGGGTGACGTCCGGCGAGTTCGACTGGGTGCTCAGCCGCATCGAACAGGACGAGGCCTATCAGGGGTGATGCGACTAGGATGCGGTGCATCATGACCGCCGCCTTCTTCGCCGCCACCCTCGTTGAACCGCTCGCCCCCGGGCACTACCGCTCGCGCTACGAGGCCGCCTGGTACCAGGGCCGGGGCGCCTACGGGGGCGTGGTGGCGGGGCAGGTGATGCGCGCGTTGGAGCACCACCTGAACGACGCGAAGCGTCCGGTGCGCTCGCTCACCGTGCACTTCTGTTCGCCCGCGGTGGAGGGCGTGGCGGACGTGCACACCCGCCTGGAGCGCGCCGGCAAGCTCGTCACGCATGCCACCGCGCGGGTGGAGAGCGGGGGCGTGGTGGTGGCCGTGGCCACGGCCACCTTTGGCGCCGCGCGCGGTGGGGCTCCGGGCTACCTGGACTTCGTCATGCCGGAGGTGCCGGCGCCGGAGACGCTCACGCCCGTCCCGGACGACGTGCCCATGCCGGACTTCTGCCGCTTCTTCGAGTACCGCTACTGCGTGGGCTCACCGCCGTATTCGGGCGCGGCGGAGGCGGAGGTGGGCGGCTGGCTGCGGCCGCGCGACCCCACGGTGCTGGATGCCTCCCTGTGCGTGGGCTTGATGGATGCGTATCCGCCGTCGGTGCTGTCGCACGTGGACGGCTTCCGCGCGGCCGCCACGGTGGACTTCACCGTGCAGTTCTTCCAGACGTTCCCCCTCACGCGGCTCGCGCCGGACACGCAGTACCTGCGCACCGGCCGCTCCCGTCAGGCCGCCGAGGGCTACACCGAGGAGTCCCAGTTGCTCTGGGCGCAGGACGGCACGCTGCTCGCGCAGTGCCGGCAACTGGTCGCCGTGCTCGGCTGAGCGTGCTTCAGCGGTCGGCCTCCGTCAGCTCGGCCACCACCGCGTGGTGGTCGGAGACGGCGTCCGGCAGGCGCGCGTACCGGGTGAAGCGCAGTGTGGACGACGCCAGCACCCAGTCCAGTCGCTGACGTGCGTGAGGCACCGGATACGTGGGCTCGCCCTCGCTCGGCGTGTGGAGCTCCAGCGCGGCGCACAGGCGCGCCACGGGACCGTCGCCTCCTGCGTCCTCCGCGTTGAAGTCACCCAGCACGATGCGGGGTCGATTGGGCCGTTGCCGCAGGGCCTGGATGAGCCGGTCCACCTGTCGCTGGCGCACGGCGGCGGAGAACGGATCCAGGTGCAGCGACACGACGTCGGGGCCGGGCCCGTCCTCCATCGCGAGCGCGGCGACGACGTAGCCCTTGTCCACGCGCCGGTCGCGGCCGAAGTGCGCCGCCTCGCGCGCTTCCAGCCTGTGGCGGGACAGGAGCGCGGTGCCCTGCGCGAACAGCCCCGGCACCCCCGAGTGCACGCCGTGGTGCACGTGCGCATGGCCGGCCCGCGCGGCGATGTGCTCCACCTGGTCCACCCTCCCGCTGAAGAGGCTTGCGCGGTCCGCCTCCTGCAACGCCACCACGTCCGCGGCCTCCCGGAGGAGCAGCGCCGCCACCGCGTCCAGTGTGCCCAGCAAGGCCGTCCTCCGGCGCAGGAAGGGCATCGGCACGGCGAAGGGCGCGCCGTGCGCCACGTTGAGGGTGAGCACCTTGAGTCGCACCGCTCCAGGGGGAACACGGAGCTCGCGCGACTGGCAAGCCCGGTGGGGGTTCGATGGTGTCTGGGGACCGGATGGGGGAGGTTGTCTGCTTGTCTGCTAACCTGGGGAGGAGCCGGTGACCTGGGGGCCCCATTGGGACTCGCGTGGGGCTCGGGTCTCCGAAGGCCCTCCTTTTCTGTAAGGCGCCGTGCGGCGCGGACAGGCATCCCTGATTAGCTTTTCGTGCAGTGCCCATTCTCCATGGGGAGCGTCTGTCCTGAGCCCGGTTCCACGCTACGAATCCCTGTTCAAGGCAGGTGACCTGGAGGGGGCCCGCCGCGAGGCCACGCGGGCGCAGGAGCGCGACGCCGGGGACTGGCGGGCGATGCTCACGTTGGCCCGTCTGGCGCTCGTCGATGGCGAGGAGGCCCTCGCGGAATCGCTGCTCCTGGGCGTCACCCGGGCCGGCGCGGGCGAACAGCGGGAGTCGCGGCTCGTGAGCGCGGCGCTGCACACGCGGCGCGGCGAATGGTCTCAGGCGCTGGAGCTCTACCGCGCGCTCGTCGCGGAACCAGCACCGCCCACGGAGGCCTTCTTCGGCCTGGGCTACGTGCGCGTGGAGCAGGGCGACGCGGAGGCCGCGCACCCCGCGCTCGCGCACGCCGTCTCGCTGGAGCCCCGCGTGGCCCTGCACCACTTCCAGTTGGCCCGCGTGCTCTTCCTGTTGGATCGCCTGGAGGAGGCCTTCGCGCACCTGGAGCTATCGCTGCGCCTGGATCCCTGGCACGCGCCCAGCTACCTCGTGTTCGCGCGCGCGCTGGAGGCGGGCGGGGAGCTGGAGGCGGCGGAGGACCTGCTGCGCCAGGGGCAGAAGGCGGTGCCGGACGACGTGGGCCTGCTCAAGGCGCTGGCGGATGTGCGGCTGGCGCGCGGCAACGTGCGGGGCGCGGTGTCCGCGGCGGAGGCCCGGGTGCGCGTGGAGCCCGAAGGCGTGGCGGCGCTGGGGCACCTGGCCCGCCTGCGCGTGACGGAGCGGCGCTTCCTGGAGGCGCTGGAGCTGTGCCACCAACTGGAAGCGCGGGGCATGTCCACCGGACTCAGCCGCTCCGTGGAGGCGCTGGTGTTCGAGGCGCGGGAGCCCCCGGAGGTGGAGCGCGCGCTCGCCGCGTGGCGCGAGGCCGTGCGGCTGTCCCCGGACGACTGGATGCCGCCGTGGCGACAGGCCCTCTTGCTGCTGCGTCAGGTGGAGGACGGGCCCCCGGAGGCCGTGCTGCCCGCGAGGGCGTTGCTGGCGGAGGCCCACCACCGAGCGCCCCAACGGCCAGAGCCCGTGCTGTCCCTGGCCCGCGTGGAGGCCCGGCTGGGGGCTCCGGAGTCGGCGCGGGAGCGGCTGGTCGCGCTGCTGCGCCATCCCGCGCTGGAAGCGGATTGGCGAGCGCAGGCCGAAGCGCTGCTCACCGAACTGGGCTGAGGCGGGCCGCGCTCACGCGGCGATCTGCTTGCGCAACAGCCGCGTCAGCTCCGCGGGGTCCACCGGCTTGGGCAACAGCTCCGCACCGTAGCGGATGGCCACGGGGATGAGGTCGTCCAGGTCCGAGTGTCCGGTGAGGAAGATGAACGGCGCCCGGACCTCCTGCAACTCGCGCATGGCGACGAGCACGTCGGAGCCATTCATCTCCGGCATGTTGTAGTCGCACAGGATGGCGGAGATGCCGGACAGGTCCAGGTGGAACGCCTCGGCGGGCGACTGCACCGTCAGCACCGTGTAGCCCGCGCTGCGCAGGACGTCCCCCACGGTCGCGAGGACGAAGAGGTCATCGTCGATGACCAGCACGCTTGGCATGGGGTTGCCCTCCTGCGCCATCGCGGCGCGGCGATGTTCAGGACTGTATCCGAGCCCGGTCCGCCGCGCGCACCCTCCCCACCCAACAGGTTCGCTGGGTCGGGAACGCCCCCTGTCTCACGGAGTGCGACCCCTGAATTGTTCAGGGCTTGGGCGCGGAGGGAATGAGGATGAGCTGTTCCTGGGGTGGGTTGAGGTACTCGGCGCCGGTGTCGGTGACGACGGCCATCTCCTCCACGGAGAGGATGCGCAGCGCGTCCGGGCTGCTGCCGTCCTTCCACGCGAAGAACCCGTCGAAGGCGAACACCTGGCCGGGCTGCAACGTGCGCAGCGCGGAGCCGGTGGGCGGCTTGCCGGACTGCGCGCCGGAGAGCGCGGGGCCGGCGTCGTGGGCCCAGTAGCCCACGGGATGGCCGGTGCCCCACATCACGGGCTCGGAGCCCGCTTCGCGCATGAAGTCGCGCTGGGCCTTGTCCACGTCGTAGCCGCGCACGCCGGGCTTCATCGCCGCCAGCGCGATGCGGCTGCCCTTCTTCGACTTCTCCCACTTCGCCAGCGCCTCGGCGGGGGCCTGCTTCTGTCCCGGGGCCAGCACGTAGGCGAAGCGCTGGATGTCCGTCACCCACGTGTTGCCCACGCGGATGCCGAAGTCCGTCTGGATGAAGTCCCCCGGCTGGATGACGCGGTCGGTGGCGTTCGAGTGTCCACGCGTGGGTCCGCTGTTCACGTTGGGGTTCTGGTCCGGCTGCCACCCGTCGCCCACGCCCAGCTCCGCGATGCGCTTCTTGAGGAAACGCGCCACATCCGAGTCGCGCGTCTTGCCCGGCACCACCGTGCGGTACGCCTCCTCCTCCAGTTGCGCGGTGAGGGCCGCGGCCTTGCGCATGATGTCCACCTCCTCCGGCAGCTTCACCGACAGCCATTCGGAGACGAGGTCCTCGGAGGACACCAGCCGCTTGCGCAGCGCCGGGGTGAGCGCCGCCTCCAGCTTCGCGCGCTGCGTGGCGGACAGACCGTCCGCGATGGACATCCGCTCCGATGAATTGATGGCCACCTTCGTGGGCTTCGCCTTCACGAGCCGCGCGGCGACGAGCGCGAGCACGTCCGCGCCCCGGTCCACCGGCACCACCTCATCCACGACGGCCATGTCCTTGAGCGCCGTGGCTTCACCCACGGGGGACAGCGCCACCGAGCGCAGCGTGTTGCCGTCGCGAAGGAACAGGAACGCGGCGGTGCCACCCGCGTTCTCGCCGCCGACGTGAGCGGCGAGCGGGTCGTTGTCGTTCTCGCGGCACAGCACCACCCACGCATCCACGCCCGCGCGGGCCATGGCCTGGGGCAGCAGCTTCTGCAGGCGCTCCTTGCGCAGCCGGGGCCACGCGCCTTCCGCGGCGGGCACGGCGGGCGCCGCATGGACCAGCGAGGCGGACAGCAAAGCGGAGAGGAGGACGGACCGGACGCGCATCATGGGGCGTGCTTCCTGGGTGGGGGAGGGCGCCAAGTGTTTCACGGCCGCGCGTCAATGAAACGCACGAAGCCCGGGCCCGGGACGCCTGCCTGGCCTGGACCTCGGGGAAGTCTGTGATTGTGCGGAAAGCTCTGGGACCCGTCGAGTCAGTCCGAAAGTCTTTCGAGGGGTACCGTGTTGATGATGACCTCCTCGCGGGGCTTGTCGCCGGGGCCGCCACGGCCCGTGCCGGTTTGTCGTAAGACGGCTTTCCAGCGCCCTTCGTGCCGGTGCGCGGGCCGGTTGTGGTGTCGAGAAGGTGGGCGCTGCCTGAGCTTCCGATGAAGCAACCCGCCCTGGGGTCCTGGGTCTCTGTCGGGCCGCGCCCCCAGCCTCACGACCGGAGGACGGGGCCGTCAGCACCCGCGCGGATGTGCAATCTCAGACACGGGGGGCGTCTCCAGGGCCCACCCGGGAGTCTGCCCATGCGCACCGACGATGCGGAGTCCGCCTCCACCTCCAACTACTTCCTGGGCCACGAGGACCGGGAGCTGCAAAGGCTCATCCTCCAGGCCCGGATGTACGCGCCCCTCACGGACGGGGTGCTGCGCGGGGCGGGACTCCAGCCCGGCATGCGCGTGCTGGACGTGGGCTGTGGCGTGGGTGATGTGGCCTTCCTCGCCGCGGAGCAGGTGGGGCCCACGGGGGAGGTGGTGGGCGTGGACCGCGAGGCCCGCGCGCTCACCTGGGCACGACGCCGGGCCGAAATCCTGGGCATGGCGAACGTGCACTTCGTGGAGTCGGGCCTGGAGGCCCTGCCCCTCACGCGGCCCTTCGACGCCGTCGTGGGCCGGCTGGTGCTGATGTACCAGCCGGACCCGGTGGCCTTCGTGCGGCGCATGGCGGAGCACCTGCGCCCCGGCGGGGTGCTGGCGCTGCACGAGCTGGAGCTGGCGGCCACGGGGCTGACGCACCCGGAGCTGCCGCTGTTCCACCGCCTCTGGGGCTGGATGCTGCCCACCTGCGAACGGGTGGGCATCCACGTGCACATGGGACTGGAGCTGGTGCCCACGCTCAGGCAGGCGGGGCTGGCGGTGGAGGATGGCGTGGTGAACGGCCGCCTGGGCACGACGCCGGACGCGGACCCCACGGAGGCCCTGGTGGAGACGGTGCGCTCGCTCGTGCCCCACATGGAGCGGCTGGGCGTGGCGACGGCGGCGGAGGTGGACATCGACACGCTGGCCGCCCGGCTGACCGCCGAACTGCGCGCCAGCGGGAGCATCCTGGTGCCCAGCCTGATGGTGGGCGTCTGGGGCCACCGGCCCGGCCCCACCTGAGGGCCAACTTCGCACGTCTTCACGAGCGGCGCGCACAGGGGTCGCTTAGAGTGGACCCATGGCAAGAACGGCACCCCGCAAGTCCCCGGCGAAGGCGAAGAAGCAGTCCGCGCGCCCGGCCGCGCCCGCGAAGCCCTCGGCCCCGCCCGCGAAGGCTCCGGCCCGGCCGGTGAAGTCCAAGGTGGAGCCCCGCCGCGCCTCCGCGTCGTCCCCGAAGCCTCCCGTGCTGGAGGCCGAGCCCGTCTTCGACTCCGAGCCCGGCACCGGGCCCGCCGCGGACCCCCGCGAGGACGACCGCAAGCGCCTGCCCGCCGGCGAGGAGTCCAAGGGCCGCGTGCTGCCCTTCGAAATCGACCCCGCGCAGCTTGAGGCGGGCCTCAAGAAGCTCCAGGGCGAACTGGTCCACTGGACCAACAAGGGCCGCTACACGAAGGTCCGCTTCAAGTTCCGGGGCAAGCAACTGCTGCCCGACCTGCCCCTGGCCGCCGTCGTCGCCGCGGAAGGGCTCACGTTCTACTGGGGCGGCATCCTGCGCATGCTGGTGGCCAACGTCGTGGGCCGCAGCGTGTTCGAGGTGGAGCTGGTCAACGACGCGGACAAGCGCGTGCAGGCGGGCCGTGAAGCGCTCCTGTCCGGCGACGTGGAGCAGGCGCTCGCACTGTTCCGCGAGGCCCTGGCCATGGACCGCGACAACCCCTCCGCGCACCTCAACGTGGGCGTCGCGCTGAAGCTTCGCGGCGACCGCGAAGGGGCCCTGGCCGCGTTCGACCTGGCGAAGAAGAAGGACCCCGAGGGCGGCGTGGGCGCGGAGGCCGAACGGCTGTCCGCGAGCCTCCGTCCCAAGGCCTGAAAACGCGCGTCCCGCGGGGCTGAAAACGCACCGCCCGGGTGTTGAATCCCAGGCCCTGGAAAGGCCCTTTCCGCCACTTCAAACCGGGCGGGCGGGCAACCAGGGTCCATGCGCCCTGTTTCCCCTGTTGACTGAGGGAAATCCAGGGGTTACGAACACTCTCCCATCGGGCGGAGCCCCCCACGTGAGGGGCCCGTCCGCACCTTCCAGAGCCCATGGCTGACGACACCACCGACACGCCGGCAACGCCCTCCGCGCCTCCTCCGTCGAGCGGCGCCGGAGAGCTCATTCCCATCAACATCGAAGACGAGATGCGCCGTTCGTATCTCGACTATTCGATGTCCGTCATCATCGGCCGCGCGCTGCCAGACGTGCGCGACGGCCTGAAGCCCGTTCACCGTCGCGTCCTCTTCGCGATGAATGACCTGGGCAACCTCCACAACCGCGCCTACAAGAAGAGCGCGCGCGTGGTGGGTGACGTCATCGGTAAGTACCACCCGCACGGCGACTCGTCCGTGTACGACGCGATGGTGCGTCTGGCGCAGGAGTGGAGCCTTCGCTACCTGCTGGTGGACGGCCAGGGCAACTTCGGCTCGGTGGACGGCGATTCACCGGCCGCCATGCGTTACACCGAAGTGCGCATGGAGCGCCTGGCGGAGGAGCTCCTGTCGGACATCGACAAGGAGACCGTGGAGTTCGGGCCCAACTACGACGACTCGCTGGAAGAGCCGCTCGTCCTGCCGGCCAAGTTCCCCAACCTCATCGTCAATGGCAGCACGGGCATCGCGGTGGGCATGACCACCAACATCCCTCCGCACAACATGACGGAGGTGGTGTCGGGCACGCTGCACCTCATCGAAAACCCGGACTGCACCGTCCGCGACCTGATGGAGTTCATCAAGGGTCCGGACTTCCCCACCGCGGCCATCATCACCGGCCGCGAGGGCATCATGCGCGCCTACGAGACGGGCCGGGGCTCCATCCCCATCCGTTCGCGCACGGAGATTGAAGCGAACAAGAAGGGTGACCGTGAGGCCATCATCGTCACGGAGCTGCCCTATCAGGTGAACAAGGCGCGCCTCATCGAGAAGATCGCCGAGCTGGTGCGCGAGAAGAAGCTGGAAGGCATCAGCGACATCCGCGACGAGAGCGACCGGCAGGGCATGCGCGTCGTCATCGAACTCAAGCGCGATGCCATCTCCCAGGTGGTGCTCAACAACCTCTTCTCCATGACGCAGTTGGAGACGACGTTCGGCGTGGTGATGCTCGCCATCGACGGTGGGCAGCCGCGCACGCTCAACCTCAAGGAGATGTTGGACCGCTTCGTCGCGCACCGCCGCGACGTCGTCACGCGCCGCACGCGCTTCGAGCTGCGCAAGGCGCTGGCGCGCATGCACATCGTCGAAGGCCTGCTGGTGGCGCAGGACCTCATCGACCTGGTGGTCAGCCTGATCCGCGCGTCCCGCGACCCGGACGAGGCCCGCTGGGGCCTGATGAACATCCTGTCGCCGGAGCTCTACACGCGCGAGCACTTCAAGGATTTGCAGCGCATCGACTACGCGCAGGCCAAGGCGCAGATGGAGCTGCTGGTCACCCGCGCCCGCAACGAGGAGCCGTCCTACGGGGGCCTTGCGCACAAGTACGAGGGCGCGGGCTTCAGCGAGGGCCAGGCGCAGAACATCCTGGAGATGCGCCTGCAGCGGCTCACCGGCCTGCAGCGCGAGGAGCTGTTCCGCGAGCTGATTGAACTGGCGCGCGACATCATCCGGCTCCAGGACATCCTGGCCAACGAGAGCAGCCTGCTGAGCGTCATCAAGGCGGAGCTGATGGAGATCCGCGAGCGCTACGGTGACAAGCGCCGCACGGAGATCTCCGGCGCGGTGGACGAGTTCACCAACGAGGACCTCATCGCCGAGGAGACGATGGTGGTGACGCTCTCGCACACGGGCTACGTGAAGCGCTCGCCCCTGTCGGAGTACCGGGCGCAGAAGCGCGGCGGGCGCGGCAAGACGGGCGCGGGGACGAAGGAGGACGACTTCGTCACCAAGGTGTTCGTGGCCAGCACGCACGCGTACCTGATGCCCATCACCACCAAGGGCAAGCTGTACTCGCTGAAGGTGTACCAGATTCCGCAGGGCAGCCGGACGTCGCGCGGCAAGGCCATCGTGAACCTGGTGCAGTTCGGTGAGGGCGAGCGGCTGGCGCAGGTGCTGGTGACGCGCGACTTCCCGGAGAACCGCTACGTCTTCTTCGTCACGAAGAAGGGCGTGGTGAAGCGCACGGACCTGAGCGCGTTCGAAAGCGTCCGCGCGAGCGGCATCATCGCGCTGGGCATCGACGAGGGCGACGAGCTGGTCGGTGTGATGATCACCGACGGGACGAAGGACGTCCTGCTGTCCACGGCGACGGGCATGAGCATCCGCTTCCCGGAGTCGGACGTGCGCTCCATGGGCCGTCAGGCCTACGGCGTGAAGGGCATCACGCTGGAAGAGGGCGACGAAGTGGTGGGCGCGGACCTGGTGGAGCCGGAGGCGAAGGCCCCGGCCCCGGCCGAAGGCGAGCCCGTGCCGGAAGGGGAGCAGGTGCCGGCGGTGGTGACGGACAGCGCCATCCTCACGGTGACGGAGAACGGCTACGGCAAGCGCACGCAGGGCGCCGAGTACCGGCAGCAGGGCCGTGGCGGCAAGGGCATCATCGACATCAAGACCACCGAGCGGAACGGCCGCGTGGTGGGCGTGGTGCAGGTGAAGGACAGCGACGAGGTGATGATCGTCACCAACGGCGGAATGCTCATCCGCATGAAGGTGAAGGAGATCTCCGTCATCGGCCGCAACACGCAGGGCGTGCGCCTCATCGCGCTGGAGAACGGCGAGGAGAAGGTGATGGCCATCTCCAAGCTGCCCGAAGGCGAGGAGTCGGAGGAGGAGACCGAGGCCGGTGACGCTGCGGCTCCGGTGGACGCGGCGGCCGAGGGTTCCACGGACGCGGCGCCGGTGGAGGCTTCCTCGGACGCGACGCCGTTCGATGACGCGGTGGAGGCTTCCGGTGCGGCGGATTCGGCGGGTTCGGACGACGAGCCCGGCTCCGAAGGCTGAAGTCGGTAGGTCGGTGTGAAGCACCGGAGGGTCGGGAGCGGGGGCGCGACATGCGCCTTCCGGGTCCCGGCCCTCTTCGTTCGTGGGGGGCTACTTGCGGGTGAGGTCCGTGGGCACCTTGATGCCGGCGGTCCTCTCATCCAGCCAGACGATGTGCATGACCCACCAGCGCTGGCCGTCGTTGAAGACCTGGATGCTGTTGACGCCCTTGGCGATGACGGGACCGTCCAGGGTTCCCCGCGCCTCGTAGGTGCTCATCACCTGGACCAGGTCGCCGTAGCCCAGGGACTGGCGCTGGGTCTCCTTCTCGAAGAAGCCCTGCGTGGAGGCGGCGCCGGCGGACAGGGTGATGTACTCCTCCGCGCTGAAGGGGCGTGCGTGGAGGCCGGGGACGGTCGGGCTGTGCACGAGCGGCACCAGCGTCGCGCCAGGGTAGAAGAGCGAGCGGAAGCGCTGCCAGTCGCGAGGCGCGCCGGCCGGCCCGCTGATGACGTCGTAGAGGGCCTTGAGCAGGGAGTCGATGGACTTCACGTCCTCGGGCTTCGGCGCGGGGAGCTGGGCAAGTCCCGCCTGGGTGCGCTCGAGGACGGCCTTGCGCGGATCCGGCTTCGTCGGAGCGGTCGCGGCAGGCGCGGTCTTGGGCGCGGTCGCGGTCGGCGCGGCCTTGGGG
>NZ_RAVZ01000234.1 GCF_003611635.1 Corallococcus terminator | reverse complement strand
ACGGTGGAGGTGACGCTGACCGAAGGCCGCCACCACCAGGTGAAGCGGATGCTGGGCGCCGTGGGGCTGCCTGCCCGCGCGCTCCACCGGGAGGCGGTGGGCGACATCGTCCTGGGCGACCTGCCCGAGGGTGGCTTCCGGCTCCTCACCGAAGCGGAGGTCCGCGACAAGCTGCACTACACCGGGCGCGCGCCCGCGACCGCCGCCCCCGAGACCGAGGACGCCTGACGGGTCTCCAGGGTTGGGCTCCAGCGGTGCCCGGAAACAGGACCCGGATGGGTGACTTCCCGGTTAGCGCGGCCCGCCGGAAGGGATAGGGTGCGGCCCATGGCGGACTTCGACCTGGTGGTCATCGGCTCTGGACCGGCCGGAGAGTGGGGCGCGATTCAGGCCTCGCTTTCGGGCAAGCGGGTGGCGGTGGTGGAGCGCGAGCCGGTGCTCGGCGGCACCGCGGCCAACACCGGCACCCTTCCCTCCAAGACGCTGCGGGAGACGGCGCTGCACCTGTCCGGCTTCAAGGCGCGCGGCCTCTACAGCGTGGACGCCACCCTGCGCCACGAAGCCACCGTCTCCGACTTCCTCTTCCGCGAACGCCGCGTGAAGCAGATAGAGCGCGAGCGCATCCACAAGAACCTCCAGCGCCACGGCATCACCCTGTTCCAGGGCAAGGGCTCCTTCCTGGACGCCCACACCGTGCAGGTCACCCACGATGGCGCCGTGGTGGCGACGCTCGCCGCCCCCACCGTCCTCATCGCCACCGGCTCATCGCCCTACCGCCCGCCGCTGTACCCCTTCGGGGATCCGCGCGTGCACGACTCGGATGAGATCCTCGACATCACCACCCTGCCCCGCACCCTGGTGGTGGTGGGCGGCGGCGTCATCGGCTGCGAGTACGCGTGCATGTTCGCCGCGCTCGGCATCCCGGTGACGCTGGTGGAGGTGAAGAACGAGCTCTTGTCCTTCCTGGACGCGGAAATCGGTCAGCTCCTGCGCGACTGCATGGAGACCTTGGGCGTGCGGCTGCGCCTGGGGCAGGTGGTGGAGTCCGCGCACGTGCCGGAGTCCCACGAGGAGCCCATCCGCCTGAAGCTGTCCACGGGCGAGGTCCTGGAGGCGGATCAGGTGCTGGTGGCCTCCGGCCGCACGTCCAACACCGCGGGCCTGGGCATCGAGGCCCTGGGCGTGAAGCAGGGCAAGCGCGGGCAGATTGAGGTCGGGCTCGCGTACCAGACGGCCGTGCCCCACATCTACGCGGTGGGAGACGTCATCGGCTTCCCGGCCCTGGCCTCCACATCCATGGAGCAGGCCCGCATCGCGATGGAGCACGCCTTCGGGCCGGGCAAGCGCACGCTGACGCCCATCCTCCCCTACGGCATCTACACCATCCCGGAAGTCTCCATGGCCGGCGACACCGAGGAGTCCCTGCGCGCGCGCAGCATCCCGTACGTCGTGGGCCGCGCCACCTTCGACACCAACCCGCGCGGGCAGATCATCGGGGAGCGGCAGGGCCTCTTGAAGCTGCTCTTCCACCGCGACGACATGAAGCTGTTGGGCGTGCACGTGCTGGGGGAGCAGGCCTCGGAGTTGGTGCACGTGGGGCTCACCGCGCTGCTCACCGGCTCCACCGCGCAGCTCTTCGTGGAGACCTGCTTCAACTACCCGACGCTGTCGGAGGCCTACAAGGCCGCCACCTACGACGCGTTGGATCAGGTGCGCGTCAGCAGCGCCTGATCCAACGACGCAGCCCGCTTCAGCGCGAGTCCTTGAGGCTTCCCACCGTGAAGCCCGCCTCGCGCCGGGCCACCCGGTTTACGTCATCCGACGACACGCGCGCCATCACGGGCGCGGCCGAGGGCTGCCGGGACGCCTCGCGGGGCTGGATGGAGGGAGCGCCCCGGCCCGAGGCCCCCTGGAGCAGCGAGCGGATCCGCTCCCAGCGCACCTTCTCCTCCGCCATGAGCTGCACCAGCTCCTCGCGGGCGGAGGCATCCGGCAGGTCCGACGCCGCCGACGCCACCTTGTCCATGAAGGGCAGCAGGTAACCGAAGTCCCGGTCGAAATTGAGGGGGTTCGCCATGGGAGCACCTTATCCGTGGTAGACGCGCGACGCGACGATGAGCCCGCCCCGAATGTCCAACACCTCCGCCACCGGCAGGGGCGCTTCATTCGGGGCATGCCTCAGGTACTCCATGAACACCCGGTCCCCGTCGGCCGTCAGGGCCGTCTCCTCGTATCGCAGGCCCGGCAGCCGGGCGATGGCGTCCTTCCACCACCGCTCCAGGGCCGGCCGGCCCACCAGGCGCCCTCCCGTTTCCGGATGGAGGACGCGAATCTTGGGCGAGGTGTGCGTTGCATCCTCGGCGTACAGCGCCACCAGGGCCGTCACGTCGTGGGCGTTGAAGGCGCGCAGCCAGGCGCGGGCCAGGGAGAAGTTTTCGCTCGCGTTCATTGTTATGAAGCCTCAGCCGTAAGCAGATGGCGGAACGTAGGCGGATGTACGCCCCGCATCGTGCGGATTTGTCTGGTAACTGAGACCTGTGGGAAGTAAGGGCCCCGCCTGCTCTGTTCCCTCAGGCAATTTTTTCAAGAGAAGAAGGACCGGATCGTGGCCACCAGCGCAACCATCGAGAAGATTCGTAACATCGGTATCTCTGCCCACATCGACTCGGGCAAGACGACGCTCTCCGAGCGCATCCTGTTCTACACGGGCAAGATCCACGAGATCCACGAAGTCCGCGGCAAGGACGGCGTGGGCGCGATCATGGACTCGATGGACCTGGAGCGTGAGAAGGGCATCACCATCCAGTCCGCCGCCACGTACGCGCTGTGGGGCGACTACAACATCAACCTCATCGACACGCCGGGACACGTGGACTTCACCATCGAGGTGGAGCGCGCGCTCCGCGTCCTCGACGGTGCCATCCTGGTGCTCTGCTCGGTGTCGGGCGTGCAGTCGCAGTCCATCACGGTGGACCGCCAGATGAAGCGCTACAAGGTTCCGCGCATCGCGTTCATCAACAAGATGGACCGCGCTGGCGCGAACTACGACCGCGTGGCCCTGCAGTTGAAGGAGAAGCTGGGCCACCACGCGGTGCGCCTCCAGTACCCCATCGGCGCGGAGGACCGCTTCCAGGGCCTCATCGACCTGCTGTCGATGAAGGCGTACTACTTCGACGGCGAGAACGGCGAGAACATCCGTGAGGAGGCCATCCCCGCGGACATGAAGGACGAGGCCGAGCTGCGCCGCTCGGAGATGATCGAAGGCATCGCCAACGTGGACGACACGCTGGGCGAGGTGTTCCTCACCGACCCGGACACCATCACGGAGAAGCAGCTTCGTGAGGCCGTCCGCCGCGCGACCATCGCGTTGAAGATGACGCCGGTGATGTGCGGCTCCGCGTACAAGAACAAGGGCGTGCAGCTCCTGCTCGACGCGGTGTGCAGCTACCTGCCGAGCCCCAAGGAAGCGACCAACGAGGCGCTCGACCAGAAGAACAACGAGGCCAAGGTCATCCTGGAGTCGGATCCGGAGAAGCCCTTCGTCGGTCTCGCGTTCAAGCTGGAGGACGGCCGGTACGGGCAGCTCACGTACATGCGCATCTACCAGGGCCGCGTCACCAAGGGCGACTTCATCGTCAACCAGGTGAACCAGAAGAAGGTCAAGGTGCCGCGCATCGTGCGCATGCACTCCAGCCAGATGAACGACGTCAGCGAAGCCACCGCGGGCGACATCGTCGCGCTGTTCGGCATCGAGTGCGCGTCGGGCGACACGTTCACCGACGGCAGCGTGAACTACACGATGACGTCCATGTTCGTTCCGGACGCCGTCATCTCGCTGGCCGTGGAGCCGAAGGACCGCGCCAAGTCGACCAACTTCTCCAAGGCGCTCAACCGCTTCAACAAGGAAGACCCCACCTTCCGCGTGTCGCGCGACGAGGAGTCCGGGCAGACCATCATCCGCGGCATGGGTGAGCTCCACCTGGAAATCTACATCGAGCGCATGAAGCGCGAGTACGACTGCGAAGTGAAGGCCGGCAAGCCGCAGGTGGCGTACCGCGAGACCATCAGCCAGAAGGGCGAGTTCGCCTACACGCACAAGAAGCAGACCGGTGGTTCCGGTCAGTTCGCGCGCGTGTGCGGCTACGTGGAGCCCCTGCCCTCGGACGCCGTGCAGCAGTACGAGTTCGTGGACGACATCGTCGGTGGCTCCATCCCGCGCGAGTTCATCCCCGCGTGCGACAAGGGCTTCGCCGAGGCCGTGAAGAAGGGCAGCCTCATCGGCTTCCCCGTGGTGGGCCTGCGCGTGGTCATCAACGACGGCGCCTTCCACGCGGTCGACTCGTCTGAAAACGCGTTCAAGACGGCCGCCATCATGGGCTTCCGCGAGGGCTACGCCTCCGCGAAGCCCATCATCCTGGAGCCCGTCATGAAGGTGGAAGTCAGCGCGCCGGAGGAGTTCCAGGGCTCCGTCGTCGGTCAGCTCAACCAGCGCCGTGGCACCATCCTCAACACGGAGACGGCCGAGGGCTACCTCACGGCCGTGGCCGAGGTGCCGCTGAACACGATGTTCGGCTACTCCACCGACCTGCGCTCCGCGACCCAGGGCAAGGGCGAGTTCACGATGGAGTTCGCCAAGTACTCGCAGGTTCCGAAGAACGAGGCCGAAGCCCTGATGACGACCTACAGGGAGAAGCAGGCCGCGGACCAGGCCGCCCGCAAGTAGTCCGGGCTTCCCAGACGCCGCTCTGGCAGTAGGAAGGGCGCTCCCTCACTCAAGTGGGGGGCGCCCTTTCGCTTTCCCCCTCCCCTTTCCAGAGGTTCTTCCCGTGACGCTGCTCCGCGCCGCCAACGTCCAGCTCGCCTTCGGCAGCCGCACCGTCTTCGAGGGCCTCACCTTCACCATCGAGGAGGGAGAGCGCGTCGGCCTCGTCGGCGTCAACGGCTCCGGCAAGTCCTCCCTGATGAAGATTCTGGCCGGCGCGGCCAAGCCGGACCTGGGCGAGCTGCAGCTCCGCCGGGGCGCCCGCGTCACCTACCTGCCCCAGGAGCCGGAGTTCGGCGAAGGCGCCACGGTGCAGAGCGAACTGGCCGTGTCCCAGGCCCCGCTCAAGGCGGCCCTGGACGCGCACGCGGAGCTGTCGCGCAAGCTGGAGGCGGACCCCGCCAACGCCACCCAGAAGATGCTGGAGCAGATGTCCGTGCTGAGCGACCGCATCGAACAGGCGGGCGGCTGGGACACCGAACACCACGCGAAGACGCTGCTCGACAGGCTGGGCGTGAAGGACTGGGACCGGCCGGTGTCACAGCTTTCCGGAGGCCTGCGCAAGCGCGTGGCCATTGCCCGGGCCCTGCTCACCCGCCCGGACCTGCTGCTCCTGGACGAGCCCACCAACCACCTGGACGCGGACACCGTGGACTGGCTGGAGGATGAGCTCGACAAGCTGCCCGGCGCGCTGCTGCTGGTAACGCACGACCGCTACTTCCTGGACGACCTGGTGGACCGCATCGTCGAAATCCAGCCCGGCGGCGGCCTTGTCTCCTACCCCGGCAACTACGCGTCCTACGTGGAGCAGAAGCTGGTCGCGCAGGAGAACGCGGAGACGGCGGAGCACAAGCGCGGGCGCTGGATTGCCCAGGAAGTGGCGTGGCTGCGCAAGGGCCCGGAGGCGCGGCGCACCAAGAGCAAGGCGCGCATCGAGCGGGCGCAGAAGCTGCTGGCGGAGAAGGGCTTCCAGCGTCCCAAGGTGGCGGACCTGCGCGTGGTGGCGGCGCCCCGGCTGGGCCACACCGTCATCGAAGCCGAAGGCCTGAAGAAGTCCTTCGGGGACCGCAAGGTGCTGGACGGCGTGGACTTCCGCCTCCAGCGCGGCGAACGCGTGGGCTTCCTGGGCCCCAACGGCGTGGGCAAGACGACCTTCCTGCGCGTGATGCTGGGCGAAATCCCCGCGGACGAGGGGAAGCTCGTCATCGGGAAGAACACCAAGGTCGCCTACTACGACCAGCAGCGCGCCCAGTTGGATCCGGACCAGACGGTGTACGACGCGGCCTCCAACGGCGAGGACCACGTGGAGCTGGCGGACCGCAAGGTGGCCCTGCGCGACTACCTGGAGGATCTGCTCTTCCCGGTGCCCATGCAGCGCATGAAGGTGGGCGCGCTGTCCGGCGGCGAGCGCAACCGGCTGCTGCTGGCGCGCCTGTTCCTGGAGGGCGCCAACGTGCTGGTGCTGGACGAGCCCACCAACGACCTGGACATCGTCACGCTCAACATCCTGGAGCGGCTGCTGCTGGACTTCGCCGGCAGCACGCTGCTGGTGACGCACGACCGCTACTTCCTCGACAAGGTGGCCACCGCCATCCTCTCCTTCGACGGACAGGGCAAGGTCACCCGCTACGAGGGCAACTACGACATGTACAAGCGGCTGCGTGAGCAGTCGCAGGCCGCCGCCCTCAAGGCCGCCGCCACGGCGAAGAAGAACGAGGCGAAGAAGGACGAGCCGCCGCGCGCGGAAGCGCCCGCGAAGGCCGCGCCGAAGAAGACGGTCAAGCTCTCCTACAAGGACCAACGCGAGCTGGACGGCATGGAGGCCACCATCGAGGCCGCCGAAAAGCGCAAGGCCGGCCTGGAGGCCCAGCTCGCCGACCCCAACGTCTACAGCAACGGGTCCAAGGCGGCGGAAATCCAGCAGTCATTGGACGCCGCCAACGCCGAGGTGGAGCGGCTCTATGCGCGATGGCAGGAATTGCAGGACCTGGCGGCAGCCCCGGCCTGAGACACGGCCACGGGCGCG
The DNA here is from genome assembly GCF_003611635.1 of Corallococcus terminator. GTDB lineage: Bacteria > Myxococcota > Myxococcia > Myxococcales > Myxococcaceae > Corallococcus > Corallococcus terminator. Next base: position 9,160 of record NZ_RAVZ01000234.1, on the reverse strand, counting down.
GGGATGCAAATCGTTGCGCGAGGCAAACAACACACGCCGGTCCTTGCGTAGGATTTCCGCAGCGCGGGACTCGGACTAGAGTCTCGCCGCTCGGGTCCTATCGCCTCGCGTCACCGTCCCAGGAGTCGTTAAGTGCTCCGTCCGGCCTCTGTACTCGCCGCCGTCGCCGCGCTGTTCTCCCTGCCGCTGTCCGCCCACGCCCTGGAAAGTGGACCCAAGGGCCCCCTGCCACTGTTTGACCTGCAACGGCTGCGATTGGACCCGGGAGCGCTGGGTTCGCTCGTGGTGGGGACGGGCCGGACGCTGGCCCCGGGGCAGCTCCGGGTGGGTTTGAACTACCACTACGAGCAGTTGCCCATGCATTTCCAGACGCGCTGGGAGCCGGGTGAGGGCACGGGGCTCGTCGAGAACAAGATGACCGCGCATCTGACGTTGGGCTACGGCGTGCTGTCGTGGCTGGAGGTCGGGGCGGAGCTGCCCTTCATCCTGATGCAGGGTGGAAAGCCCACGCTGGAGTACGCGCCGCCCAAGACGGGAGGGCTCGCCACGCCGTGGCTGAGCGCTCGCGCGGCCGTCCTGCGCCAGTCCCTGGGCGCGCCCATCAACGTGGCCCTGGAGATGACGGCGGGCCTGCCGGTGGGCAGCCGCACGGCGCAGGCGTACGAGGACTACGCGTGGCATCCGCGTCTGCAATTGGGCTACGTGGGCGAAGGCTTCCAGGTGGGCGGCGAGGCAGGGGTGTTCCTGCGCAAGCGCCAGGACCTGCGGCCCGTGTCCTATTCGGAGGGCGACATCCTGGGCAATGAGCTGCGATTCGGCGCCACGGTGACGTCGCGGGGCGGCGAGGTGACGCGCGGCGAGGTGAGCGTGCTCGCCGGCGTGCCGCTCCAGGGGGGCCAGGTGGGGGCGGAATTGCTCATCGCCATCCGCCGCCATGCCCTGTCCAGCCTGGACCTGTATGTGATGGGCGGCCCGGGCGTGGGCGCGGGACTGGACACGCCCACGTTCCGCTTCGTCGCGGGCCTGTCCTGGGCCACCAGCAAGGTGGACTGAGCCGCCCCGGCCGCTACTTCGGCATGAAGCCGAAGGCCTTCACCATCGCGATGGCGATGCCCAGCAGGCTCTCGCCCGCGATGAAGCCGGAGCTGACGGGGAGCACCGCGTCCTCGGCCAGCTTCGGCTTCACCCGGCGCAAGAGTGCGGCCAGCGCCGAGCCCACGAAGAGGCTGATGGAGCTGGAACCGGGGATGACGATGGCCAGCCCCAGGCCGGACGCGGAAGGAATGAAGGCCTTCACCTTCGGCGGGGCCCAGCGCTCCAGCAGCACCAGCGTCACGCCCAGCAGCGTTCCGCACAGGGCGCCCATGCGCGCGGTGGGGTGCAGCGCGGCCACGCCGGACGCGAGCATCTTGGACACGCCGGCCCACACCATGGACGCGGGCGCGGGGAACTGCTCCGTGCCCAGCACGTCCGCCGTCGGCACCAGCAGGTTGAAGACGGGCACGACGACGATGGCGCCCGCGACGACGCCGAAGAGCTGCGCGACGAACTGCTGACGCGGCGCCGCCCCCAGCAGCCACCCGGACTTGAGGTCCGTGAGCAGGTCCGCCGAGTGAAGCCCCACGCCGCCCGTGGCGTTGGCGCTCATGATGTTGGCGGTGATGTTGCCCGGCGCGAGCCCGCCGAAGATGAGCTGGGTGACGGGGCCCAGCGCCTTGGTGGGCGTGGTGTCCGTCTCTCCCGTCACGCGCGACGCGATGACGCCCATCACCACCGCCAGCGGCAGCGCGAGCACGCCGGCCCACCACGGAATCTGGAACAGGTAGGCCATCAGGAAGACGGCCACCGGGCCCAGCACCGCGAAGCCCAGGGGGAACCAGGACGGGGGGCACTCGATGTCCGCGAGCGGATCCGCCTTCGCGCCCTCCTTCGGCTTGATGCCGACGAGCCCGCCCAGCGCGGAGAAGGAGCGCACCACGCTCCTCCACTGGAACGCGAACGCCAGCAGGCCCGACGACACCAGCACCGCGGAGCCCGTCCACAGCGACCAACTGTTGATGGCCTTGTACGTCACCTCCGGGATGACGCCCCGGGAGAACATCTCCGGCGCCAGGAAGCCGTAGTTGAGGATGGCACCCAGGAGCATGGACCAGCCGGTGCGGAAGTTCACCAGCGCGCCCGCGCCGATGAGCAGCAGGCTGAAGTCGAACGACAGCGACCACTTGCCGGCCTCACGGCCCAGGATGTTGAACGGCAGGCTCACCTTCTCCGGCAGGTTCTTGAGCCACGTGAAGCGCGCGTCGCGCACCAGCACCAGCAGCGCGCCCACGATGCCCGCGAGGCCCAGCAGGCGCGACTTGCGGCGGGCCACCTCGCCATGGCCGTGCAGGGCGCGGATGGTCTCCGCGGTGGCGGTGCCGGTGGGGAACGGGAGCGCTTCGATGTTGATGAGCTGGCGCTTGATGGGGATGGCGGCGAACACGCCCAGCGCGGAGATGACGCCGAACCACACCATCAGCCAGCCCGCGGACGGCAGCGTGCCCGTCAGCATCAGGAGCGCGGGCACCGCGGCCATGTTGCCACCGCCCGTCATGTAGCCCGCCGCGGACGCGACGGAGCCCATGGCGTTGTTCTCCAGGTCGGTGAACTCCTTCGTCAGCAGCTTGAGCGAACGCAGCGTGCCGAACACCGCGAAGGCCAGGATGCACGCGGTGATGGTGACGCCCAGGCTCCAGCCCGTCTTGAGGATGACGTAGAGGTTGGACAGACACATCACCGCGCCAATGAGCATCCCGGCGATGATGGCGCGCACGGTGAGCTGCCGCGCTCCACCCTGGTAGACGTGCTCCCGCCAGTACAGCTCCGGATCCATGGCCGCGGAGGCACCGGGCCGTTCCGGGACGGCGTCAGGGTCGGGCGCGGGGACGCGAAGCTGGCTGGGGTTCGGGACGGGAGGAGCCATGGGGGCGCGAAGATAGTGCACGCCCCCATGGAGAACGAAACGGTCCCTGCACGGGGACGGCGCCTTTACTCGTGCGCGCCGCCGGGCCCGTGCACGTGGCCGTGGGTGAGCTCTTCCTGCGTCGCGTCACGCACTTCGCGCACGGTGACAGCGAAGTGGAGCGTCTTGCCCGCGAGCGGATGGTTCAGGTCCACCACGACGGAGTCGTCGTTGACGGTCTGGATGCGCAGGGGGACGTTGCCCTCCTCCGTCTGGGCCATCAGCGTCTGGCCCACCTGGGGCGTGAAGCCCGGGGGCAGCATCGTGCGGGGGACGGTGCGCAGCCCTTCGGGGTTGTGCTGGCCGTAGCCCTGCTCCGGGGACACCACCACCTGCTTGCTCTCCCCGACGTCCAGTCCGTCCAGGGCGCCCTCCAGGCCGGGGACGATCTGCTTGTGCCCGTGCAGATAGGCGAGCGGCTGGCCCGGGGCGCTCTGGTCGATGACCTCTCCGTCTCCCAGATGGAGGCGGTATTCGAGCGCGACGACGCGACCGTTGGCGATCTTCATGCGGAGGAAGCTCCTTGGCTTCAGGGACGACGGAGTGAGACTTCGGGCAAAGGTGGAACCGGGGGACGGCGACGTCAGGACGCGGCGGACTCCGCTGCTTCCTCTCCGACCGGGCGATCGGGCGGCTCGCCGCGCGACACGTACACCGCGGCGGCCAGGTCTCCGGTGACGTTGAGCGTGGTGCGGCACATGTCCAGGAAGCGGTCCACGCCGAGGATGAGGCCCAGGCCCTCCACCGGGATGTTGAACATGCCCAGGATCATGGCGATGACCGGAATGGAGCCCGCCGGCACGCCCGCGGTGCCAATGCCCGCCAGCACGCAGATGAACATGATGACCGCCTGCTGCCCCAGGCCCAGCTCCACGCCATACACCTGCGCGAGGAAGAGCACGGTGACGCCCTCGAAGAGCGCGGTGCCGTTCTGGTTCATCGCGGAGCCGGCGGTGAGCACGAAGCGCGCCACGTTGCGCGGCAGGTGGAGGTTCTCCTCGGCCACCTTGAGGGCGGTGGGCAGCGTGGCGCTGGAGGAGGACGTGGAGAAGGCGGTGACGATGGCCAGCCGGCAGGAGCGAAAGAACTCCAGCGGGTTGCGGCCGCCCAGGAAGCGCACGGACAGCGAGTAGACGACGAACATGTGGATGCCCAGCGCTAGCAGCACCACGCCCACGTACGACGCCAACTGGCCCAGGATGTGGAAGCCCAGCCGCGCCGTCATGGAGAACAAGAGCGCGCCCACGCCGATGGGCGCCAGGTTCAGCACCCCGTCGATGAGCTTCATCATCACGTCGTAGAGCCCCTGGATGGCCTCCTTGAGGCGCAGCGCGGGCTCGCCCGGGGTGAGCGCCAGGCCCAGGCCGAAGATGAGCGAGAAGACGATGAGGCCAATCATGTCCCCGTCCGCCGCGGCCTTGATGGGGTTGGTGGGCACCATGGACATGAAGAGCGCGCCCACGGACGTGTCACTGGGGGGCGGCGCGGCTTTTATCTGCGTGCCCGTGCGGGCGAGCGCTCGGGCCTCATCGCTCAAGCCATCCCCGGGCCGCAGCGTGTTGACGAGCAGCAGGCCGATGAGGACGGAGATGACGGAGAGGACCACGGTGTAGCCCAGCGTGCGCGCGCCCAGGCGGCCCACCTGCTTCAAGTCCAGTTCCGCCACGCCGACGACGAGCGCGGAGAACAGCAGGGGCACCACGAGCATCAGCAGCAGCCGGATGAAGAGCTGCCCCACGGGGTTGGTGACGTGCTCGACCAGGCCGCGGAGCCAGGGCGCGTCCCCGAACACGGCGTTGGCGATGAGCCCGGCCACCGCGCCGACGGAAATGCCGAGGAGCATCTTCTGGTGGGGCTTCATCCGGGCAGTCTCCGCGCCCTCCGGACCGCTGGAGGGGAAAGGGGCGCGAAGCCTAGCGGTGAAAGGAGGTGGCGCCCACCTCGCGTTCGGGGGAAAGCTCCCGGCCCACCGTGGAATCCCTCGTCCAGCTCACCGAAACCGCCCTGCCCCCTGCCCTCTTCCACCGCCTGTCGCGGCGCGTGGGGGCGCTCAAGGGGGAGCGCCTGCGCAACACCTACCAGACGACGTTCTGGTACGCCTTCGGGACGCCCGAGAACGTGGTGGAGGAGGTCATCCACACGCTGCGGCCCTCCGTGGCGAAGGGGCGGCGGATTGCCGGCGTGGAGTGGTGGCTGTCGCGCATGCGGGCCACGGACGTGCGCGTGGACTTCCACCAGGACCGGGATGAGCGGCTGGCGCTGAGCACCGGGAAGCTGGTGCATCCGAAGCGCTCGTCGGTGTTGTTCCTCAACCGGGTGCGCGGCGGAGCGCTGGCGGTGACGCGGGAGCTGCCGTCGGCGGCGAATCCGTCGCTCGCGCCGGACCGGCTGGAGGACCTGACGCTGGTGGCGCCGCGTCCCAACCGGCTGGTGGTGTTCGACGGGACGCTGACGCACGGGGTGCTGGACGCGGACAACCAGGTGCCGGACGGCAAGCTGCTGGGGCCTTCGCGCGAGCGGCGCACGCTGGTGATGAACTGGTGGGACCACCGTCCCACCGACGTGCCGACGTGGAGCGAGACGCGCTACTACCGCGCGCTGGGAAGCTGACGGGCGGTGTCGCGCAGGCGCTGGGTGACGCGGTCGGCCCACTCGGGTTCGACCTCCATGCAGGCAGGAAGGCGGCCCAGGCGCAGGGCGGCGGAGGGCATGGAGCCGCTGCCGGCGAACGGATCCAACACGGTGTCCCCCGGACGGCTCCAGGTGCGCACGAGCGGCTCCAGCACGGAGAAGGGCTTGTGGTGCGGGTGGCCGCCCCACTGCGTGGCCTCCGCGTCGTCGTCGTAGCCACCGACCACGGCCCACACGGTGGGCGCGTCACCGGGAGCAAGCGGAGGTTCGGGCGTGCGGGCGACGACGAGGGCGACCTCGTAGACGCGCAGCAGTTGCTCGTTGGCGTTCTTGTCGGTGGTGCGCTTGCCCCAGACGTATTCGCCGCGCAGGTGGGGATAGCCCAGCTCGCGGGCGGCGCTGAGGATGGGCTCCTTGCCGAGCAGGTTGGTCCAGATGATGAGCGGCGCGTCGGGGGTGAGGTGCGCGACGGCGCGGGACAGCCAGGCGTCGGAGAAGACGCGGTAGTCGCGCACGGACTCGAAGCGGACGATGGGGTTGCGGTCGATCTTCTTGTGCGCGCGGGGGTCGCGCAGATCCCCGCCCTTGCGACGCCGGGTGAGCAGGCAATAGGGAGGATCGGTGTGGAGCAGGGAGGCGCGCGTGTCGCCGAGGGCGGCCCGGTAGCCCTCGGGCTCGCGCGCATCGGCGCGGACGCAGCGCAGGGATTCGGGCGTCAGGTCGGAGGTCATCGTTGAGGCGGAACCCTACACGGCGGGGCGGCCGGGATGGGGACGCGGATGGCGGGATTTCTGGCACGCTTCCGGGCATGCGCTTCCGGTTCACCGCGGCCCTGATGGGCCTGCTGCTTCTCTCAGGGTGTCAGTCCACGGGTGTGGGCCGGACTCGGCGCGAACTCAAGCAGACGATGGATTCGGGCTCGAACGCCTGTCGGCAGAACCCGGTGTACTGCACCCGGTCCGTCGGCGAGGAGACGAGCCTGCCCGTGAGTATCCGGGCCACCGCCCAGGCGGGGGCATCCGTCGCGGGTGCGCTCAAGGTGATGGACGAGGCGGCGCGAGCACGGGTCCGGGAGATCATGGAGACGTGTGCAAGTGAAGCCAGTTGGGAGGTGAACAAGCAGCTCTTCGCAGGGCAGACGCCCACGGCGGAGCAGTGCAGGCAAGTCGTGGGGATGGACGCGGCAGGGAACCCCATCACCCGGGCCATGCAATTGGGCCAGATGAAGCACGAGGCGGCCATGCGCTGCGTCCAGGCCCGACTGTCCGTCGAACGTCCCGGCGGGTTCAGCCTCAAGCCTCGCTACCGGTATGATCCCAAGACGAAGGCACTGGAGCTGATCAGTCCCGAGGCGGAGCAGGCATTGATCCTGTCAGGCCGTACAGTAAAGCTCAGGGGGAACTCTGGTGCCGGATGTAGTCATCCACGTGGGAAATCCACTGAAGGTCCAGGAGGTCTTCGACTTCAAGTTCCCCTGCCCCATCAGCAACAATCCCAGTTGGCGAAGGTATCCAGAGGAACCACCGCATGAGGGCAAAAACCAGGGAGAAGTCTATCGCGCGGCGTTCGGCGACAACGTCTCACTTGTCGCGCCTGGATGGGGAGTCCACTGAATGAACGCCCCGCCCCGGATTCGCGTCCATGCACGCAATGGCGCCGTCGTGCTCCAGGAAGGCATCTGCATTTCCTTCTACATGCACCGCTCCCACCAGAAGTTGGGGCCCAGCGTCTTGCGCGCCCTGGACGTCTACCTGGAGGCGGTGGGCAGCGATGTTCTGACCTGGTATCCCGACATGGAAGGGGACTGGCAGGAACTCACGGCCGAAGCGTGGGCAGGTCAGCGCACTGCTTTGCGCGAAGAACGCGCGCCCAGGTTGCAATGGACTGGCAGTCCGAGCGGTGTCGCGGACCATGAATTCAATTATCGGGGCCAGGACCTGGGCGCGTTGTCTGAGGAGGATGCAGCCTGTGCCGTCTGCGCCATTTCATGCTGGCTTCCCACGGCGTTCCTTGAACGACATGGGCCCGCGCGCGTTCAAAGACTGGCGTCGGAACTGGCGACAATCCTTCCCTTCGACTCCGGCCACGCGGGGCTTGCCTTCCATGCCCTGTCACAGCTTTCGGGCGTGCGTGAACGTCTGGAGCAAGAACGCATCCTGTACCCAGGCATGGATGTTCCCGACGAGGACGCCTCGCGGTACCTGGGAACCCGTGTGCGTGGCATCCACTGGATGAACTTCCTGGGACCTCCCGTCCTGGGCGAACTGGGCGGCGCGGAGGCCCTGCGGGCCCGGCTCACGCACCCTGGCACCACCGTGCAACCGCTTGGGAAGGACCGTGCCGTGATCACCCTGGGGGATGCACCCGACGCGGGCGATACATCCCAGGGAAACGTGTTGCCCGCCTACCGTGAGCTGGCGCGGCTCCTGGAGCCCTGGCTGACGTCGCGTGAAGCAACACGCCCCTTCCGTGAGAATGAGGCCCTGCGCCGCTGGGAGCGCCGGTTCCTCGACTGAGCGGCGGGGGTTGCCCTCACAGGAAACGCGCACCCGTGAACAGCGAGCTGCGCGTCCCCGTCGCATCCCATATCCTCAGGGAGTAGGGCCCCGGGTCTTCGCCCATGTTCATCTCGAACTCCACGGTCGCCCGCGTTGGCGACCCGGGCGTCACTGGCGCGGCTTGCCAGGGCGGCAGCGATTCCCACTCGTGCCCCTTGCCGTCGAACAACACGGCGCGCCCGATGGTCCATGGCGCGCCGCCGGTCAACTCCAACTCAAGGTGGAAGGCCCGCCGTGTCCCCCCTCGGTACGCCCAGCTTTGCGCAATGCGCAGGGGACACGGTTCCTGGCAGCTCAGGCCACGGAGTTCGTAAGTCACGCTGATGGCTTTGATCGCGCCCGTGCCCAACACGAGGGCACGGAATCCTTCCAGTTTGTCAGGAGCCAGCGCGGGCCTTCGCGCATCGCCATGGCGCAAGCGCTCCAGCTCCGCGCGCAACTGCTCCGCTTCCTGGCGGTACGACTCCGCGGAGCGGGACCGCCGGGAGACTTCGACCTGACGGTCCACCGCCTCGCTCTGGACCTGAAGGGTCAGCACCAGCCGCGCGGGAAGGGTCGCATCCTTGTACGGAACGGACAGCTTCAGGGTTTCTCCCTCGCGCAGCTCCCCGGAAGGCACGAGCACGAGGAGCGCATTGCCCGTGCTCACCCGAACGAACTGGGCGCGCCCTTCCAGGCTCACCTGGTCCTGCTGGATGTCGGTGTCGAACAGCAGGGTCGTGCTCAGCCCCAAGCCCATCCGGATGGGCCGCGCCGAGGTTCCTTCCGGGCTCACCTCCACACGGAGAACCTCCCCAGCCTCCCCCTTGACCTCCTGGTGGGGAGCAGCCGCCAGGAGGCACGTCGACCAGAGCAGGACCGGGAGCGCTACGGACAGACAGGAGGGCACGGTGTGAAGGGCTCCTCGAACCGGGGCAACAGGGGCCTCCCTGTTTACCACGAGGCTCGTCCAATGCCCCCTACCCCACGA
>NZ_RAVZ01000233.1 GCF_003611635.1 Corallococcus terminator | reverse complement strand
CCCCGACCCGGAGCCCCACCCGCCCTTGGTGCTCGAACATGCTCCGCCCTTCCTCAGTGCAGCTTGAGAATCAGCCAGTCCAGCTTGGTGCCCACGCGGAGGATCACCTTGCGCAGGACGTGCACCGGGTGGACCGCGTCGGTGTAGATGGCGGCGTGTCCGTGCGCTCCCGCCGGGAGGATCACGTCATCCTCCGCGTGCTCGACGGCGAGCTTGACGGCGTAGCGCCCGGGAGGCGGGGTTTGAAACCCCGTCTCGGGGACGACTCCAGAGACGGGAAGCTGCCCCTGCCCGGTCGCCCAGACCACGGATTCGACGCGGCACTTGATGATCCGGTTCGGGAACGTCAGCAGCGTGACCTCCGCCTCGTTGCCCGGCCGGACCTGGTGCAGCTCGTTCTGATTGAAGTAGGCGATGACGTACTGCTCGTCCTCCACGAAGCTCATCACCGGAGTGATGGGGAGCGCCGCCGCGTAGGAGCCCGCGCGCAGTTGGAGGTTCACCACCGTCCCATCCGCGGGCGCATACGTGACGGTCTCCTTGAGGCGCCACTCCGCGTCCGCCAACGTCGCGCGCGCCTGCTGCTCCCCGGCCTCCGCCTGGGCGAGGTCGACGAGCGTCCCATCCTCGGTGCGCGCTTCCAGCTTCTGCGTGGCCTGCCCCACGGCGGCGTTCGCCGCGGCCAGCTCCCCCTCCAGGTTCCGGGCCTCCGACTGCACCTCCTGCAAATCGAACTGATTGCCCGCCCCGCTGGAGACAAGCACCGTGTGTTGCCGGATGCGCCTGCGGACCAGGTCCAGCCGGGCCGCGACGGACGCCCGCCGCCCCTGGGCGGTCTTGCGCTCCAATATCAGTTGCCGCTCGATGGCCCGGGCGCCCGCGACCTTCGCCTCCAGCTCCTTCACCTTGGCCCTCATCCCCTCCACCTCCAGCCGCGAGGACTCGGGGTCGATGCGGAAGAGCACGTCGCCCTTCTTCACCGAACTGTTGGGCTGGACGGGCACCTCGATGACGCGCCCGGAGACCCGCGGCACGACCTGCACCACGTAGTTCATCACCCGCGCGTCCGACGAGGACGGTGCGTACACGTTGGCCAGCAGGAGCAACACCGCGATGCCGATGACGGGCAGCGTGACGACGATGACCTGGGAGACGAAGGTCCACGGCAACAGCTTGAACTTGAAGAAGAGCAGCCAGACGATGAACGCGTAGACGAGGAGCAGGAGCAGTTCCATCAGTGCGGCTCCCCTCGCTCATCGGGGGACGAACCCTCGGAGGGCGGCGCATGATGGGCCGGGTGCCCAGCCTCGCCCGCCTCGGCGAGCTCCGGGCCGTGCGCGGGACGGACGCGGTCCTCCCCGTACGCCAACTTGTACAGGGTGGGCTTGGAGTAGGCCCAGATCCACGCCAGGGGCCACAGGAGTCCCCCGAAGAACAGCGACAGGAAGCACAGCGTCTTGATGGCTTCCAACTGCGGATGGTGGCGTTTCTCCGCGATCTTCTCCGGGAGGATGTGGAGCATCCAGAACGCGGCGATGAGCACCACCGGGGCGATGACGATGACGACCCAGCTCATCACGTCCGCCGCGGTGTCCAGCGCGTCCCCGCTGAACAACGACGCCTGCGCGGAGAAAGGAACCCAGGACGCCACCAGTCCCAACCACCGCATCGCGGCGGTGATTGCCCCTCGTGATCCACTCATGGTCCCCGCCCCCCCAGCTCCGCCGACAAGCTAGGAGGGGACACTCCACCGTCAAGTGAGGACCCGGGCGCGCGGCACTCCAGTCCGACATCACTGTTCACGCGCCGGCTGGCACCGCGCTCCCGGCCGGACACTCGCGCGGTGCCTTCTCCTCGCGACCTACGAATCCAGTGAGCGTTTGGATTTGCCGACGATCTCGTAGACGCAGTTCACCAGCGCCAGATGGCTGAACGCCTGGGGGAAGTTGCCAAGCGCCCTGCGCTCACGCGGCAGGTACTCCTCGGCGAGCAGGCCCACGTCGTTGCAGAGCCCCATCAGCTTGTCGAGCAGCCGCCGGGCATCCTCGGTCCTTCCCATGAGTTTGTAGGTGTTCGCGAGCCAGAAGGAGCAGGCGAGGAACACGCCCTCCTCGCCGGAGAGACCGTCGACGCTGTCCTCCGTCCGGTAGCGCAGCACCAGGCCATCCGGCATCAACTCCTGTTCGATGGCCCGCACGGTTCCGGCGACGCGGGGATCCTCTGGTGGGAGGAACCCGCTCATCGGAATGAAGAGCAGGCTCGCATCCACTCCCTTCGAGCCGTAGTACTGCGTGAACGTGTTGCGTTGGGGATCGAAGCCCTTGCTGCACACCTCATCGAAGATGGTCTGCCGCAGCGCCACCCACGGCGCCGTGTCCTCCTTCAAGCCGTACTCCTCGATCGAGCGCACCCAGCGATCGATGGTGACCCACGCCGACACCTTGGAGGCGGTGAACGAGTGCTTCGGCCCCCGCATCTCCCAGATGCCATGGTCGGGTAGCGTCCAGACCTCGGACACCCGCGTCGCGAAGATCTTGAGCTCCTGCGCGGCGCGCTCCGACATCCGGCCCACCTGCTGCGCATGAAGGTAGAGGACCGCGGCGAACTCGCCCAGGACGTCGAGCTGGAACTGCGTATAGGCACCATTTCCTATCCGCACGGGGCGAGCCCCTTCGTATCCACTCAGCCAGTCCAGCGGGATCTCGGTGAGGCGCCGCTCGCCCCGGATGCCATACATGATCTGCAACTGGTCCGGAGCGCCTCCGATGGCGGTCACCAGCCAGTGGCCGAACGCACCCGCCTCATCCAGGAGCTCGGCGCGCATGAGCGCGTTCAACGTCAGGACCGAGTCGCGAATCCAGCAGAACCGGTAGTCCCAGTTGCGCTCCCCACCCGGTGTCTCCGGGAGCCCGAACGTGGGCGCGGCGACAACCGCCCCCGTGGGCTGGAAGCTGCACGCCTTGAGGGTGAGCAGCGAGCGCACGACCGCGTCCTCGTACTCGGCGGGCGGGCGGATCCGCGAGGCCCAGTCCTCCCAGTAGGCCTGCGTCTCACGCAGGGCGACCTCCGGATCGATCATCGCGGGGCGATCGTCATAGGACCGGGCCCAGGAGAGGACGAAGGGGATCCGCTGACCTGCTTGAACCGTGAACTCCGCTTCGAAAGGAGGAGCCCCCTTGCCATTACCGCCTCGCAGGTAGACCGCATCTGGACCGGCGATGGCGGCGGTGGCTCCATCCTGCTGGCTCACCAGGGGGACGGTGTAACCATTGGCGAACCGGGGACGCAGATCGGAGCGCATCGTCACCGTGCCGCGGACTCCCTCCACCCAGCGCACCAGGTGGGGGGCCCCCTTGCGGATGGGCATGAGGTCCACGAGACGCACCGTGCCCGAGTCGGTATCAAACTCCGTCTCCAGGATGAGGGTCTTGTCGCGGTAGCGGCGTCGCACCTCGCGCACGGGCGTCTTCGGAGCCAGCTTCCACCGCCCGTTCTCGGGGGTTCCGAGCAGCGACGTGAAGCACGCATCGGAGTCGAAATCCGGGAGGCAGAGAAAGTCGATGGAGCCGTCACGGGCCACGAGCGCGGCCGTGTACAGGTCTCCCAGGAGCGCGTGGTCCTCGATGAGCAGACCGGGCTCCGCCCGGGTCTCGCCTCCCCACCCAGTCCTGGGCGCTTCCTTCGCTTGAAAGGTCTCTGTCGAAGTCGAAGCCATTCATTCCTCCCTGCGTGTCAGGTGACTCTCCGAAAAAGGTAGCCCCCCACACCCAGGGTGCAATCCGCGACGAGGGCTCGCAGTCGTGAAGCCACTGCGCGCGGGCGGTGGAGCGCTGTCGATGAAGGCCGAACGCCAGCCAGCACCTGGCGCCCGCCTGACGACTCCCTTCCCCCCGGGTTCGCACCCGAGGGGAGAGGGCCTGCCTTCCGCTAGAGCGGCTCCCCCACCACCAGCGTGACGGGACCCATGCTCTGCACGATGAAGCGGTTGCGCGTGCCCACCTGGATGGCGCTCTTCAGCCGCGCCTCCGGCCACTGCGCGTAGCCCAACTCGTACAGCCACCGGTAGTCCTTGGGCGCCGCCTCCGAGGCCTGGGGTGAAGCACGCTCGCCCAGGATGAAGGCCGCATAGCGCGTGTAGGCCTTGTGCAGGGTGCCGCCGCCCGGGCCCGCGTAGTCCCAGAAGCCCGGCCGCGCGTAGTTGACCTCCGCGTTGCGCGCGACCAGCGACATGGCCCACAGGTGGAAGAGCGAATAGCCGATGGGCGGGTCGCGGAGGATCTTCTCCTCGTAGATGCGGCCCTCGTTGGCGGTGCCCGTGCCGGACTCGATGGCGCGGTTGATGACGTCCTTGATGAAGGACGGATTGGCATAGGCGCCGTTGCGGCGGTCCGTCCACGCGGTGCCGTCCAGCACGTAGCCCGCGAGCGCGCTGTCCTGGAGCGCCACGGACGCGGCCAGCAGCCCCGCGAGCCCCCAGCTCAGGTGGTTGTCGGAGCGGTAGCGCGTGAAGGCGCCGGAGGAGGGGTGCGTGTCCGCCCAGCGCGTCCACGCCTGGAAGCTGGAGTTGACGGCCTCGGCGGACTTGCGCAGCCACTCGCGGATGGCGGCGTCATCCGTGGCGCTGAACGTGTGGCCGTTGCGCTTGAGCAGCACGTACGCGTCGCTGGCGTTGATGAGGCCATACGCCTGGAACAGGCCATCCAGCGCGAAGTTCCACGGACGGTCGGAGCAGTAGTCCGCCGTCTGGCCATCCAGCTTCGCCGCCGCGTAGTCCACGTGCAGGTCGTGCAGGTTCACGGGCGTGTGCTGTGACGCCCACGTCTTCAGGAACAGCGCCGCGCGCGTCGCGTACTTCGCGTCCCCGCCGACGGCGTACTGGAGCGCGAGCGAGCGCATCCGGTCCGAGTCGTCCGTGAACTTGCCCGTCGCGTCCGCCAGCGAGTTGTCGATGCCGTCCGTGTCCGGCGAGCACCAGTGGTACGTGATGGCGGCGATGTTCGTCATCCGGAACGGCTTCGGCGTGGCCGTCAGCGCCGCGTCCGCGCGTCCCTTCAGGATGCGAGCGTTCTCCGCGTAGGGCTCCGTCGTCGCCGTCGCCCGCTGACGCGCGCGAGTGAGCTCCGCCGCGGTGATGAAGATGCCACCGCCCGCCGTGGGCAGCGCCGTCGCCTCCGCTTCCACCTGGGTGAGCGAAGCCGCATCCTGCGCGTCCTCCGGTCCGCAGGCCGTGCCACCCGCCAGCACCACCCCCGCCACCAGCGCCCGCAGGCGTGAGCGGGGAGAACGCATCCACCGAGTCTCCAACGTCATGACCGTTCCTATCGAGAAGAGTGAACAACAAGGCCCCTCGCGGGGCCGGTGTGACTCCAGGACAAGGCTCGGGCCCGGTCAGGATGCGCATTCCTGAACGGGCCCGAATCACGTCAACAGCAGGGCCTCAGGTGCCGTCGATGAGACGGTTCGCCAGGTCCGGGCTGAACTGACCGGCGGGCGTCCCCGGGGCGATGCCGCAGTTGCCATCCGAGTCCCCCGGCACCTTCACCCAGAGCAGCATCTCCGCGCCGCCGCCCGTCTGTGAAGGCGTGCCCAGCTTGCGGCCCCCCGGGTTGCACCACTCGCCGTTGGAGCCATTGCCATTGCGACTGGTGTCCACGACGAACTGCCGCGTGTAGCCATAGCGGCTGGAGAGCGCGGCGTTGACCGCGTTGCCGAACGTGGCGGACTCGCTGGCGGAGTAGAAGTTGGAGACGTTGAGGGAGAAGCCGCGCACGTTGCGCGCGCCCGCGGACTCCAGCCGCTGCGCCGTCGTGTCGGCGCCGATCCACCGCGCGTTGCCTCCATCCATGTACGCCCAGGTGTTGGGCGCGCGGTCGCGGAACTGCTCGGAGGCGTAGCGCAGCAGGCCCAGCCGCGTCTGGCGTTCCGAGTCGTTGGGGAGGCAGTCGAGCTGCGCGAGGGCATCCGGCTCGATGATGACGACCGCGGGCCGGTTGCCGAGCCCCGCCGCGAAGGCGGAGATCCACGAGCGGTACGCGTCCGCGCTGCCCGCCCCGCCGCCGGAGTGGCTGCCGCAGTCGCGGCCCGGGATGTTGTAGGCCACCAGCACCGGCAGCTTGTCCGCCGCGTCCGCCGCGCCGACGAAGCTGGACACCGCCTGGGTGATGTCCCCACTCCAGTTGCCGAACCAGCGCGCCATGGGCTTGCTGGCGATGGAGGCATTGATGCGCGAAGCGCGGCCATCCCCGCCGTTGGCGCGCACCCAGACCGCCGGGTTGGAGTTGGGGTCCACGTAGAAGCCGCTCGTCATCGCCACCGGGCCGGAGCCCGTGGAGCCGCTCTCCGTGGTGAGCGACACGTCATCCAGCCGCACGGTGACGGCATTGGCCCGCCCGCCCAACTGGAACGTCACCTGCCCCACGCCCGTGGACAGCGAGGACGTGAACGGGAAGGTGAAGCGCCTTGAGGTGCCGTCCAGCGTGAAGGTCTGGGTGAGCGTCGTCGCATAGGGCGCGGCGTCCTGCTGCACCGTCACGCGCGCGGTGATGGTCGCCGTGGCCCTGGCGGTGAAGGCCAGCGTGTACGCCCGACCGCTCACCAGCGTCAGGCCGCTCTGCCCCACGATGGCATCCCACGCGTTGGCCGTGTTCGCCGCCACGTCCACGCGCCACTGGTTGCTCTCCACATACGACTGCGTGCTCGCGTTGTTCCACCACGGCGCCGTGGTGCCGTTGTTGAAGCCACCGTTGGAGAGCAGCTCGGTGAGCGCCGCTTCCTGCACGGCCACCGGAGCTTCAGCCGGAGCCTCCGGAGCGGCGGGACCACAGGACGCGAACAACGACACCAACGGAAGCGACAGCCAGCGGAGCAGACCAGGGGAACGCATGACGAACTCCTCACCACGGGGGGAGTCACCATTCATGCGGAGGCTGAGTCCGGGATACAAGGTTAATCAGCTATTTCAGCTATGTACGGAATCTTACTGAAACAGTGCCGGCGAGGGGGCGACCCCGCGCGCTCGCGGAGAACCGACACATGTACACCCCGCGCCGTGGGCCCTAACCTGGCGCCATGACGAAGGCCGTCTTCACCACCTCGGAAGGTTCGGCCTACGACGACCAGCCTGAGGTCCGTTATCACTTCCCGCGCACATACCTGCGCCAGGTGGAGGCCGCGGTGGGGGAGATGGTCCTCTATTACGAACCCCGCCGGGCCAGCGGACCGGGAAGCTCGGACGGACGGCAGGCGTACTTCGCCGTCGCGCGCGTCGAGCGGGTGGAAGAGGACAGGAACCGCCCCGGCCACCACTACGCGCTCATCGAGGACTTCCTCGAGTTCGATCATCCCGTGCCGTTTCGGGAGGGAGACCTCTACTACGAGGGCGCGCTACGCAAGGCGGATGGCAGCACCAACAAGGGCGCCTTCGGCCGCGCGGTCCGCCCGCTGGACGACAAGGAGTTCGAACTCATCGTCCGTTTGGGCTTCCACAGGAACTACGAGCCGTGGGAGCTCACACCCCTCCCTGGTGTCGCGGAACCCCTCCCCGTCTACCCGGAGCGTCCGCTGGAACAACTGGTCGTCTCGCGCCCCTTCCGCGACGAAGCCTTCCGCCACAACGTGCGCCGCGCCTACGACCGGACCTGTGCCATCTCCGGCCTGAAACTCATCAATGGTGGAGGAAGACCGGAGGTCCAGGCGGCCCACATCCAGCCCGTGGCCTCACACGGCCCAGACTCGGTTCGCAACGGCCTGGCACTGACCGGCACGGTCCACTGGATGTTCGACCGCGGCCTCGTCTCCATCGACGACGATCACCGCGTGCTCCTGGCGACGAGAGGAGTGCCCGAGGAGCTGGGCCGGATCATCCAACCCCACCGAAAGCTGCGCCTCCCCGAGCGCCCCGAGTGGCGGCCCCACCCCAGCTACCTGAAGTGGCACCGGGATCACGTCTTCAAGGGTTGACGCCAGCGCCACGTGAAGCCCGCGAGGTGCGCGTGGGGCGCAGGTGCACCGGCGGCGTCTGGGGCGCGGAGAGGATCCACGGCTTGGGCCCCAGGCCGTCCTCTTCGCGCGACAGGTCCACGGTGGGATCCACGAGCGGCTCCGACAGCCGGCCGTTCAGGGACACCCGCACGTCGGCGCGCACCTCCACGGGGTGCTGCGTCTTCGCCTCGTAGTCCCGCGCGATGCGGTGGGCCAGTTGCAGGATGAGGTCCGGCTGCACCGCCATCTCCCGCTCCTGCAACCGCGAGAGGTACTGGCTGGGCGGCACGTGCCACTCCCGGCCGGTGACGCTGTCACGCACCATGAACGTCGCGCTGCCGTTCTTCTCCCGCGTCATCACCCGCCAGGAGAAGCGCATGCCCTGCTCATGCCAGAGCACGTTGCCGCCATAGGCATGCGTGCGCAAAGGCAGCAGCACCTGGAGGAGCGCGTAGACCACGGCCGCGCCCAGCGCCACCCGCCCCTTCCATCCGGGCACGCCAGCCACCACGGACCCGGACGAAGGCGCGACGCCCTTCCACGGAAGCCGCCGCACCCGGGCCCAGAGCGCGTGAGGCCACGAAGGGTCGAAGAACACCAACGCCCCCGTCACCATGATGAAAGGGAACATCCCGATGGGAAACAGCGCGAACGTCACCGCGTGGAAGCCCAGCACGACGACGTACGCGAACGGGCGCGTACGCCGCCACACGAGGAACAGCACGATGGTGCTGTCGAACAGCATCCCGCCCCAGGCCGCCGCGTACGCCATCCAGCGCTGCTCCAGGAGCGGCCCCACCCACGGCAGCCCCGTGCGCGCGGCCAGCCAGATGTTGAGCGGCTGCGCGTGCACCAGCCAGTCGGAGGTGAACTTCGCCAGCCCCGCGAACACGTAGACGACGGCCACCTGAAAGCGCAGCAGGTCCGTGCACCACGCCGGCAGCCAGTCCCGCTTCAACGCCGGCCTGCGCCACGCATCCACGGAGAAGGCCCGGTGCGCCGGAATGAAACACATCAACGCCAGCAGCAGGCTCACCAGGTAGTAGTGATTGAGGTAGTTCGTCACGTCCAACAACTGCACGTAGGCGAACACCGCGAACAGCAACACCACCGTCACCCGGTAGAACAGCCCCACCATCAGCAGCACGCCCAGCACGCCCAGCGCCATGAAGAGCGCGGGCATCCCCCACGAGGGCAGCGGCGGAATCCAACCGAAGCCCCAATAGGTGAAGCGGAACTTCGGCTGCGCGAAGAGGACGCCCACCCAGCCATAGGCCAGGAAGCGCACCGCGGAGATGGCGATGAGCAGGCCCAGCGCCACCCGGAACGCCGCCAGCGCGGCGATGTCCCGGGGCGCCAGCAGCCGTGCCCAGAGCCGTGTCCATGGACGCGAGGACGTCATGTCCCCGCCTCCAGCGGACTCAGTCATTGTCTCCCTCGAGGCCCGCGGGCGGCTCCAGGTCCAGCGTGGTGATGAAGTCCGTCTTCAGCACGTCCGTGATGCCCTTGAAGTCGTCATAGAGCCGCTGCACGGACGCCCTGTCATCGACCAGCGCCTGCTTGAGGTCCGCCTCCTCCACCGCGGCCAGCGCCGCCTCGGCCTCCACCGCCTGCTCGTGCATCCGCGTGGCCACGGCCTCCGCGCCCGCCGCCACCAGCACGTCGTCGAAGCCCGGCCCCGAGTAGTCCGCGCCGCAGCCCTCCACGATGCGCCGGAAGCCCTTCAGGTTCTGGATGAGGTTCTGCTTCGAGCGGCCCGCGAACTGCGACTCCAACAGCTCCGGGCACGTGGCCGACGAGCAGTCGCGCAGCCCCAGCGGCCGGGCCAGCTTCTGGTCCTTCACCTCGCGCTCCACGTAGTAGATGGCGTCGCTCATCGCATTGAGCGCCACCTGCGTGGACGGGAACACCGTGTTGCCCGAACCCGCCGTGGCGAGCGTCTTCTGGAAGTTGCCGCCCTCCGGCGCCCACGCCTCCACCAGCGCCTGCGCGCGCGTGCTCACGTCCGCCGCCACCACCGCCGCGTACGCCCGCTTGCGCGCCGCCCGGTCCTCCGCCGTCAGCGCCGCCCACGTCCCCTGCGCCACGATGGCCGAATTGGGGCCGCACGCCGTGTCCGCGCCCTCGTGGAACAGCAGGTACTCCAGCGCCACGAAACCGCGCCGCGTCACCAGGCTGGAGGAGAAGCTGGCCGACTCGTAGCCCTTCGACACGATCTGCTCCTCGACGGAGCACCGGTTGGTGAGCGGGAACGAATAGATGTTGTCGCGGATCTCCGCGCCGCCCGGGCTGCTGCGCATCGCCGCCGGCCCCACCTGCATCGACTCCATCACCTGCCACACGTCCATCGCTTCATGGAACGCCGTGCGCGCCGCTGTCACCGCCGCCGCATCCGGCGCGTCCCTCAACGCCGCCGTCGCCGCCTGCAACGCCGTGGCCTTCGGCAGGAAGTCGCGCGCCGTGCCCAGGATGCACGCGCCCGTCGCGCTCAGCAGCTCCGCGCGCACGTCGGTTTCGCCCGGGGGCGGCGGATCCACCGGCTTCGGCTTGCTGTCACTGCACGCCAGCGACAGCGCCGCGGTGAACGCCAGGGCCCTCACTCCCCAACGGGAGGGCGCATCAGGACGGGTTCGCGAGAGGATCATGCCCTTCGCAGTATCAACGCCTCTTGAGACTGACAATCATTCTCGATTCTGTGCGCCCCAGAGGGAAACACCGGCCCTCGCCTTGACTTCAAATACCCCGGGGACTACGCAGGCAGCCCCGTAGAAGAAATTGAATCTGAGAATCGTTCTCATTTTCGACCCACCCACCCGAGGGTATCCATGTCGAATCAGAGGAAGCACCGGAGCTTCAAGAAGCTGCTGCCCAGCATGCTGGTCCTGGGCGCCACCGTGGCCGCGCTGGGCGCCTGTGGCGATGACGAGGAGCCCACCCCCACGCCGGACGCGGGCACCCAGACGGATGCGGGCACCAACACGGATGCCGGCACCCAGACGGACGCGGGCACCAGCACGGACGCCGGCACCACCGCGACGCCGGACTCGGACCTGGCGCTCGTGCGCCTCAACACCAACGGCACGCTCGACAACACCTTCGGCACGGGCGGCATCGCGCGGGTGAGCCTGGGCACGGGCGCCGGCGCGGCGCGTGACGCCCTCTGGTCCGCGGACCGCGACACGCAGAACCGCGTGGTGGTGTTCGGCTCCAAGAAGGCGGAAGGCGCCACCCGCTCTGACACCGACCGCGTCGTCGCCCGCATCACCACCGCCGGCGCGCTGGACGAGACCTTCAACGCGGGCGCCGTAGCCCCCGCGGTCAAGGGCATGTACGCGCTGGACATCGGCGGCCTGGGCGACACCGCGCGCCACGGCTTCGTGCAGGCGGATGGCACCATCCTCTCCGCCGGCTACCTGAGCCAGCCCACGGGCGTGGGCGCGCAGAGCGCCCACCGCGTCGTGATGCTGCGCCTGACCGAGGCCGGCACGCCCGACGCCACCTTCGGCTCCAAGGGCGTGGTGAACTCCGCGCCGTTCGCCACCAATGACGTGACGGCGGAGTGGGGCATCTCCGAGGCCTACACCGCGGTCCGGCAGTCCACGGGTTCCTACGTCACCACCGGCTACGGCCGCGCGGCGGGCGTGGGGGGCAGCACGGTGGACCTCATCTCCTTCCGCTACACGGCGGCAGGCGTGCTGGACCCCACGTACGGCACCAATGGTTCGTTCATCCTGAACCTGACGGGCGACAACGACCGCGGCCGTGACGCGGTGGCCCTCAAGGACGACAGCGTGTTCATGGTGGGCAGCGGCGTCCGGACGGCGGGCAAGGTCCAGCCCATGGCGGTGCAGGTGACCAAGGACGGTCAGCCGGCCACGGCGCCCGGCTTCACGGAAGGCTACAAGCTGTACGACTTCGACCGCCCGGACCAGGCCTTCTTCGACGTGGCGCACGCCGACGTGGGCGGTGTCGAGTACGTCGCCGCCGCGGGTTTCCGCGCCGGTGGCTCGGAGGACGACGACGCGGTCCTGCTCATCCGCAATGTGGCGACCGGCGTGGAGTTCTCCAACCCGGTGCCCTTCTCCGAGACGGCCAACGACCGTTTCTGGGGCGTGAACTTCGGCCTGGACGGCAAGGTGTACGCCACGGGCTTCGTCACCGAGGCGGGTGACAACCAGTTCGCCATCGCGCGCTTCAACCTGGACGGCACGCGCGACACCGCCTTCGGCACGGGTGGCATCGTCACGGTGAACGTCATCCCCGGCAAGCTGGAAGAGGTGGCGCGCAGCGTCGTCATCCAGTCCGACGGCAAGATCGTCATCGTGGGCGTCGCCGAAGCGAAGTAAAGCGCGCCTCGCTCGCTGTCGCGGTAAGCGGCGGTCCTCCGGGGCCGGCGGGGGCCTTCCCCGTCGGCCCGGGCGACCGCCGCGCTTTTTCGCACGTACCTCCGGGAGTCTTCGTTTCATGGGTGCACGGACCTGGGCAGTCGCGGTGGTTTCCTTCGTCGTCTCCTCGTCGGCGTCGGCACAGTCGCCTCAGGACCCGCCTCCTCCGCCGTCGGAGGCCTCGCCCGTCCCGACGCCCGAAGCCGCACCGGTTGTTTCGCCACCCGTGTCCGAACAACCCGCGCCCGAGCCGGCCGCCGCCGCGCCCGCGGAGTCCGCCGCTTCCGTGGAGCCCGCCGCACCGTCTGGACAGACGCCCGCGCCCGCCGACGCGCCCGTCGTGGAGACCGCGCCGGAGAACTCCCGCAGGTTCGAGAGCGTGGTGGTGGGCACGTCCGAGACGAAGACGAGCGGCTCCATCCACATCCTCAAGCCGGAGAAGCTCCAGCGCTACGAGCTGGACGACCCCCAGGCCATCCTCCAGTCCGTGCCGGGCGTGTACGGCCGCGGCGAGGACGGCTTCGGCCTGCGCCCCAACCTGGGCCTGCGCGGCGTGAACCCGGACCGCAGCAAGAAAGTCACGCTGCTGGAGGACGGCATCCTCTTCGGGCCGGCGCCCTACTCCGCGCCCGCCGCGTACTACTTCCCCCTGATGACGCGCATGCAGTCGGTGCGCGTGCTCAAGGGGCCCTCCTCCATCCAGCAGGGTCCGCAGACGGTGGGCGGCTCGGTGGACCTCATCACCCGGGACATCCCGGCGCAGGAGTCCTTCGGCCTGGACCTCGCGGGCGGCCAGTACCTCTACGGCAAGGCGCACGGCTTCTTCGGCGCGAGCACCGAACGCGCGGGCTTCCTCATCGAAGGCGTCCACCTGCGCAGCAACGGCTTCAAGGACATCGACAACGGCGACGCCTCCACCGGCTTCCACCGCAACGAATGGATGGCCAAGGCCCGCTACCGGCTGGTGCCGGACGGGGAGCTGCGCCAGACGCTCCAGCTCAAGCTGGGCTACTCCGACGAAGGCTCCAACGAAACGTACCTGGGCCTGTCGGACGCGGACTTCGCCGCCAACCCGCTGCGCCGCTACAAGGCCAGCCAGTTCGACCACATGCAGTGGCACCGCACGCAGGCGGTGCTCAGCCACGTGCTGGAAGGTCGCGACATCGCGGTGACGACGTCGCTGTACCGCCAGGACCTGGAGCGTGCCTGGCGCAAGGTGAACAGCTTCCGCGGCGTCTCCATCTCCGACGTGCTCGCGGACCCCACCAGCGCGCGCAACGCCATCTATTACGGCGTGCTGACGGGGGAGCTGGACTCGTCCACCCCGGGCGAGGCCATCCTCATCGGGCCCAACCACCGCGTCTTCGTCAGCCAGGGCATCCAGAGCGTCGCCCGCTGGACGGCGACCACGGGCCCGCTGTCGCACAACGCCGAGTTCGGCGTGCGCTACCACTACGACAGCATCGACCGCCGCCACACGCAGGACGGTTTCCTGATGGTGGGCGGGGAGCTGGTCCCCGAGGGCGGCCCCACGCAGGTCACCGCCGACAACAAGGACTCCACGCACGCGCTCGCGCTGCACGCGACGGACGCCATCGCCTGGGGCCCGCTGGTGGTGACGCCGGGCGTGCGCCTGGAGATCATCCGCTCCAAGTCCCACGACACGCTGGCGGGCACCGTGGACCACGGCTCGCTGGAGGCGCTGATGCCGGGCGTGGGCGTGTACGGCGCCATCACCCCGGTGCTGGGCCTGTTCGCGGGGGCCTACCGGGGCTTCTCCCCGCCCGCGCCGGGACAGCCCCAGGAAGTGTCCGCGGAGAAGAGCATCAACTACGAGGCCGGCGCGCGCTGGTCCCGCCGGGGCGAGCGCTTCGAGGTGGTGGGCTTCTTCAACGACTACTCCAACCTCACCGACGTCTGCACCTTCTCCAATGGCTGTCTCAACGACAATCTGGACCGGCAGGTGGACGCGGGCGCGGCGAACATCTACGGCCTGGAAGCCTTCGCGGAGAAGACCTTCCGTCCGGGTGGCGGCCTCACCTTCCCGCTGACGGCGTCGTACACGTTCACGCGCACGAAACTGCTCAATGACTTCCGTTCGTCGGATCCGCAGTTCGGCAACGTGATGGCGGGAGACGAACTGCCGTACGTGCCCCGGCACCAGCTCTACGCGTCGGTGGGCGTGGAGGGTGCGCGCTGGGGTGCCTTCATCAGCACCACGTACCTGGCCAGCATGCGCGAGGAGGCGGGCCAGGGGGAGATTCCCGAAGGCGTGAAGACAGGCGCCCTGCTGACCTTCGACGTGAACGCAAGCTGGAACATCACCCGCTGGGGGCAGCTCTACGTGAGCGGCCGCAACCTGCTGGACGAGGCGGTCATCGTCGGACGCCGTCCCTACGGCGCCCGCCCCAACGCGCCCCGCACGCTCATTGGCGGGTTCAAGTTCCAACTGTAGCCGCGACTACCTCACCGCCACCTGACGGCGCGGAGGCTGCGCCACCGGAGGCCGCGGCAGGGCCTGCGCGGACGCCTTCGCGCTCGCGACGTTGTCGGCCGTGGGCGCCACGCTGGTGTCCTGGAGCGGATTGCCGCTGCTGTCCGTGTAGACGCCGTCCGGGAAGGTGCCGACGAAGACCTGCGGCGGCGTCGGCGCGGCCAGCGCCTGCGTGAGGACCGCGAGGTAGTTGTCCATCTCATGCCGGATGGTCGCCTCCTGCGTGCTGGTGTCCCCGAGCGTGTTGTAGAAGAGCACGGCGAACTCCTCGCCCACCTGCGTGTAGCGGGGCGCGGGCGGCAGCGTGGGCACCACGTCGTACTGGTTCAAGACGCGCACCGTCGCCGGGTTGGTGACGTATTGGGCGTAGGCCGCTCCCCAGGAATCCGACAGTCCCGCCTTCGGCGCCGCGAAGGTGACGGTGGTGACGCTCAGCGACGGTTGGCTCACCGCCAGGTCCAGCGCCAGGAACTCCGCGAGCCCTCCGCCCAGGCTGTGCCCCGTCACGTAGAGCGTCTGGATGTTGTTGGCCGCCAGCCACGCGAACACCTGCGCCTGCATCGACGTCGGCACCGTGCTGCCCGTCCCCGTGTAGATGCTCCAGAACCCGCCGTGCACCTGCGGCACCGGGGACATCGTCGCACCGGAGTACGGCACGAAGGACGTGGTGGCGTACTCCTCGTCCGCGCGGGTGTCCGCGGCGGTCACCGTCCCCCGCAGCGCGAGCATCGCCGTGCTCGAATCGCTGTCGGACGTGAACCACAGGCCGAACGCCTCCGCGGCGCCGCCCTCCTGCGGCACCCACGCGATGAGGTTGTCCGCCTGCGTCCAGCCCGAGGGCACCAGGTAGGACTTGCCGTTGAAGGCGGAGTAGGCCGCGACCACCCCCTGCCCCAGCGGCAGCACCTCGCTGGCTTCCAGCACGGGCTGCGGCGGCGTCGGGGTGATGGGGCCGGACTGCGGACGGTGGGCGGCAACGGTGGAGGTCGTCATGGTCATTCCCAGCAAGGGGCAGCGGGTGGAACGGGGCGCGGGGTGTCGCGTTCGTTGCCCGGACCCGATTGCAGCGCCCATGCCGCCCACCCCTTCCCTCG
>NZ_RAVZ01000232.1 GCF_003611635.1 Corallococcus terminator | reverse complement strand
GTGTGGAGGGTGGCACCGTGGGCGGGCTGGCGGGAGGTCGCGTGGGCGGGCTGGGCGCGGCGCCGGCCATCTTCTCCCCCCGGGAAGTGATGAAGCTGCCGGTGCTGCTCGAGGGCAAGCCGGACTATCCGCGCCGGGCCCGCGAGGACGGCATCACGGGCGTGGTGATGGTGTACGTGGTGATTGGCGCGGATGGGCGCGTGGAGCCGGCCTATACGCGCATCCAGCGTTCGGTTCCCGGCCTGGACGAAGCGGCCATCGAATCCGTTTCACGCTGGCGCTTCTCGCCGGCGCTGGGACACGACGGGCGCCCGGTTCGCGTCAAGGTCGTGATCCCCGTGAAGTTCGCATTGAAGTGACCTGCTCGAAGAGACGCACACCATGAAGCCTGGCCTCCTCCGAAACGTCCTCTTCTGGATCCACCTGGTGTCCGGTCTCACCGTCGGACTCGTCGTCGGGGTGATGTCCTTCACTGGCGTGGCGATCGCGTTCGAGTCGCAGATCGTCGAATGGGCGGACCGCGATGCCCGTCACGCTGCGCCGCCGCCTTCCGGCACGCCCCGGCTGTCGGTGGACGCGATGCTCGCGAAGGTGAAGGAGGCGCGGCCGGGCGCGCAGCCCACCGCGGTGACGCTCTACCCGGAGGCGGACAGCGTGGTGGTGGTGGCCACCGGGCGCAACAGCGCCGTCTACGTGCACCCCTTCACCGGCGAGGTGCGTGAGCAGGGCGCGCAGGGCTGGCGCTCGTTCTTCAACACCATGGAGGATGCGCACCGCTGGCTCGCGGTGTCGGGCGACCAGCGCCCCATTGGCAAGGCCATCACCGGCGCGAGCAACCTGGCCTTTCTCTTCCTGGGCGTGACGGGCCTGTTCCTGTGGTGGCCGCGCAAGTGGACGCTGCGCGCCATGCGGCCGACGCTGTGGTTCCGCGGCGGGCTCAAGGGCAAGGCGCGCGACTTCAACTGGCACAACGTCATCGGCTTCTGGTCGCTGCCGGTGCTGGTGGTGCTGACGGTGTCCGGCGCGGTGATTTCCTACAAGTGGGCTTCGAACCTGGTCTTCACGCTCACGGGCAACCCGCCGCCCAATGCGCAGGGGCCCAGTGTTTCACCGCCGGTGCCCGTGCCCACGCCTGCGCCCGGCACCGCGCCCCAGGAGTTGGATGCGCTCTTCGCGGTGGTGATGAAGCAGGCGAAGCCCTGGGAGACGCTCACCTTGCGGCTGCCCACGCCGCCGCAGGGGAACTCAGGGGCCGGTCGGCCCGAGGGTGCCTCCGAAGGAGGCCGCGGTGGTCCGCGAGGCGAGGGTGGTCCGCGAGGCGAGGGTGGTCCGCGAGGCGAGGGTGGTCCGCGAGGCGAAGGCGGCTCGCGCGGTGAGGCCGGTGCGCGCGGTGAAGGCGGCCCGCGCGGTGGGGCCGGTCCGCGAGGCGAGGGTGGCCCAGGCGGTGCCGGGCGCGGTGGTCCGCAGGCAAGCACCTTCACGGTGCGCGAGCAGGACCGGTGGCCGCTGTTCTCGTCGGTCCAGGTGTCACTGGATCCGTTCACGGGACAGGCGCTGCGCACGGAGACGTACGCGGACTTCAACAGCGGCCGCAAGGTGCGCACGTGGCTGCGCTTCCTGCACACCGGCGAGGCGCTGGGGTGGATGGGCCAGCTCATCGCCGCGCTCGCGTCGTTCGGCGCCGTCTTCCTGGTCTACACCGGCTATTCGCTGTCCTGGCGCCGGTTCTTCCCGCGCCGCCGGACCCAGACCGCGACACCGGCTGCGGCGGTCCCCGAGTCCCCGGAATCCAAGACACACGCTGCCTGAGATTTCCCTCATGAAACACAGTATCCAGGATTGGCTGGAATTGTGTTTGTGAGAATCCCCTCATGAAACACATCCACGGCCCGGACCGCGCGAGCGGCTCCGGGCCGACGCATTTTCACTCTCAGGCGTGTGGCATTCGAACGCCTGATGTCTGGCAGCGCTGGGTTTGCCCGGCGACCTCAATCACAGCTCTTTTGGGGAAGAAATATCTTGTCACATGTAACAAGGTCCTGCATATGAGAATCATTCTCATTTAGCCGCACCAATCTTCCCGAGGGGACCCGTGTCCACAGCCAAGCCCGGTCGTTCTGCAATCCGCTCATCGAATGGAAACCCTGGAGGCGTGCGCGGCGCGCTGTGGCCCTGGGGGCAGGCGGTGGGACTCGCCTCCGCGCTGGCGGCGGGAGGGGCGGTGGCGCAGGAGGCCCCGGTGGCCGCCGAACCCGCGGCGCCCGTGCAGGAGGCCCGTCCGGTGGAGGGTGCGGCCCCCGCCGCGACGACGCCCGCGTCCGAGGCTCCGGCGGCGGATGCTCCCGTGACGGGCACGGCGTCCGCCGGCCAGGACGCGAATGACGTCTTCGTCCTGCCCACGGTGGAGGTGGAGGGCGCGGCGTCGAAGTACAACGCGACGGAGCCCAGCCTGGCGCGCCTGCCCCGGCCGCTGGTGGACACGCCGCAGACCATCACGGTGGTGCCGGAGCGGGTCATCCAGGAGCAGCAGGCGACGACGCTGCGCGACGCCCTTCGCAACGTGTCGGGCATCACGGTGACGGCGGGTGAGGGTGGCCGGCAGGGTGATTCGTTCTCGCTGCGCGGCTTCTCCGCCCAGACGGACACGCTGCGCGACGGCGTGCGCGACCTGGGCTGGTTCACCCGCGACACGTTCAACCTGGAGGGCGTGGAGGTCTACTTCGGCCCGTCGTCGGTGCTCTTCGGCCGTGGCTCCACGGGCGGCGCCATCAACCTGGTGACGAAGAAGCCGCGCAAGGGGTCGTTCCAGAACCTGCGGCTGTCGGGCGGCACCGCGCCGTCCGGCCGCGTGGAGGCGGACGTCAACCACGAGGTGTCTGATCGCATCCAACTGCGCGTGAGCGCGACGGGGCAGTTGGCGGACGTGGCGGGCCGCGACGTCGTCACGGAGAACCGGGCGGGCATCGCGCCGTCCGCGCGCATCCAACTGGCGGACAAGGTCGCGCTGGAAGTGGACTACTTCTACCAGCACGAGAACAGCGTGCCGGACTACGGCCAGCCGTACTTCAACGGCTACCCGGTGTCCGTCACCCTGGACGTGCCTCGGGAGAACTTCTACGGCGTGAAGGACTCCGACGTGGAGCGCGTGAACGTGCACATCGGCACGGCGCGCGTGCTGGCGGACCTGGGCAGCAACCTGAAACTCACCAACACCCTGCGCTACGGCGGCGTGGACCGCTTCGCCCGGCCCACCGCGCCGCGCGGCCTGACGCCGGCGGGCGCTCCGACGACCATCGGCCGGCAGCGCTTCGAGACGAACAACGACAACACGTACCTGGCGAACCAGACCGACCTGCGCGGCGTGTTCACCACCGGCTTCCTCAAGCACACCGCCAACGTGGGACTGGATCTGTCGCGTGAGCAGCGCAGCCAGGATCGCAACAACCTCACCGCGGTGGGCCTGCCCACGGGCCCCAACCTGCCCGCGGACCTGTACAACCCGGACCCCAACCCGGACCTGTCCGCCGTCAACCGCGTCTTCGGCTCGTCCAACGAGAGCCGGCAGGTGAACCTGGGCGTGTACGCGTCCGACCAGGTGCAGATTGGCCAGTACGTGGAGCTCTTGGGCACCATCCGCTACGACAGCCTGCACAGCGACTATTCGTCCACCAACGCCGCGGGTGAGACGACGCCGTTCGAACAGGAGAACGGCCTGTTCAACTGGCGCGCGGGCGTGGTGCTCCACCCGGTGGCGAACACCAGCGTCTACGGCATGTACGGCACGTCCTCCAACCCGAGCGCGGAGCTGGCCACGCTGGCCAACGACACCGTCAGCCTGGATCCGGAGAAGAACGAGACGTTTGAAATCGGCGCCAAGTCCGACGTCATCGCCGAGCGCCTGAGCATGAACGCGGCCGTCTTCCGCACGAACAAGAAGAACGCCCGCGTGCCCAACAGCGACCCGGAAGGGCCCGCGACGATCCTTGAGGGCAAGCAGCGGGTGCAGGGCTACAACCTTGGCGTCGCGGGTTCGCCCGTGCGCGGCTGGAACGTGTTCGCCAACTACACGTTCCTGGACGCGAGCATCCAGGAGCACACCAACGACTTCCTGGAAGGCCAGCGGCTGGTGAACACGCCCAAGCGCAGCTTCTCGCTGTGGACCACGTACGCCATCCTGGAGAACTTCTCCGTGGGCGGCGGCGCCGTGTTCCAGGACGTGGTCCCGGTGAACAACCCGGCCAACGCGACGGTGCTGCTCTCCAAGGTGCCCAACTACTGGCGCTTCGACGCGTTCGCCAGCTACGCGTTCAAGAAGGTGGACCTGCAGTTGAACGTCTACAACCTCACCGACAAGCTCTACTACGACGCGTACTACGGCGGTCAGGCCGTGCCGGCGGAAGGCCGCTCGGCGGTGCTGTCCGCGAACGTGCGGTTCTAGCCGCGCGCGCCTCCAACCGGGCGTGGGAGGATGTCCTCATGATGGTGCACATCCCGCAGGTCCTCACGCCCGAGCAGGTCGCCCACTGCCGCGCCGTCTTCCAGAAGGCGGCGTGGGAGGACGGCCGCGCCACCGCGGGCAGCCAGTCCGCGCAGGTGAAGAAGAACCTCCAGCTTCCCGAAGGGAGTCCCGCCGCGTGGGAGCTGGGGGACCTGGTGCTCTCCGGCCTGGAGAAGAGCCCGCTGTTCATCTCCGCCGTGCTGCCCCAGCGCGTCTTCCCGCCGCTGTTCAACCGCTACGAGTCGGGGATGGACTTCGGCTCGCACGTGGACAACGCCATCCGGCCGCTCGCGGGCACGTCGCTGCGCATCCGCACGGACGTGTCCGCGACGCTGTTCCTGAGCGATCCGGACAGCTACGACGGCGGCGAGCTGGTGGTGGAGGACACGTACGGCAACCACTCCGCGAAGCTGCCCGCGGGGGACCTCATCATCTACCCGTCCACCAGCCTGCACCACGTCACGCCGGTGACGCGCGGCGTGCGGCTGGCGTCGTTCTTCTGGGTGCAGAGCATGGTGCGGGATGCGTCCCAGCGCGCGCTGCTCTTCGACATGGACACGTCCATCATGCAGCTCACGCGCGAGGTGCCCAAGAGCCCCGCGCTGGTGATGTTGACGGGCGTGTACCACAACCTCTTGCGCCAGTGGGCGGAGCCCTGAGCCGCGCCGTCAGCTCTCTTCGGGCGTGACGTGCAGCGTGAGCACCGGGCACGCCGCGCGGCCCACCACCTTCTGCGCCACGCTGCCTAGCAGCATGCGGGTGATGCCCTTGCGCTGATGGGTGCCCATCACGACGAGATCGTATTTGCCGCGCTCGGCCTCCTCCAGCACGACGTTGGCCGCCTCGCCAATCACCACGCGATGGGACAGGGCCACGGGCGCGCTGCCCTCCAGGGAGCGCAGGAGCGCGGACAGCTCCTTGCCCGCGGTGTCGCGCGCCATCGTCTCCAGCGACTGCGCGTCCCAACCGGGTGAGGCGACCAGCAGGTCGGGCGCCACGTACTGCGGCGGCTCCCAGGCGTGGATGATGTCCACCGTCGCACCGAAAGGCCGCGCGAGCTGCAGGGCGTACTCCACGACGGAACGGGACCCGTCCTTCAGGTCCACCGGCACGAGGATGCGTGAAGGGCCAGCCATGGATGTCCTCCTCCCAGAAGTGCGCAACATGGCACGTCCGCCCGCCTTGGGGGCGAGCGGCCGGTCGCGGGATGTTGAGCAACGGAGCAGGCACGCAGGTCGCCCTTGGCGTGGGCAGCTTTCCACCCGAGGTTCACCCCCATGCGCCCTCCCATCGACAACGGTACCGTGCTCATCATTGGCGCCGCTGGCGGCATCGGCCGCGAGCTTGCCCGCCTGCTCTCCCCCCGCGTCAGGACCCTGGTGCTGGTCGCGCGCGAGGTGGAGGCGCTGAAGGCCCTGCGCGAGGAGCTGCTGCTGCGCAACCCCACCCTGGGGGTGATGCTGCGTGCCTGCCGGCTGGATGATCCCGGCGCGGTGGACGACCTGTTCGCGCACCTGGAGCGCCACTATGTGCGCGTGGACGTGCTCATCAACAACGCGGATCACTCCTCCAGTGGGCTGTACGCCGAAGAGCGCTGGAAGCGCATCGAGGAGCTGGTGCATGCCAACGTGCTGGCCCCCGCGATGCTCACGCACCGGCTGCTGGGGCCCATGCTGGAGCGGGGGCGGGGAGGCATCCTCACCATCGGTTCGGGCGCGGCGCGCCTCTTCCTGCCGGGCGCGGTGACGTTCGCCGCCACGCAGCGCTTCCTGGACGGCTTCAGCGAATCCCTGCGCCTGGAGGTGAAGGACGCGGGCATCCCCGTCACCTTCGTGGCCGCGGGGCCGCTCGCGCTGGAGCCCGCTTTGGACGAAGAGGTGACGCCCTTCTTCGAGCTGTCCCTGCGCCAGTGCGCCCGCGAGTCCCTGGCGGGCTTCGAGCGGGGCGAAGCGCTGGTGTACCCGGGCCTGGGGCACCGGTGGATGATGCGTTTGTTGCGCCTGCTGCCGCGCTCCTTCAAGCGGGGCCTGGGGCGACTGGCCCTGGGCGGCCTGCGCAGGAAGCTGCTGCTTTCGCCCTCCGGGCCCGGAACGCACGAACCCCCCAGGCCGGTGCTGCTGGCCCAGGGGGAACCTTCGTCCGCGACGTGAGGACGGACTACAGCCCGATTTCCGCGAGGCGGGCCTTCACGCGCGTGGCCTTCACGCCGGTGTTCGCCGTGCCGCGACCCTGCGAGTTGCCGCCGACGCCGATGTGGTGCAGCGCCACCACCTGGTTCGTGGACGTGGAGATGACGGGCGAGCCGGACGAGCCGCCCAGCGTGTCCGCGTTGTAGGAGATGTCCGTGGTGCTGTAGTTGCCGTTCAGCACGGAGCCCGGCGAGGACTTCTTCGTCGGCACGCAGGAGGGCGTCGTGTAGTAGTCGCAGTTCTGGTTGACGACGTACACGGACGCGTTCGTCGCCGCGTTGGTGCTGGAGACGGCGAGGAAGCCGTACACCGCGCCGGGCAACTGACCGTTGACGGCCGAGCAGCGCAGCGCCGTCATGTCATCGCCGCTCCACGTCTTGATGAACGTGGCGCAGGGGTACCAGATGCGCGACGCGGACGCGACGTTGTCCTCGTAGTTGAACGACACGCGCGCGCCCACCGCCTCCGACGCGCTGCCAACGCAGTGGTTGTTGGTGATGATGACGTCGTTGGAGACGAGCCACGCCGTGCAACGGCTGCCCACCGCCGGGATGGAGAGGTAGCCCACCGCCCGGGCCCTCGTGGCCTGCGTGCCCGTGAGGGACGTGGAGCTCACCCAGTTCAGCGTGCCCACGATGACGTTGGATTCCTGCGACGCCAGCGGACCGTTCGGCTCCGCGTCCGGCAGGTCCTGCGGGTCCATGGAACCACACGCCGTCAGGCCCATCACCAGCATCGCACCCACGAGCTTCTTCGCGACCACGGGAACCTCCTTCGCGCAGCATTGCGCGGCGCGAAGGGCAAGGCACGTCGCGTGCCAAGGGGTGTCCCAGAGGGAGCCCGCCACCCCGCGTCCCCCGGGGTGGTGCGTGGATGCTCCGTGCAATCCGGTTGCGTTTGTAAAGAAACGTCACATCCCCGGGCGAATCCCCAGCCATCCCGGGGGCTTACGCGTATTTCAAGGAGTGCCGCTTTTGCGGACAACCGGGTCCGCCCTGTTGTCCCAAGCGGAGACAGGGCGGGGTGGGCGCCGGGCCCCTCTATCCGATGATCATCTCCTCGCGCTCCAGGGTGCCGCTCTCGAAGCGGCGGAGGTTGAAGCGGGTGAAGAGCTCGTCGGAGGTGCCGGAGGTCATCCACTGCGCCATCCGCTCCGCGACGGCGGGGGCCATCATGAAGCCATGGCCCACGAAGCCGGACATCTGGAGCAGGTTGTCCAGCCCGGGGGTGCGGCCGAGGATGGGGTTGTTGTCCGGGGTGACGTCGTAGAGGCCGCCCCACTGGCGCAGCACCTTCACCTGGCCCACGTTGGGGAGCTGTTCGGTGAGGGCGCGGGCGAAGCGCGACACGAAGCGCAGGGTGCTGCCCATGTTGGGGCCGGCGGGCTCCTTCGGGTCACCCATGCCGCCCACGATTTCGCCGCGCATGGACTGGCTGAAGTACAGGCCCGTGTCGAGCACCGACACCAGCGGCGACAGGAAGGGCTTGAGCGGTTCGGTGCTCAGGATTTCATGCCGGTGCGGTTCGTTGGGCAGGGCCACGTCCGCGAGCTTCGCCACCTGGGGGCTCCACGCGCCGGAGGCGAGCACCACGGTGTCACAGGCGATGTCGCCCCGGTCCGTCTTCACCTTGCGCACCTGGCCGTTGCTCGTCTCGAAGCCCGTGACGTTGGTGTACGTCTCCACCTTCACGCCGCGCTTCACGCTGCCCTGCGCGTAGCCCCACAAGAAGGCCCAGGGGAAGATGACGCCGTCCTCCGGGTTGTAGGCCGCGGTGAGGCAGTCCTTCATCGTCAGGCCGGGGACGATGTCGCGCGCCGCGTCCGGCGTGATGATGCGCGTGGGCACGCCGTACTTGTTGTGCAGGACAGCGTTCTTCTCCAGCCGCAGCGCCGTGTCCTTGCGCTTGGCCAGGAAGAGGTAGCCGCCCTGGCGCAGCCACACGTTGACGCCCAGGTCGCGCGCGAAGACCTTCATCAGGTCGATGGAGCGCTTGGCCAGCTCAATCAGCGCCGGGGTGCCCCACTGCATGCGCACGCCGCCGCCGTTGCGGCCGGACGCGCCCGCGCACAGGTAGCCGCGCTCCAGCACCACCACGTCCGTCTCACCGCGCAGCGCCAGGTTGTACGCCAGCGACAGGCCCATGATGCCGCCGCCGATGATGACCACCTTCGCCTTCTGCGGCACCGGGCCCTGGGGCCTGAGCGCGGACGGGAAGTGCTCCAGCTCCTGGGGCACGCCGCCCATGGGGGGCACGGATTCATCCACCGGGGCGCTCGCGAGCAGGCGCAGCTCCGTGGGGTACAGCGGCGGGCGCGGCGTGAAGGGCACCACGGCTTCGGACTTGAGCGCCTTCGACTTCTGGAGCAGCGCCGCGACCGCGGAGTGGCAGCTCTTGCCCTGGCAGATGCCGGTGCCGAAGCCGGTGAAGCGCTTCACCGACTCCACGTCCTGGTAGCCCCGCTCCAGCGCGTGTTCGATGTCGGAGACGGTGACGTCCTCGCAGGTACAGACGAGCGCCTTGCTCATGACAGCCCTCCCAGCAGCGCCTGCGCCGCGCGCTGGCCCATGGCCGCCGCGTCCTTCGCCGTCCCCACCTTCGCCACGTCGCCCGCGACGAACACGTCCGCGGCCTGCGTGCGTCCGTCCGCGTCCGCGTCCACGCGGAAGTGGCCCGCGTTCGCGTCGAACTCCACCTTCGCGCCACCCTGGCGTGCCAGCTCGAAGCCCGGCGTCACCGGCACCGACACGATGATGGCGTCACACGCCACCTTCTGCTTGCGGCCTCCTTGCGGCGTGAAGCTCAGCGCGCCCACGCCGCGCAGGCCGTGCGCCTTGAGCCCGTCGCCCACGCACGCCTTGGGGTGGGCGTTCGCGGGCA
Source organism: Corallococcus terminator (assembly GCF_003611635.1). Taxonomy (GTDB): domain Bacteria; phylum Myxococcota; class Myxococcia; order Myxococcales; family Myxococcaceae; genus Corallococcus; species Corallococcus terminator. The sequence goes on along the minus strand of NZ_RAVZ01000232.1, from coordinate 6,548 downwards.
GCGGGCCCTTCAAGTCCACCACCGCGGCCACCTCCACGCCCCGCTGGGTCAGCAGGTGCGCCAGTGCGTGCAGCTCCAGGCCGTGGCCCACCAGCGTCGCGACCTCCGGGGCCACGTCATGGCGGCGCAGCAGCAGGCTCGCCGCGCGGCCCGCGAACACGCCGGGCAGATCGTTGTTCTCGAAGGGGAGGGTGGGGGGATGGCCGCCCACCGTGAGCAGGAAGCGCTCCGCGTAGACCTTCAAGAGCCGCAGACCTTCGGGCTCCTGCGACGCCACCGCGAGGTAGCGGCCGTGCTCGTCGTCGTACAGGCCCAGGACGGTGGCCCGCTTGAGCACGCTGCCCTGCGGGAACGCGGTGGGCTCCGGCACGAAGGGCGCTCCGTCCTCCGGGGTGCCGTGGACCAGCCGTCCACCCAGGTTCGCGTCGCGCTCCAGCAGGAGGAAGGGCACGCCCTTGCCGGCCAGCACACGCGCCGCCTCCAGGCCCGCGGGGCCTCCGCCCACCACCGCGACCTTGATGTGGAGCGTGCGCGAGGGCAGAGCCTGGGGGCCGGGCTCCTTCGGCAACAGGCCCAGGCCCGCGAGCTGCCGGGCCACCTTCGCCATCACGTCCTCCGCGATGGGGACGCCCGCGAACATCTCGTGGTGGTCGAAGCGCTTGGGGAAGAACCAGTCGATGGTCGCGAAGATGTCCACGTTCGCGGAGGGGTACGCGTTCTGCCGCTCCAGCCGCATGCCTTCCTTCGCGGGCGTGCGGCACGTGTAGACGTTGGGCAGACCGTCCACGCGCATGAGGCAGTGCGAACAGGCCGCGGCGAAGCAGAAGGGCCCGCGCGGGCGGTGGTACTTCACGGAGCGGGAGAGGACGTTCTCGCCCGCGGCGATGAGGGAGCACGCCACCGGCTCGCCTTCGATGGCGGGGATGCTCTCGCCCTCGAGGTCCACGGTGATGGCCCTGCCGCGCGGGGTTGCGTCTGGGAGGCGTCGCATGGGTGCCGCGCAAAATGGCGCACCGGACCCGGGCGGTCAAAGCCTGTCGGCATCCGCTCGCTCCCCGTCAACACCTCGCGCCGACAGCCCAGGTGATGGCGGGTGAGCGTGGCACTTGTTGGAGAAGGAAAAGCCCCACTCCCGGTGCGCGGGGAGCGGGGCTTCGGGGAGCGGAGCTTCAGCGGAGCTTTTTTGATGCGGTGTGGCAAACCCTGTCGGCCCTCAGGCCGGGTGCGTCAGATGGGCGCTTCGTCCCGGGGGAAGATGGGCTCCGGCATGCCCCGGGGGCGGTAGCCGAAGCGGGTGCGGATGACCGCGCCGAACGCCAGCGGGGTGAGGAAGAGGTTGAGCAGCACGCCCAGCACCGGGATGTGGCTGATGAGCAGCAGCACCCCCAGCCCCAAAGCCAGCACCACCGCCTGCGTCTTGCGTCCACGCATCACCGGCAGCCGCGTGCCCAGTTCGCTCGCGATGGCCGCGTAGCCCAGCGCGGTGCCCAGCATGGAGGCGACCAGGAGGGCGAACGCCACCGGAATGCCGATGAGGGTGATGCACAGGACGATGGTCAGCGGGATGAGCGCCAGCGTGCCCACGAACCCCACCGACACGCTCTGGCCGGGGCGGCTGCGGATCTCCTCGCCCAGCTCCTTCATGCGCGCCGGGAAGAACATCTGCCCCAGGAAGCCCAGCCCGAAGAGCAGCGCGAACTGGAGGATGAACGACGCCAGTCCGCCGCCCCCATTGCCACGGTCGTCGTCATCGTCGTCCGAATCCGAGGGATCCACCGCCGCGCCGGGGTCGCGGGACTCCGTCATGCCGCGCTTGATTTCACCCGCCACCATGCGGCCCAGGCCCGCGCCGCCAAAGGACTCCAGGCTGCCCTCCACCTTGGCGCCGTCCGCCTTCTGCACCTGGCCGCCGAAGGCGGACACGTCGCCTTCCACCTCCGCGTCCGGGCCCAGGATGACGTTGCCGCCGAAGGCGTGAGCGTCGCCCTCCACGTGGCCGTGGATCTCCAGGTTGCCGCCGAAGGCGACGGCGTCGTCCTCCACCGTGCCGCGCACGATGAGGTTGCCGCCGTAGACGACCGCGCTCTCCACGGACTCGCCCTGCTTCACCTCCAGGTTCTGTCCGCGCGCCACCACGTCCCGGGCGCCGCGCCGGCCCCGCTTGTTCTTGAAGCTGTCGCGGAAGTCGCGGATCTCCTCGCGCACGCGCTGCTTGGCCTCCTCGGCCTGCTCCTTCGCGGCCTCCGCGTGGGCGGCGGCGGCGGCGGCCTCCAGCTCCGCGGCTTCCTCCGCGTCCAAGGGCTCGGGCGGAGCGGGCGGCGGCGGAGGCGTGGCGGCCACCATGGGCGGCACCGGCACGGCGGGCGGCGCGTTGTCGGCCGTGCCGGCTTCCTTCTCCCGGGTGGTGAGCGGGCGCAGGGTGAAGATGGAGCCGTCCTGCTCCAGGTGGAGCGAGTACGCGCGGGCCACCGTGCGCAGGGCCTGCTCGGCGCCAATGCCGCGCAGGCGCACCTCCGCGGGGGTGTCCAGGTCGCCGGTGACGACGAGGTTCAGGCCGCCCTTCTCAGCGATTGTCTTGAGCGCGTCCCGCAGCGAGCCGCGGAAGCTCACGTCGATGGTGCGCGTGGGCGCGGTGGCGGCGGCGGGGGGCGCCGGGGGCCCTTCCGCGAGCGCGAGCGGGGCGCCGAGGAGGAGCGTGGGAAGCAGCAGTCGGGGGAGGATCTTCATGGTCACGCTCAGGCTTCGGAGAGAGACGGAGGAGGGGAACCGACGAGCCGCTTCAGCCCGAACAGGGAGGACAGGACGACCACCGCGATGAAGCACGCCACCGCCACGCCCGCGGTGCTCCAGAGGGCGTGGGCACCGCTGAACAGGCCTTCCACGAACGCGCGGCTGTTGCCCACGGTGGAAGCGAAGCCGGTGCCGAAGCGACCGAGCGCCTGGTCGCTGGAGAAGAGGAAGCCCAGCCCCGCGCCCAGGGACGTCAGCAGGATGGCCAGCCCCGTCCACACCTCGCGCCGCTGGGGAACGGGGCTTTCGGCGACGCGGGCCATGACGTTGACGACCAGCGACGGGGGCGGCAGCGGATCCGCCAGCCGGAAGAGGTCCTGCTCCAGCAGGCGGTGGTCTTCCATCATCGCGGCGCAGGCTTCGCACTCCGCGGCGTGGTCCAGGCCGGGGCCCTCACCCGCCTCCAGCTCCGCGAACAGGACTTCCAGATCGGGGCAGGGGCTCATCGGGTCTCCTCCTCGGCGGGCGTCATCTTCTTGCGCAGTTTCTCACGGGCCCGGAACAGGCGGGCCATGATGGTCCCGGGCGCGCAGCCCATGATCTGCGCGATCTCCTTCGTGGTGCGCTTCTGGACGTAATAGAGGGCCAGCACTTCACGGTCGTCCACGGAGAGCGTCTCCATGGCGGCCTCCAGTGACAGCCGCTCCTCGCGCGCGATGGCGCCGTCCAACTGGGACGCCTCGTGGCTGGGGAGGACCTCCTTCATGGGCTCCAGCTCCTCGGTGCGCACCTTGGTGCGGCGGCGGAGCAGGTCCAGACAGAGGTTGCGGGTGATGGCGAGCACCCAGAGGTCGAACGGGCGCGCGTCGTCGTAGCGGTGCAGGTTCTGGTACGCGCGCAGCAGGGCTTCCTGCGCGACCTCCGCCGCCTCCGAATCGTTCTGCAGCAGGCGCAACGCCAGGCCGTACACCGGGCGTTGCACGCTGCGAACGAGGGATTCGAAGGCGGACGGGTCCCCCTTGCGGGCGGCCTGCACGTCCGCTTTCCAGGGGAGCGGAGCGGCGTCCTCAGCCATCAGCATTCCGATGGCCATGGGCAGCGAGTCGAGGGCAAGAGCGTTCACGCCTTGTCCTACGGGCGTCGCGGAAGGCCATTGCGACGCCCCCCGACATCACTTCCTCTTCTGTTTTTTCACGGACTTGGCCGCTGCAAGCCGCTGTTTTTCGGCCTTTTCCACCCGGGCCTCGGCCTTCACGTCCTTGCGCTTTTGCTGCTTGGCGCGGAAACCCAGGGGGATTTCCGGCTCCGGCACGGGCGCGGCGGTGAAGGCAGGCGGGGGAGCGGGCGCTCGGGCCGGACGGGCGGAGCGCTCATCCCGGCGGGACGAACCCGCCCGGTCAGAACGGTCGGACCGGCCTTCAGGAGCGGACGGAGCGTCGAGCCCCCGGGGAGGCCGGGCCAGCCGCATCGGTCGGCTGGCGAGCGTGCGGTGGCGCGACGGGCCCTCGGCTTCACGCTTCGCTGCCTGGGCCGCCTCGACGTGGGCTTCGGCCCGTTCGGTGGCGACGAGGCGCGGACGCTGCGACGCGCGCACTTCGTCCTTCGTGTCCTCGGTGTACTCGAAGTGGAACAGGCGCTTGATGACGAGCGTGGCGTACGCGCCCGGGGGCAGCGTGAAGGCCACGTTGACCTTGATGTCGCCGCGGTTCACGTCGTCGTTCTGCGTGCGGCCCACGACGAGCTTGTGCGGGCTCATGAGCAGCGGGCGCTGCTCTTCCTTGAAGTAGAGCAGCCGCTCCGCGTTCTTGATGCGCAGGTCGGCGAGCTTGAGCTTCTCGCGGCCCAGCACCCACGCCATGGCCTCCGCCACCTTCGGATCGCTGAAGGTGGAGTCCGGCCCGACGAGCGGGAACGTCGCGTCGCGCAGCGTGCTCAGGACCTCCGGGCTCGCGTCCCGGAAGTGCAAGAGCGTGCCGGCCTGGTAGCGCATGGGGAACATGTGCTCGCGCGGCAGCAGCAGTTGCAGGTAGCGCCGGACGCCCTCGTTCCAGAGGTAGCTCTGGTACTCGAAGAGGATCATCGCCCGGTAGTCCGAGTCGATTTGCAGGAACGCCCGCATCCAATCGTTCGGATGGTCGCGCAGCGAGCGCAGGATGCGGTGGTACTTCTTCGCGCCCTCGAAGGGCACGCGCGCGTCCCACTGGCCCCAGTTGTCGCGCCAGAAGCCCTTCACCTTGGCGTCCTCGGTGCGATCCAGCTCCGAGGGACGGGCGAAGTAGTTGTGCAGCGCGGCCTCGAAGTCGCCCCGGATGATGTCCTTGGCGATGAAGCCCTGGCCATGCTTGAGCGCGCCGAAGCGCTGGCTGTCGAAGTAGTTCACCACGCCCAGGCGGTTGACCTCGGCGGTGGCCAGGTTGAGCGGGGCCAGCGAGTCGTGCGTCAGGGCGCGCACGGTGACGGAGAAGCGGTTGGAGGTGATGTTGCGCGCCGACAGGGCCTTGTCCGTCCGGCCCAGGAACTTCAGGCGGAGGTCGGGCTCCTGCATGTCGACGTCAGCGCCATCCACCGCGATGATCTGCTCGGTGCGGCCCTGCTTGTCCTTCAGGCCGCAGTAGCTGATGGAGCCCGGCTTCAGGCCGAACTTGGTAATGAGGCGGTTGACCGCGTCGAAGGTGGACAACTTCTGCTTGTCCATGAGGTAGACACGATGCCGCCCATTGGCGGCTTCGTCGAAGCGGTAGGACTCCTTCACGGAGAAGTCCTCGGGTTTTTGCTTGATTCGCACGACAGCCCCCTTAGCAGCGTGGACGCGCGGATTGAAGCGTTCGCGCCAGAATTGGGCTTAACCTGCAACCCCATGAGATCTCTTCCCGTCCTGCTCCTGCTGGGACTCGCCAGTGTCACGGTGGGTTGTGCCACCCCCCTTTCCACGATGCAGACCGCGAAGACGCTGTCCCCAGGCCAGGTCCAGGTGACGGGCAGCATGGGGGTCTTCGTGCCGGTGGGCACCCTCGTGGACGTGGTGGACGTGGGCATCGACCAGGGGCGCGAGGCGAGGGACGCCATCGAGGAGGGCCGGCCCTACAACCTCTCCGAGGAGGATCAGCAGCGCCTGCTCACCGCCGGCATCGCCCTGGTGGTGGCCCCGCCGGGCGTCAACCCGGAGCTGATGGTGCGGGTGGGCATCGTGGACGGGTTGGACCTGGGCGGGCGCTTCAGCGGCAACTCCCTGCGCTTCGACGGCAAGGTGCGGCTGGCGCACGGCGGCGAGGCGAAGAACCGCTCCTACGACCTGGCCCTGGGGCTGGGGGTGTCCAAGCACCTGTTCTCCGGAGCGGTGCTGGACGTGCTGGAGGTGGTGCAGTTGGGGGACTTCAACCGCTTCGACGTGGAGGTGCCGCTCTACCTGAGCGCCGAGTACGGCGATGTATTCAAGCTCTATGGGGCCCCCAAGTATGTCTACAGCCACACCCGGATGGACCCGCAACTGGTGGACTTCTCCCAGCAGGGCGCCCCGGTGACGGGCTTCGACGTGAGCCTGCCCACGTCGGTGAGCAGCCACTTCGTGGGCTCCACGGTGGGCTTCGCCCTGGGCTACCGCTACGTGCACATCTACGCCGAGCTGACGGGCGGCTACGTCATCTGCAAGCCGGACCTCTTCGGGGCGAAGCGGAACCTGGGCGGAGTGACCTTCCAGCCCTCCATCGGGCTGGCCTTCCGCTCCCCGGGCGCCCGTCCGCCCGCGTCAGCGGCCCCTGCGGCCCCGGGGACGGTGGCCCCGCCCTCGATATGAGCCAGGGGACTGACCGGCCGTACAG